>JBEVLT010000314.1:0-8877 GCA_040509055.1 Chitinophagaceae bacterium
CGCTCTTCCGATCTATACAAAGAAGCTTATAGCTTATAGGCTAATGGCTCAAAGCTGAAAATTATGGCACTACTCAGGTACGAATCACAGGTAAGGGGACCGCTGGTGGAAGGAGACAAAGACTATCACCAGGTGACAGAGGATATTTGCCGGCCCGTGGAAGCAAAACCTTCCCGGCTCTGGTGGATAGGTTTTCTGATCTCGGTGGCCCTGCTGGGCTTTGGCATTGTATCCGTTATTATGGAGATCATCTATGGTACCGGCCAGTGGAACCTGGGTAAAACGATTGGCTGGGGCTGGGATATCACCAACTTCGTATGGTGGGTAGGTATCGGTCACGCCGGAACGCTGATCTCCGCCATCCTGCTGCTGTTTCGCCAGGGATGGCGTACGGGTGTAAACCGTGCCGCAGAAGCCATGACCATCTTTGCGGTAATGTGTGCCGGCCAGTTTCCCATCTGGCACATGGGCCGGGTATGGGACGCCTTCTTCGTACTGCCTTACCCGAATACGCGCGGCCCGCTGTGGGTGAACTTCGACTCGCCGCTGCTGTGGGACGTATTTGCGATCTCTACTTACTTTACCGTATCGCTGCTGTTCTGGTATTCCGGGCTGCTGCCCGACCTGGCCACGCTGCGCGACCGGGCCAAACTGAAATGGCGCAAGCTGTTTTACGGTCTCGTATCCTTTGGCTGGACCGGCTCTACCAAGCACTGGCAGCGCCATGAGGCCCTCTCGCTGGTACTGGCCGGTCTGAGCACGCCGCTGGTACTGTCTGTACACACCATCGTATCCTTCGACTTTGCCACTTCGGTCATACCGGGCTGGCATACCACCATCTTCCCGCCCTACTTCGTGGCAGGGGCCATCTTCTCAGGGTTTGCCATGGTGCAAACGCTGCTGCTGGTGACGCGCCGCGTGCTGGGACTGGAAGAGTATATTACCCTGGAGCACATCGAGGTGATGAATAAAGTAATCGTGCTGACCGGCTCCATCGTGGGTATCGCCTACCTCACAGAGCTGTTCATGGCCTGGTACTCTGCCGTAGAGTACGAGCAATTCGCCTTTTTCGAAAACAGGCTGAACCTGAACAGTCCCTATGGCTGGAGCTATTACCTGATGATGGGCTGTAACGTACTGTCGCCCCAGATATTCTGGTTCAAAAAGATGAGGCGCAACCTGCTGCTCACCTTCTTCATGAGTATCCTGGTGAACATCGGTATGTGGTTCGAGCGGTTTGTGATCATCGTTACTTCCATCTACCGCGATTACCTGCCCAGCTCCTGGAGCACGTATTACACGCCTACCATATGGGAGGTCGGGTTTTACATGGGCACGTTCGGGCTGTTCTTTACCTGCTACTTCCTGTTCTCCAAATTCTTCCCGGTTATTGCCATCGCCGAGATCAAGCATATCCTGAAGAAGAACGGCGAGAGCTACAAGGAAAAGATGGGTGGCGTAGAAGGAGAATCGACAGACGAGTTTGGCGACAAACACACACACGATCATTGAGTGAAAAAAATAAAAAAGTAAGCATTCAAAGGGTTACCAGCCGGATTTGACTTTTAACTTCTGAATTAACTATTATGGCTGTCAAAAAATTTGTTGTTGGCAATTTTTACGATGAAGCGGTGCTGTTCCCTGCTGTGAAAAAAGTGCGCCGGGAAGGGTACAGGATCCACGATGTCTTTACCCCGTTTCCCATCCACGGGCTGGACAAGGCCATGGGCCTGCGGGATACCAGCCTGCACGTGGCCGGCTTTATCTACGGTATCACCGGCACCATCACGGCGATCAGCTTCATCACCTGGGCCTTTACCACGGACTGGCCGCTGAACATCGGCGGCAAGCCCCATTTCGCCCTGCCGGCCTGGATACCCATCATCTTCGAGCTGACAGTACTGTTTGCCTCGGTAGGGATGGTGCTCACGTTCTGCTGGCTGTGCCAGCTGGCGCCCTTTGTCAAGAAAGATCATTTCAACCCCCGCTCCACCGACGATACGTTTGTGATGGCGCTGGAATGTACCGATAAGACGAACGAACAGGATGCCCTGGCCTTCCTGAGCAGCGTAGGCGCACAGGATGTATCGGTGCAGTACCGGGAAACCGGCTGGTGGCTGGGCCGCTACGATAAGGAAACGATTGGCGTGGAAGATAAAAGGGCGTAACGCCACGATTAGCAGATAAGCAAGAACTTTTAAATACATGTTGATGAAGAAATTTTTGGTCATAACAGGTTGTGTAGCGGCGGTAGCCGTGCTGGCGGGTTGTGACGGTGCACGCCGCAATCCCGGCCGGGCCTATATGCCGGACATGACATACAGCAGGGCTTACGAAACCTATGCCCCCGCACAGGAACGCCTGGATGCTTCCGGCGCGCACTACAATGGTCAGCCGGTGGCCGGTACCATTGCCCGCGGTGAGCTGGCTCCCTATGCGCTGAAGAACGATTCGACAGGATATAACGGCTCGGCGGCCGTACAAAGCCCGCTGGATGCCGCGTCGATCGACCTGAAGGAATCGGAAAGACTGTACCTGGTGAACTGTGCCATCTGCCATGGCGCCGCCCTGGATGGCAACGGCCCGCTGTACAACAATGGCAACGGACCGTACGCAGCAGCACCGGCCAACCTGATGAGCGAAGACATGAAGAAAAAGGCGATCGGTACCATTTTCCACGTGGCTACCTACGGCAAGGGACAGATGGGAAGCTATGCATCGCAGCTCACCACCCGGCAGCGCTGGATGGTGTCGGCCTATATCAAGTCGAAGCAAACCGGTGGCGCAGCGAAGACAGACAGCCTGGCCGCAGCCCCGAAAACGGATTCTGCTGCGATAGCCAAAGTGAAATAACTATATCAACGAATTTCTAAAAGAACACTGATGTCAATACGGGAAAATTACCTGGTGCCGAAACGATACAACACTATTTCCATTGTGCTGATGGTGGTAGGTATACTGGCCATTGCCGCACTCTATATTTCCACACATGGTGGCGGCGGTACGGCAGAAGAAAAGCTTCACCAGGATGCCCGGTTCTGGGGTAGCCTGCTGCAGAACAGTGTGTACTTTTTGCTGGTGGTCAATGCTTCCATGTTCTTTATCTGTGCCACCACGCTGGCCTGGGGCGGATGGCAAATGGCATTCCGCCGGGTGCCCGAAGCGATATCGGCCTGCGTGCCGGTAGTAGGCGTCATCTGCGGTGCTATCCTGCTGGCCATTGCCTTCAGCGACAACCATACCATCTACCACTGGACCGACGTGGAGCACGTGAAGCACGATCACATTCTGAATCATAAAAAAGGATTTCTGAACAAAGGCTTTTTTGCCACCGCTACGGTACTCACCATCTTACTGTGGTCGGTGCTGGGCTGGAAGATGCGCCAGCTCTCCCGCAGCCTGGACAACAGCCCGCTGAAAAGCGTGCAGGAAAGAAAAAGCTATATCTGGAAAAACACGGTATGGGCCGCCCTGTACATCGTGGTGTTTGCGCTGACGGTGATGTCGTCCATTCCCTGGCTGTGGCTGATGAGTATCGATGCACACTGGTACAGCACCATGTACAGCTGGTACACATTTGCCAGCACCTTCGTGGCCGGCATGGCGCTGATCACGCTGTTTGTGGTATTCCTGAAAAACAACGGTTACCTGGAATACACCAGCCATGAGCACCTGCACGACCTGGGCAAGTTCATGTTCGCGTTTTCCATTTTCTGGACCTACCTGTGGTTTTCCCAGTTCATGCTGATCTGGTATGCCAACATACCGGAGGAAACGGTGTACTTCAAACCAAGGGCGGAAGGTCTTTACAGCGGTATATTCTGGATGATGCTGATCATCAACTTCGTGGCGCCCATCCTGATCCTGATGAGCCGCGATGCAAAACGGAACTATACCATCGTCACCTTTATGGCCATCCTGATCCTGTTTGGCCACTGGCTCGACTTTTTCCAGATGGTATTCCCCGCTCCTTCGCCGAAACATGTACCGCTGATCGTGTACGACTTTGGCGTGGCGCTGGGTTTTGTAGGACTGATCATGTTTGTAACGGCCAGGGCGCTGACCAAGGCTCCGCTGCTGGCAAAGAATCACCCTTTTGTAAAAGAAAGCCTGATTCACCATACGTAAGCGGCCGGCCATGGCCGCAGACCGTGGATGTAGGAACTTAATTTTTTTGGAATTTATTTTATAGAGGTATGCAAACTTTTTTCATTGTAGCGATCCTGGTACTTGGGTTTCTGATCACTTTCCAGATAGCCAAGGCAAGTGAATACGTAGCCGTCATCAGGGGAGAAGAGCGGTCCCGCAAGCAAAGCAATAAGATCAATGGCTTTTTGCTGCTGGTGTTCCTGATCCTGGGCATGATCGGGGTATATTACTGCAATGAAAAGCTGGGCGGCAAGATCCTGCAGTTCGGCAGCAGCGCCTCCAACCACGGTGTGCTGATCGACGACATGATCAAGATCACGCTGATCATCACCGGTATCGTATTCGTCATCACCCAGTTCCTCCTGTTCTGGTACTGCTACCGCTACCAGGAGTCTGATACACGCAAAGCCTACTTCTTCCCGCACAATAACAAGCTGGAGATCATCTGGACCGCCATACCCGCCATTGCGCTGACCGTGCTGGTTGGCTTCGGTATCATGTACTGGTTCCGCATCACCGGCGATGCTCCTTCGGGCGCCATGCAGGTAGAGGTGACGGGCAGCCAGTTCAAATGGGAGTTCCGCTACCCGGGCAGCGACAATATCCTGGGCAAAAAATATTACCGCAACATCAACGAGGCCACCAACCCGCTGGGCCAGGTATGGGAAGACTCCACCAACAAAGACGATATCTATGTGAGCGGCGAACCGATGCATCTGGTGGTGAACAAGCCCGTGAAGCTGATCATCGGCGCCAAGGACGTGATCCATGACGTAGGTCTGCCGCACTTCCGCCTGAAGATGGACGCTGTGCCCGGTACGCCGACCACCATGTGGTTCATCCCCACCAAGACGTCCAAACAGATGAAGGAAGAAACGCAGAACCCCGAATTCGTATACGAAATATCCTGCGACCAGATGTGCGGGCAGGGTCACTGGAGCATGCGGGGCGAGATCATTGTGGAAACACAGGAAGAATTTGACCAGTGGATGGCGGGCAAAAAGCCGCGGTTCCTGGTATCATTCCCGGAGCTGGACCCTTCGGCCGTAAAAGATAGCGCGGCAGCGGCAAAACCGCTGGCCCTGAACAGTGGTAAATAACTTAATACTAAAAGAAAGAGGGCAATCGCCGATTGCCGGTAAAATAAAAAGATTATGAGCGACGCAACAGTACACGTACAGCAGGGAGCCGCGGCGTATGATCTGCATCATGACGGGCATGACCATGACGGACATGGGCACCATCACCAGTCCTTTATATCGAAGTATGTCTTTAGCATGGACCACAAGACGATCGGGAAGCAGTTCCTGATCACCGGTATCATCTGGGCCATCATCGGCGGCCTGTTCTCGGTATTGTTCCGGCTGCAGCTGGGTTTTCCGAACCAGACCTTCCCGATCCTCGAAACCTTTTTTGGCCATCATGCCAAGGGCGGCCAGATACAGCCTGAGTTTTACTACGCCCTGGTGACCATGCACGGTACCGTGCTGGTGTTCTTCGTACTGACGGCCGGCCTGAGCGGCACTTTTGCCAACCTGCTGATTCCCCTGCAGATCGGCGCCCGTGATATGGCATCGCCCTTCCTGAACATGCTGTCTTACTGGTTTTTTGTGCTGGCCAGCATCATCATGCTTTCTTCCCTGTTTATCGAGACAGGACCGGCCAGCGGCGGATGGACCATGTACCCCCCGCTGAGCGCACTGGGCCAGGCCTCGCAGGGCTCCAAAGCCGGCGCCGACATGTGGCTGATCAGCATGGCCATGTTTATCGTATCGTCGCTGCTGGGCGGCCTGAACTATATTTCTACCATCCTGAACATGCGTACCAAGGGTATGAGCATGACGCGCCTGCCCCTGCCGGTATGGGCCATGTTCTTTACCGCCGTACTGGGCGTATTATCTTTCCCGGTACTGCTGTCGGGCGCCATCCTGCTGCTGTTTGACCGCAACCTGGGCACCAGCTTCTACCTGAGCGATATCGTGGTGGCCGGCGAAGTGCTGCCCAACGAGGGCGGTAGCGCCATCCTGTACCAGCACTTGTTCTGGTTCCTGGGCCACCCGGAGGTATACATCATCCTGCTGCCCGCGATGGGCATGGTATCGGAAATATTGTCGGTGAACAGCCGCAAGCCGATCTTCGGCTACATGGCCATGCTGGGCTCCCTGTTTGCCATCGCCATCCTGGCCTTCCTGGTATGGGCGCACCACATGTTCGTAACGGGGCTGAACCCCTTCCTCGGTTCTGTGTTCGTGCTGCTCACGCTGCTGATCGCGGTGCCGTCTGCCATCAAGGTATTTAACTGGCTGACCACGCTGTGGCGCGGCAATATCCGGTTCACGCCGGCCATGCTGTTTGCCATCGGTTTTGTAAGCCTGTTTATCTCCGGCGGTCTGACCGGTATCTTCCTGGGCAACTCGACCATCGATATACACCTGCACGATACCATGTTCGTGGTGGCGCACTTCCACATTGTAATGGGCGTGGCCTCCTTCTTCGGCATGTTTGCCGGTGTGTACCACTGGTTCCCCAAAATGTTTGGCCGCTACCTGAACAATACACTGGGCTATATCCACTTCTGGGTTACGATCATCGGGGCCTACCTGATCTTCTGGCCCATGCACTACGAAGGGCTGGCCGGCGTGCCGCGCCGCTACCTCGATAAGAGCATCTGGGTATCGTTCAACAAGTTTGCTTCCCTGGGTGAAATGATCACGATCGTATCGATCATTGTATTTGCCGTGCAGCTGATGTTCGTGTTCAACTTCTTCTATTCCATTTTCAAAGGAAGAAAAGTGACCACGCCGAACCCCTGGGGCGCCAATACGCTGGAGTGGACCACGGCGATCAACCCTGGTCACGGCAACTGGACCGGCGAGATACCCGAAGTACACCGCTGGCCTTATGATTACGCCAAGGACGGCCGCGATTTCATCCCGCAGACCGAGCCGGTAGGAGAGAACGAGAGTAAGCACTAAGAGAGGTCTAAGTTTAAGGTTGAAGAGGTTTAAAGTTCTTTAGATAGTAGCGCTTTACCGGCGATGACAGCCGGATATCAGGAAGACACCTCCCTTTGGTCCGGTGTCCAGTCCCATTGGGACGGTATTCCGGTAGCTCCGGAGGAGTGGTGAGGTGAGCAGCGGGCGGAACGCAGAAGTGTGCGACGCAACAGGCGATGAGCAGAGCGATGAAGATGGAACCATAAAAAATATCGCATGGCTGACCATGCGGTTTTAAATAGCGAAAGCAGGCTGATGAACAGAATCAGGGATTATTTACAGTTGGTAAAGCTTTCGCTTAGTATCATGGTGGTGTTCAGCAGCGTGATCAGTTACCTGCTGGCGCCGAAGGTGGTAGAGGCCGAATGGGGGATGATACTATTGCTCTTTGCAGGAGGGATGCTGGTAACAGGCAGTGCCAATGCCATCAACCAGGTGGTGGAGCGGGATACCGATGCGCTGATGAAGCGTACGGCGAAACGGCCGGTAGCGGCCGGGCGCATGAGCGCAGCCCACGGATGGGGATTTGCCATCGTGACGGGTGCGCTGGGTGTGTTCATTCTCGGTAACTATTTCAACTGGCTGTCGGCCGGGCTGGCAGCCTTTAGCCTGTTCCTGTACGCGTTTATCTACACACCGCTGAAAAAGGTGAATTCCATCGCGGTGCTGGTGGGTGCTGTACCGGGAGCGCTGCCCTGCCTGATCGGCTGGGCGGCCGGCGACGACCAGCTGTCGACCGGGGGATGGGTGCTCTTTGCCATACAGTTTCTGTGGCAGTTCCCGCATTTCTGGGCCATTGCCTGGATTGCACACGGGGATTATGCCACGGCAGGCTTTAAGCTGCTGCCTTCGGAGAAAGGGCCGACACAATTCACGGCAATGCAGACGGTGATCTATTCGCTGCTGCTGCTGCCCATGACGGTGGTGCCGTTTTATACCGGTATGTGCCGCTATGATGACGTGGCAGGAAGCATCGGGCTGGGGCTGGTGATCGTGGCAAATTTTTTCATGATCGTCCGCTGCATCAGGCTGTACCAGAAAATGGATGTACGATCGGCAAGAGGCGTGATGTTTGGCAGCTATTTGTACCTGCCGGTGGTGCTGCTGGCGCTGCTGCTGAGCAAGAGCCCTGTGCTGTAGGCGATCTGAGTATTGAATATGCAACAAACAGCAATCAATGCTCAACGGATAAAAACTGATTTTGGAGATTTATGAATATAGCAGTGGATAGTCAGTCGCAACGAAAAAAATTACACCCGCACAAGTTTACCTTGTGGGTAGCGATAGCGAGCATCCTGATGATGTTTGCCGGGCTGACCAGCGCTTTTATCGTCAAAAGCAACCTGGTAGGGTGGAGGCAGATCGAGATGCCGCAGGTGTTCTGGGTGTCGACAGGCGTGATCGTGCTGAGCAGCCTGACGATACAGCTGGCCTTGCGGTCCTTCCGGCAGCGGGGCATGGGCACATACCGGCTGCTGGTAGCCATCACCTTCCTGCTTGGCGCCGCTTTCGTGGTGCTGCAGTGGGTTGGCTTCCGGGAACTGTGGGTGCAGCAGCAGGTGACGTTCAGGGGCTCGTCGGGCGCCGGCCAGTTCCTCTACATCATTTTCGGCCTGCATGCCCTGCACGTGATCGGGGGCATTATCACGCTGATCGTATTGTTTGTCAAAGCGTTTTTTGGCAAAACGAAAACATACAGCCCGGTTCCGGTAGAGGTAACAGCTACCTACTG
>JBEVLT010000315.1:0-8006 GCA_040509055.1 Chitinophagaceae bacterium
AAGGCTGTCCCCCGGTTGGTGGACAGCCTTGTATGCAAAAAGTGATAGCTTATTCTGACTTGGCTTCTTCAGAAGAACCCTGGTTGTTTTCCAGTTTTTTCCTCAGGTCGGCCAGCACGCCCAGGTCACCCAGTGTGGCTTTTTCCACTTTGTTCTGGATGGTCTTCACGGCTTTTTTGGTTTTCTCCGCTTCTACTCTTGCTTCTTTCTTCGCAGCTTCTTTTTCCTCGTACTGGCCTTGTTCCCAGATACGGCTGTGCGAAAGAACGATGCGTTTTTCGTTGCGGTCGAACTCGATCACCATGAATTGAGCTGTTTCATCAGCACCGATGCTCTTGCCGTCTTCCTTGCTAAGGTGACGGTTGGGACCGAAACCTTCCAGGCCATAAGGCAGTTGCACCACGGCGCCTTTGTCATCGCGGCGGATCACCGTACCCTCGTGAATGCTGCCGATCGCAAATGTATCCTGCAGCGTATTCCAGGGATCTTCCTCCAGCTGTTTGTGTCCCAGCTGCAGTTTGCGGTTGTCTTTGTCGATGCCCATGATCACCACATCGATGTTCTGGCCGGTCTTGATGTACTCGCTCGGGTGATTGAAACGTTTCAGCCAGCTCAGATCGCTGATATGGATCATACCGCCGATGCCGGGAGCCAGCTCTACAAACACACCGTAGTTGGTGATGTTCTTCACCAGGCCGGTATGACGGCTGCCTTCAGCAAATTTGGTTTCGATATCGTTCCAGGGATCGGGCGACAGTTGCTTGATAGAAAGGCTCATCTTGCGGCTTCCTTTGTCCAGGGTCACGATCTTGGCTTCATGCTCGTCGCCGAGTTTGAAGAACTCTTTTGCATTGATCGGCGTATTGGCCCAGGTGATCTCGCTTACGTGCACCAGTCCTTCCACACCAGGCATGATCTCGAGGAATGCACCGTAGTCTTCGATATTCACCACGCGGCCTTTCACGATATTGCCTTCGGCAATGTTCTCGTTCAGCACATCCCACGGGTGCGGGGTCAGTTGTTTCAGGCCGAGGCTGATACGCTTCTTCTCGTCGTCGAAATCGAGCACCACCACGCGGATCTTCTGGTCCATCTTCAGCACCTCGCTCGGGTGAGAGATACGGCCCCATGAAATATCGGTGATGTACAGCAGGCCGTCCAGGCCACCGAGGTCCATAAAGGCGCCGAAGTCCGTGATGTTCTTCACAGTACCTTCCAGGACCTGGCCTTTCTCCAGTTTGCTGATGATCTCGGCACGTTGTGCTTCGATATCGCTTTCGATCAGGGCCTTGTGCGATACCACGGCATTCTTGATGGCTTCGTTGATCTTCACCACTTTGAACTCCATGGTCTTGCCTACAAATTGATCGTAGTCGGTTACCGGTTTCACATCGATCTGCGAACCGGGCAGGAAGGTCTCCATACCGAATACATCCACGATCAGACCGCCTTTGGTCTTGCTCGTGATGGTACCGGTGATCACTTCTCCTGTTTTATGTACTTCCACGATGCGCTCCCATGCACGGGTGATACGCGCCTGGCGGCGGCTCAGGTTCAGGTGACCGTCACGGTCTTCCTTCTCCACCACCATCACTTCCACTTCGTCGCCGATACCCAGGTTCTGCAGGTCGCGGAACTCGTTCAGCGAAATCAGGCCATCGCTTTTGAAACCGATATTCAGTACTACATCGGTCTTGGTCAAACCAACCACGGTACCGTGGATCAGTTCGCCATCGTTGAGCTGTACAAATGTATTGTCATACACTTTGTCGTACTTCTCTTTTTCTTCTTCTGTGTAAGAAGTAACGTTGCGCTTGTCAACGCTCCAGTCAAAATCGTCGTGGGCAGTAGCCACGGCTTCCACAGGTGCAGTTGTTGTCGCTGTAGCTGCTTCCGTTTCGGCAGGGGCCGGATCGGCAGCAGTCTCCTGTGCATCAGCGTTTAAGTGTTTTTGAATTAAATGATCAAACATGATTAAATCCCGATGGTTTTGTTCCGACAGGAATCGGAATCGGGGCAGCAAAGATACAGCATATAACTGGAAACAGCGTCTGGTACAGGAAGTTTTTCCGGTTGACAGCAAGATCAAACATACTGGCTATCAATGAATTATTAACCCATCTCCGTAAAAATACGACTATCGGCTATTTTCCCCGGCCGATTCCTGCTTATATTCACTGCAAAAAGGCTTGCTGTATCGCATTCTCAAATTCTTTCTCCGGCCAGCGCTTCCCCTCTTTTGCCGCAAGATCTTTATTTCCGATCCCGCCATGCTGCAGGAGAAAGGCCCGCTGCTGCTGGCCTGCAATCACCCTAATTCTTTTCTCGACGCCATCATCCTGGACCTGCTGTTTGAACAACCGGTATGGTCACTGGCGCGCGGCGATGTGTTTAAAAAAACAAGGGTAGCCCGGCTGCTGCATGCGCTGAAAATACTGCCTGTTTACCGGACCAGCGAAGGCGTGGAAAACCTGTCGGAGAACTATAAAACATTCGATGCCTGCCTCCGCCTGTTCCGGCAAAATGGCATCGTGCTCATCTTCAGCGAAGGCAAATGCATCAATGAATGGCACCTCCGCCCGCTGAAGAAAGGCACGGCCAGGCTGGCCGTTCAATGCTGGGAAGAGGGTATCCCGCTCCGCGTGTTGCCGGTTGGCATCAATTACAGTTCGTTCCGCCGGTTCGGCAAGAATGTTTATCTCTGCTTTGGCGATATCATTACCTCCTCCGTCATCCGGGAAAAAGATACGGACGGCCAGCGTAACCAGGCATTCAACCGGCAGCTGCAGGCAGCCCTGAAACCGCTTGTGTTCGAAATACCCAAAGCAGATAAACCGCTGCAGGAACAAAAGCTGGCAATACCGGTGCCGGCAGTAAAAAAGGCCCTGCTTTTCCTGCCTGCCGCCGCAGGTCTTGTATTGCACTGGCCGCTGTACGGGCCGCTCAAAAAGTTCGCCTGGAAAAAAACAAACCATAACGATCACTACGACTCGGTGCTGGTGAGCCTTTTATTGTTCCTCTATCCCTTCTACCTGCTGCTGCTGGCAATTCCCGCCTTTTTTATTATGCAAAGCTGGTTTGCGTTCCTGCTATTCCTCCTGCTGCCCTTTTGTGCATGGTCCTGTATACAGCTGAAACCTCAACTGGACAAATAAGATTTGCGGGCGGTTATGTCCCCGCTTCATCACCTGCTCAATGAAACCCGGCAGATAATAAATGGTACCGGTCACGCACAGAGCGTCCTCTTATTTTCGGGAAAAATTACCACCATGAAAAAACTCCTGCTTGTTTTCACAGGTATCTTTGCCGTAGCCGCTGCTTCGGCGCAAATTAGTTTCTCCGACCTTCGCCTGGATGTCGGCGGCAGCTACACCATGTACAAAGGCGATTTCGGGCAAAACAACGCCGGCGCCAAAATCAGGTTTTCCCTGCCGGTCAACGAAAAAGCAGCCTTTGGTCTCGGTTTTACCTACGGCTTCCCGATCAAAACGGCCAGCGAAGTGATGCTGACCGGCGGAAGTACTGTTCCTTCCGAATTCGTTTACAATTTCAAGACCATCACGCTTGACGGCGATTATTATTTCGGCGGTGAAAAGGAAGAAGGCATGTCGGTATATGCTTCGGGCCGCATGGGCCTGGTGCTGGTAAGCATGAAAGAAAAAATTAAAGGTTCCATTCCTTCGGGTCAGCAACCCGTGAATCAACTGGAACCGGTCAGCGAAAACGGCTTCACCCTCGGCCTTTCGCTGGGGGGCCAGTATGCGTTTGGCAATGCCAAACTATTTGCCGATGCAGGTATCGTATTACCCGCCAACCAGGTCAACGGGGCCTATGTAGACAACGTGATTCCATCGCATTTCGCTTTCAACCTGGGGCTGCGCTTTTCACTGTTTGGCGGCTCGGGTTACTGATCCCGTTCGGCAAACCTCATGCTATGGAAATTCACCGTTGCTAACCTATTTTCCGGAAAGGACCTTTTGAAGAAACTCATCCTTCTTCCGCTGGGAAACATCCAGCTCTGAACCATCTTTCATGATGACCGTACCGCCGCTTCCCCCTTTGACGTATTGATCGAGGAAATCGATATTGATGAGGTGGGAGTGGTGAATGCGGCAGAATTTTTCAGGCGGCAACAGCTCTTCGTAGTAACCGAGATTCCTTGACGAAGTCATTACTTTTCCGGAGACAAAGTGGAACCGGGTGTAATTGCTGCTCGATTCGCAGCGAACGATCTCCCGCACATCGACGAAGACAAAACCATTCACGGTAGCGATGGCCAGCCGCCTGTCGTAGAGGTTCCGCTGATCGAGATTATACGCCAGGCTGGACCAGTGCTGGCGGAACATCCTTGCCTGCAGTTTCTCTCTTACTTTCATCAGCGACTCCCGCAGGTCGGTGATGGAAAGCGGTTTGAGCAGGTAATCGATGGCCGAATAACGGAAGGCTTCAATGGCATAGGCATTGAACGCCGTAATGAAAATGACTTCGAAATTCTTTTCACTTATCCCGCGCAGCAGGTCAAACCCGGTACCGTCAACCAGTTCTATATCCAGCAATACCAGGTCGGGCTGCACACGATGGATCAGTTCCAGGCCCTGGTCTACCGAATCGGCCTGGCCGGCGATATTTACATCCGGGAAGTACCTCGTCAGGTAGGTCTCGGTCACCAGCCTGCTGTCGGCATCGTCGTCTACTACCACCGTATTGATCCTCATCGTTGATATTTAAGGGAAAATAAGCAATCTCCTTATACGCATTACTGTGGAATTGTTAAAGCTGCCGCAGCCGTCATGCCACTGCTCCAGGCATGCTGGAAATTGAACCCGCCGGTGATCCCGTCCACATCGAGTATTTCCCCGGCAAAGTATAGATGCGGCACCTTCCTGCTTTGCATAGTTTGCGGGTCTATCTCGCTCAGCCGGATGCCCCCGGCTGTGACGAATTCTTCCTTGAACGTTGTTTTACCGGCTACCTGCAATTCACAACTGCACAGGTTGCGGATCAGCCTGTTCTGGTCCTTTGCCGGCAGATCGGCCCAGCGTGTTTCTGCTTTAATGCCTGAAAAGCCGAGCAGGAACTCCCACAGCCGCTGCGGTAATGCGAACGGATTTTTATGCCCCAGCTGGCGCGATGCCAGCTCCAGTCGCAAGACCCGGAATTGCTCGGCCAGCTGCTGCTCAGACACCGCCGGCAACCAGTTCACGCTGATACCGAATGAATAATTTCCGGCAGCCAGTTCCCTGGCGCCCCAGGCACTCAACCGTAATACGACAGGTCCGCTTAACCCCCAATGGGTAATCAATAGCGGTCCCTCCTGTTCCAGTTTTGTTCCGCTGATCTTCACCCTGGCCTGCTCCACGCTCACGCCCATCAGCTGCGTCAGCGGATGACCGGGCAGATTGAATGTAAACAGCGATGGTACCGGCTCCTCGATGGTATGTCCCGTAGCCCGCAGCCAGTCAAACATGGATGCTTTGGGATAGCCTCCGCAGGCAATGCAGAGGTAATCGGCAGTCAGCTCCTGGTCGCCGGACAGCTTCACCACGAACCCGTCTTCCCGGCGTTGCAGGCTGGTCACCGCTGCCCCGGTTTCTATTTTTACATTATAACGATCGGCTTCGTTCAGCAGGCAGTTGACGATCGTTTGCGACGAGTCGGTCACCGGGAACATGCGGCCATCGGCCTCCGTTTTCAATTTCACACCCCGCTCTTCAAACCATTGGATCGTATCGGTGGTAAAAAACCGGTGAAACATTTTTTTTACAAAATGCTGCCCCCGCGGGTAGCGCCGGCTCATGTCGCCGATATCAAAACAGGCATGGGTTACATTGCAACGTCCGCCGCCGCTCACTTTTACTTTGGATAGCAGCTTCCCTGTTTTTTCCAGCAGGGTCACCTGCAGGGCAGGGTTTAACCGGGCTGCATTGACGGCGCAGAAAAAGCCTGCCGCCCCGCCACCGATCACAATCATTTTTTTAGCCGCCATGGTATAAAAAACCCCTCAGGCGAGGGGCTGAATAAGTTGCGCATCAGACATGAATAAATGTGGGTTAGCCTTCTCCTCCTTTTCGATAATGCTGTAGTCGGAGAGAATATCGGCTTTATTTTTCCGGATGGCCACGTCGTGTTCGAAATGCACCGATGGTTTGCCATCTTTCGTCCTCACCGTCCAGCCATCGCTCTCCGTGTATACGTCCTTCTTGCCCATGTTGATCATCGGCTCTATGGCCAGCACCAGGCCTTCCTTCAGCTTGGGGCCATTGCCCTTCTTGCCATAGTTCGGCACCTGGGGGTCTTCATGCAGCCGCCGTCCCAGGCCATGACCCACCAGCTCCCGCACTACTCCATAGCCGTGCTTACGCTCTGTATGCTCCTGGATGGCAAACCCGATATCGCCGATACGGTTACCTGCCACGGCCTTTTCGATGCCCTTATAAAGCGATTCCTTCGTTACACGGATCAGCTGCATCACGTCTGCGCCGGGGTCGCCCACTGCAAACGTATAGGCATGATCGCCGTGCCATTCGTTCAGGATCACACCAATGTCTACCGTTACGATATCGCCTTCCTTCAGTTCTTCCTTGTTGGGAAATCCATGTACCACCACATCGTTTACCGATATGCAGGAGTTGAAAGGATAACCATTGTAGTGCAGGAAGGAAGGAATGGCTTTGTGATCGGCAATGAACTGCCCGATCATTTTGTCCAGCGACAGCGTGGAGATACCTGGTTTCAGCACTTTGGCCACTTCGGCCAGGGTCTTGCTCACCAGCCGGGCGCTTTGCCGCATCAGCTCTATCTGTTCGGCTGTCTTATACAGTATCATGGTGCAAATATCCGTTTAAAAACAAAACCCGGCAAGTGGTACTTACCGGGTCGGGGCCAGTTTGTTGCCGGTGGCTGCCGGGTTTAATATTGTACAGCAGAGGTCGTTTGCCGTCCCTGGATGCGTCCGCTTTTCATCAGGCCGTCGTACTGGCGCATGAGCAGCTGTGTTTCTATTTGCTGCAGTGTATCCAGTATTACACCCACCATGATCAGCAGCGAGGTGCCGCCGAAGAAAGTGGAAAAGCTCTGCGTTACACCGAAGCGCTGGGCGATACCCGGCAGGATACCTACCAGGGCCAGCAGGATGGCGCCCGGGAAAGTGATCCGGTCCATCACGGTGCCGATATAATCCGCAGTAGGCTGACCAGGCTTTACACCCGGGATAAAACCATTGTTTTGCTTCAGGTTGTCGGCGATCTGCTTGGGATTAAAGATCAGGGCTGTATAAAGGAACGTAAATCCGATAACGACCACGGAGTAAACCACCATGTACCAGATATTCCGGTGGTCGGTAAACATCAGTGCAATTTCATTGGGACCTTTGCCCAGCGTAAATAACGTGGGCAGGAACATGATCGCCTGGGCAAAGATGATCGGCATTACGCCGGCACTGTTCACCTTCAGCGGCAGGAACTGGCGGGCGCCGCCAAACTGCCGGTTGCCGACAATCTGTTTGGCATAGTTCACCGGCACCTTCCGTACGCCTTGTATCAGCAGGATACAGCCGAGAATGATAGCGATCAGGATAGCGATTTCCACGATAAAGATCAGGATGGAGCCGGCGCGGGTGGATTTATCCACCAGCTCCTGGGTAAAGGCTTGCGGCAGCCGGGCCAGGATACCCACCATGATGATCAGGGATGTACCATTGCCGAGTCCTTTATCAGTGATCTTCTCTCCCATCCACATCACGAACAGCGTACCGGCTGTGAGCAGGACGACGGTAGAGATGGCGAAATAAGGGTCGAAACCGGGGATGATGGCCGCCTGCGATGTCTGGCGCAGGTAACCAACATAGGCAAACGCCTGGACGAAGGTAACAGCTACGGTAAGGTAGCGCGTATACTGGTTGATCTTCTTGCGGCCGCTGTCTCCTTCCTTCTGCATCTTCTGGAATCTGGGTTCCAGTACCGTCATCAGCTGCATGAAGATAGAAGCCGAGATGTAAGGCATGATGC
>JBEVLT010000316.1:0-26659 GCA_040509055.1 Chitinophagaceae bacterium
GTCGTTCTTGAATTTGGCAAACCGGCCCTGGGCGTCTACATAGTGCAGGAACAGCTGTATCCAGTGGCGTTCATGAAACTCTTCGCGCCAGTGCGGAATATCGCATCCCTTGTAGGCCAGCAGGTCGCCGCGATCCAGGGCCACGGCAATATTTTCACCCAGGCTTTCCACCCAGATGGGGTAGGGCTCTTTGGCATCATAGCCTACGGTCAGCGTAGCGCTGTACTCGCAGGTGGGGCGGTCGACATGTTTTTTCAGGATACCGCCTTTGTGGTAGATGCGCAGCACCGAGTTGGTCGGGTACAGTGGCCGCCCGGCCAGCTTTTCCATCATCGGCTGCAGGTGCAGCAGCAGGCTTTCACCAAACACGTCCGAATAGCGCCATTTGGAATGTGTTTCGTTATCGTCGAGATAATAATTGTTGAACCGCTGCATCAGCGTATAATTCTCAAATACGCTGATCAGTGACGGCTCCACAGCCTGGCGCACAATGCAATAGCCACGGTCCTGGAAGGATTGAACCTGTTCCGCGGAGATAGGCATTGCTGTGTCGGTAGTCTGCATAAATGAAATGAGTTATTCGGCCATGGCCCGTTCCCTGAATTCGGCAACAATCATCCGGGCCAGGGCTGCAAATTTATTCAATGCCAGCACATGAATGTTATAATAATTGATCGCTTTTCCTACGGCCAGCATCCGTTTGGGGAAATCAGGTATTTCTACCGGCGACAGCAGCGGAACTTCGTCCGACAGGGGTTCCACACCTTCTTTCAGGTATACCACCGACAGGCTCACCCGCGGCATTACGTTTTTGCTGGACATGGTGCCCCAGTGGATCACATCGCCATCCCAGGCCAGGATGCTGCCGGCAGGTACCGGCAGGGCCCTTGTGCCCTGGAGCAAAGATTTTACTTCCTTGTGATTCAGGTCTTTCATTTCCATCCATTTGCCCAGCAGCTCGTCCGATACTTTGTGCCGGGAAATGACGTACATGCAGCCATTATCGATGGTGGCATCGCTCAGCGGGTACCAGACGGTAAACCGGTCATCGCGCTCGGAAAAGTCTACGTGGGGGCTCCAGCCGGCGCCTGTTTCCGGGTGTACATAATGTACCACCACATGTGGCATGGCTTTGAAGCCTTTGCCCAGGTGACCTGCCAGTACATTCACCAGCGAAGGTGTGCGCGTTACCTGCCAGAACTCATCGTATACAAAAGCCCATACCTCGTGCCAGCCGGCTTTGCGCAGATTTTCCACACCCTCCAGCATATTGGCCGCGATGTCCGGCCGGATCAACGGTTCGGAAGTAGAGAAATAACCTTCCCGCCCCAGCTTTTTCAGCATCTCGTCTTTTTCCGCTTCGCTGATAGGGTGCGCTTCAAAGTTGTCAAACGGCAGGTTCTCGCATACTTTCAGCTGCGGGTTCAGCTGGCGCCAGTAGTCCGGCGAGCAGGCTTTTTCAAAGCGCCAGGCATTTTCTTCAGGAGTCAGGTTTTGTTTTTCCAGCAAGGCCTTCAACAGGCTTTTACCGGCTTCTGTTTTTACAGACATCTTAAAAAGGTTTCAGGTAAGTTTTGGCAAAGGTTTCAAAATCAGGTTCGCCGCGGAACCAGCCTACCCCCACCGTTCTTCTGCCGCTTTCCATCGGCGCCAGCCGGTGCTCCAGGGTGGGGGCTATTTTGAAGATAATGGCATCCCCGGCTTCGATCTGGCCCAGCTCGCGGGTTATTTTTTGCCCGTCCTTTTCCCGCATCTGGAACTCGGCGCCGGTATACCGTTCCGTATCCAGCCCCAGGGTCATGGCCAGCAGGCGGGTATCGGTATTGTCGTCATGCCATTTTATTTCGTGTTCATCTTTTTCACTGCGGTGCATGCGGCCAATAAAATTGCCGATGGGCCCGCAGTCCGTGATCTTTTCCAGGATGGAAAACAGCTCTTTGTTGTTAAACATCATCTGGAAGGTAAACAGGATGGGATCATCCACCGGTACGAACAGGACCTTGCCGAATTTGTTTTTCTCATCCATTTCGTACTTGGTGAAAAAATTGATCTTGTCCAGTTTATTCAGCAGGGTTTGCAGCACATTCTTTTTCAGCAGCCCCCGGAAGTGCACACAATGCGTGTCTGCATATTCTGCCCGGTATTGCCCGATCAGCGATTCGTCTATGCTAAAATTCGTCATGCTTGTTATTTATACCATGGAGAGGGGTCTTCAGAAAAAAACCAGCCTGCGGAAGCGATGCGGGGATGCTCACCCGTGGTTTGGGTGACCCGGTGTTCCAGGTCGGAGGACACCCGGAAGATGTGGGTGTCGCCGGGGTTACCGCACCGTACTTCCCGCAAAAGTTCTTCCTTGCCTTTTTCGCGAAGCTGGAATACGCCGCCGCTGTATTTTTCCCGTCCCAGGTTGATGCTTAGTCCTACCAGCCGGCTTGGAACGCTGGTATCATCGTGCCAGTCCAGGTGATGACCGGCGCCGGGTAAGTTCTTATAGATCCGGCAGGCGAAACCTTTGATGGGCAGGCAGCCGGAAATATGTTCGATAAGTTGGAACAGTTGCGGGTTGTTGAGCACAAAACGGATCTGGTGCAGGGCGATGTTTTTGCTCTGAATAGAAAGATCGGTGGCAAAGACCTTGTCCTTGCTTGTATGCTCGTTTTCGTAAAATGAGGCCGATTCAATGTCGCGGATAATCTTTTGCAGGATTGACTCTTCCACCAGTTGCGGCAGGAAGATGCTGTGCTTCTGCTCAAACTCCTGTTTCAGCTGATCAGCCACTGCATCGTTCAAGCCCTGGAGGCCTTTTCTCGTTATGGAAATCATGGGCCAAAAGTATTCAAATTCAGGGAATATATCCTGATCTTAATCAGGGCGGATATAAAATGAAGAAGGGATGACGATGAGCCTGTTATGCATCAACAATCTTACCCCTCATCACCCGTAAATCGGAAGCAGATCAATACTTTTGCGCAGGCTACCATACAATCCCTTCCGGTCATGCATCAACCTGTAACGGCGACAGAGATCTTTGTTATCTGCTTATTGGCAGGCTGGTTGCTGCTCACGATCCTGTATGCGTTGTTCAACCGGCGCGTGGCAGCGATCACCCGGCGCTATGACCTGTTCCGGTGGCTCTCTGCCTACCAGCTATTTTCCACCACTGCATCCGACTACCGGCTGCTTTACCGCGATCAGCTGACAGACGACAGCATGACGGAGTGGACGGTGATATCGCTGACACCGGTATGGAAGCCATGGCACCTGCTCTGGTTTCCTCAAAAACTGGTGACGCATACCATCCATTCCCTGGCTGACGATCTTGTAACCGGCCTGGCAAAAAGAAAGGGTACAACTGCTGCTGCAAAGATCAACGAACGGTTCCTGTACCGCGCGCTGCAGCGCTATGTACAGCAGCAGCCGTGCACCCCCGGTTTGGCAGGCAGGCAATTCAGGATCGATAAGCTAACCGGGTTGCCGGGCAGCCCGGAATACAGCGAAGCATTTATTTCTAATTTTCACCAGCCATGAGCATGATGGTTACCGCCATACAGGCCATAGAATGGTGTACCCGCCTGCTGGCGGTGTATGTGCTGATCGATTCGGCGGAGAAACTGTATAACCACCGCGCCTTCCGGCCTGGTGGCTTTTTCGGCTGGGCTGCCCTGCGGCAGCATCTTTTTTTTGCTTCCCGGCCCTTGCCGGTCCGCCGGCTGCTCGATGTGTTGTTTGACTTCCGCGGGTGGATGGCACTACTGCTTCTGCGCGGGCTGAGCGGTATTGCTTTGCTTACCCTGCCTCATCATCCTGTATTTGGAACAGCCGGCCTGCTCATCGTATTTGTGGCCGGGTCGCTGGTCAATTTCCGGCAGGCGCCGTTTGGCGCCGAAACCGAGAACCGGTTTGCCCTGGCGCTCACCGGCGCCCTGCTGCTGCGCAGCCTGGTACCTACCCAGCTGGTCACGGAAGTTTGTCTGTTGTTCATAGCGCTGTATACCTGCGTGTCCTACGTCACCGCCGGTGTGACCAAATGGGTGGACCCGGCCTGGCGCAAGGGGGAGGGGTTGCTGGAAGTGATCCATTCACCGGACCTGGTGCCGCTGGAGCGGCTGGCTGCCTTTTTCCGAAGGTATCCCGGCGCCGGCCGGGCGCTGGCCTGGGCCACGATCGGGATCGAATGCCTGTTCCCGCTGGCGCTGGTAGCAGGGCCCCCGTTTTTCTGGCTGTTTTTGATCTGGGGCATTGTATTTCATCTTACCATTGCAGTGGTCCTGCGGCTGGGAAAATTCTTCTGGGTATGGGTCGCTACCTACCCGGCCATCATTTTTATCGCGCAATGACGAACAAAACCAACGAGCCTGATATCATTTTTATACTCGGCATCATGCCGCGCAGCGGGACGCATTTTTTGTGGAACCTGCTGGCGCTGCATCCCGATTGCGAGAAGAGCGCGGTACCCGAAGATGGGCTGGTTTCCAAATCCGATATGCTGGCCAGGTATGTGAACCTGAATTACCATGTATGGCAGTCGGAAGGCGACCTGCCGGCTATTCCCGCCCGGCAACTGCTGTTTGAAAGCCTCGGCGAAGGGCTGAAGCTCTTTTTACGGCGGGCCAGGGCGGCAGCTGATCAGCTGACCGGCGAACCGGCAAAGCAGGCCCGGTATATCGTAACCAAGTTTCCGCAGGTGACCCATATCGATAAGTTCTTCGGGCTGTTTCCGCAGCAAAAATTATTGATCCTGGTACGTGATGGCCGTGCCCTGGTGGAGTCTATCAACAAATCATTTCGGTACGACCGGGAAGAGGCGATCAGGGACTGGGCCCTGGCTGCCCGGCGGATAGCTGCGTTTGAAAAGAAATGGCCGGAGGCAAAAGGTAAGCAGTACCTGGTGGTGCAGTACGAGACCCTGTACACCAATACAGAGCCTGAGCTGCGCCGGATCCTGGATTTCCTGGGTCTGGATGCGGGCAGGTATGACTTCGCCGCAGCGCCCGATCTGCCCGTGGTGGGCTCTTCGGTGTTCAAACGAGGTGAAGGTGATGTGCACTGGAACCCTGTGAGCAAAACGGATGATTTTAACCCGCTGGCCCGCACGGCAGGATGGACACGCCGGCAGCATGAGCGATTTAACTGGCTGGCCGGAAAGGAGCTTGTTTTGTCCGGGTACCAGCCGCAGGCGTTTGCAGGCAGCCGGACGTACTGGTCGCTTTGGAACCGCCTGCTGGATACAGGTTATAGCGCCAGGGTATGGTTTCGCCGTTTCCGCAACTTGTGGTGGCGCATCGAACGCCGTACGAGAAATTATTTTAAAAGAAAAGGAAGTTGATATTTTCGCAGCCGTTTTAGCGGCATAAGCCGAAACATCGTAATCAGAAACATGAACCTGCAACCCCATACTGTCCTGAAGCGGAAGAACGACATCGGGCTGAAGCTTGAGTCCGTGCACCGGCTGGAGATCGTGATCGATAAAAAAAGAGAGTTCCTCTCCAACCATGCGCTGGCGGTGCTGGATGTGTTTGCGCAGCCGGTTTCCATCAGCGATGCCATGAAAAAGCTGCAGACGACGGGCCAGCGCGACTGGATGGACCTGACGCTGACCATTCACAAGCTGCACCAGCTGGGTGCGCTGTATGATTATTCGGGAGAGGAATTCAAAGCTGACAAGAGCATGGCCAGTTTCGGCTCTTCGCCGATCCATATTGCCATGCTGAACGATAAGCTGCGCACCGACCTGTTCGTACATGCGCTGCGGCAAACGGTAGGGCCTGATGATGTGGTGCTGGATATCGGTACCGGCACAGGTGTATTGGCCATCGCGGCAGCGAGAGCTGGCGCCAGGAAAGTATATGCCGTGGAAGCCGGCGCTATGGCTGATGTGGCGCAGGCGGTGATCAACCGTACAGAAGTGGCGGATAAGATACAGATCGTGCGCGGCTGGTCCACACAGATCGAACTGCCGGAAAAAGCGAATGTGCTGGTGAGCGAGATCATCGGCAACGATCCCTTTGGTGAAAAAGTACTCCAAACCTTCAGTGATGCACGTAAGCGCCTGCTGCAGCCCGGTGTACGCATCATTCCGCCACGCATGCGGGTGTATGGTATACCGGCCCGTATTCCCGGTGCCATTTTGCAGAACCGCGTGCTGCAGCAGCAGGACCTGGACAACTGGCAGAATTGGTACGAGATCGATTTTTCGCCGCTGAAAAAACTGATCAAGCAGGACAGCGACTTTTTCCTGATGGCCAATTACGAACGGGTGCAGCAAATGCAGTTTGCTGAAGAACCACTGCTGCTGACAGACGTGGATTTTCACAGCTTTAAAACGCTGAAGCTTGAACATACGGCTATCGCAAAAGCAGAAGGACCGTTCAACGGGTTGCTGATGTATTTTGAGCTCGACCTTGGCGATGCCGTGCTGTCTACCCATCCGCGCGTTGCCGACAAAACGAACAGCTGGGTGAGCCCGGTGTGGTACCTGCCTGAAGCGGAAAAGCTGCAGGCTGGTGATCCTTATGGCATCCGGTTTATCTATACCGAAGCCCTGGGCTCGGAAATACACCTGGTGGAAGCGGCTGATAACCAAGCAGCGGGTGCAGCTGTGTACAGAAACAGTTAATACGAAATGAAATTACATTCCCATACGGTATTGAGAAGGGCTGCGGAGATCGGGATCAGCATCGAGTCCGTGCATACGGCAGAGATCACGGTCAATGGCAGCCGGCAGAGCTTTCCCAACCAGGCATTGATGGTGCTGACGGTGTTTGCCCAGCCCATTTCACTGGAAGAAGGGCTGAAAAAGATACCTGCTTCCGGCGCACAGGACTGGATATTGCTGACGAGTATCGTAGCCAAACTACAGATGCTGGGCGCCCTGATCAGCCACGAAGAAGGACTGGCGCTCATCGATAAAAATCCCGATAGTTTCGGATCGCCGCAGATCCATATTGCCATGCTCAACGATAAGCCGCGTACAGACAGCTTTACCAGCGGCCTGCAGCAAACCATCCGCCCCGGAGATGTCGTGCTGGACATCGGTACCGGCACAGGGGTGCTGGCCATTGCAGCGGCAAGGGCCGGCGCAAAAAAAGTATATGCCATCGAGGCCAGCGGCATGGCCGATGTGGCGCAGGCCACCATCGATAAAACGGAAGTAGCGGACAGGATCACCCTGGTACGCGGCTGGTCTACCCAGGTGGAGCTGCCGGAAAAAGCAGATGTGCTGGTGAGCGAGATCCTCGGCAATGATCCCTTTGATGAAAATATCCTGCAAACCTTTCGCGATGCCCGCAGGAGGCTGCTGCATCCCAACCCGCGCATCCTGCCGGAGAATGTGAAAGTATTCGTGCTTCCTGTCCATATCCCGGCAGCCATCCTGCACAACAAGGTGCTGCTGCCGCAGGACCTGGACAACTGGCAGCAGTGGTACAATGTGGATTTTTCTGCGCTCAGGCGCCTGTCGGCAGATCAGTCGCGCTACCTGTTCAGGGCCAATGCAGCCATGGCGGCCCAACTGGAGATTGCGGGTGAGCCGGTGCAACTGGCTGAAGTGGATTTTGCCAGCTTTGAAGAAATGAGCATCCGCAACGAGGTGCAGGTTACTGCGCAGCGATCGTTCAACGGGCTGCTGATGTATTTTGAATCGAAGCTGGGCGATGCAGTGCTCTCTACCCACCCGAAAGTGGCGGGCTATACCAACAGCTGGGTCAGCCTGGTCTGGTATTTCCCCAAGGCACAACGGCTGCAAGCCGGCGACCCGTTTACCGTCAGCTATAAATACATGCAGGGCAACAATTCGGAAATTTCCCTGCTGATACCATAGACTATGGTCTTCTATCTTTTATTTTTCATCGTGGTATGCGGCATCCTCGCCGGCGTCACCATTGTCCGGAAAGATGCCTGGCCTTTTTCGTGGTACCCGATGTATGCAGCGCCGCATGCGCCGGAGAAGGTAACGGTGATTCGTATCGCACTGCAAGCGCGGGAAGGATCGGTGACCTGGTGGCGGTCGCGTTTCTACCGTTATCCGGAATACACCGGGCGCAGGTTGCTGCAGCTGCAAAAGGCTGCTGCAAAACGGACCGGCCATGCCGTGTTCATCACACTGGAGCGGAACAAACTGCTGCTGGAAGTATTACGGTTGATCGAATCCGAAGATGCTTCAGCAAGCCATTATAAAGCCTTTCACATCGTGGAGCGGACCGTTGGTGACAATCTCGTCCCTCACGATCGTACCCTGGAGATCGTTTCATTCAGCGAATTGAGAAATGGGAAACCTGCCTGACATATTTCACCCGGCTTCGCCCAATCATGCCGCTATGTTTGCGCGGCTGTTCAGTGCCGTGCTGACCATCCAGCTGCTGATCAGCTTCCGCGACCAGTATTTATATTTTAAATCACAGCCTTCGCGTATATATGGTAAGCCAGCCAGGCTGCTCGGGCGGTTCCGGTTGCCGGTGCTCAGCGCCAGCCAGTTCATGGACGTGGGGTTCCTGTTGCTGCTTAGCCTGGTGTTTATCGTCATCGGTTTTCTGCCGCGCCTGTTTGCGCTGTCTGCGTTGATCTGTTATGTGTTTTATTTCAATTCCATTCTTTCGCTGGCGTATGTGCAGCGCAAGACCAACCTGCTGCCCCTCGTGCTGCTGATCCTGGTGGTCTCACCCTCGGTGGATGAACATTTGTTTGCGGCCTCTACTACCTGGGAATTGGTGCTGGTGAAGATCGGTTTGTCGCAGGTCTATCTTTCGGCTGGCATCCAGAAATTGCAACAGTCCGGATGGGACTGGTGCACCGGGCGGTCCGTACAGGCCTACCTGCTGGAAAATTATTTGTGGAGCGACCGCCGGGCCGGGCTGCTGGTGGCACAAAACCGGAAGCTGTGCGCTGTGCTGGCCACACTGACGCTGGCCTTTGAGCTCACCTTCTGGATTATCATCTTTATTCCTTCCCTCACCTGTATCTACCTCGCTGCGGTAGTGCTGTTTCATACCGGCACGCTGGCGACCATGCGGATCAATTACGGTAAATACCTGTTGCCTGTGTATATGGTTTTCTTTACCGATCTTGCCTTTTGGGCAAAGGATAAATTCGGATTGTAATGAAGCACCTGACAAAAGAAGCGCTGCTGGCAGCATTGCAGGAATACAAAGGGCTCATCCCGGTTTCCATCCTTGTGAGGGAGGAGCAGCTGCTGTGGCTGGATATGGAAGGCTATCATTTTTACGAAGGGTTTTTTCATAAAACGCTCGATCTCTTCCATGCTTTGAAAAAGGGACGGGTGACGTCTTTCATTACAGATGTAGCAGTGCTGGAGGACAAGGCGGTGCTTACCGATTATCTTTATCCCGATGGGTTTATTTTTCATGCAGGCCGCTGCGGCTCTACCACGCTGGCCAAAGCGCTGGCCCGCCCGCAGGAAAACCTGGTGATCAGTGAGGCCCGTCCGCACAATTCAGTGTGGAAAGTGCTGACGCATGACGGGGAGGAGCCATTGACGATGAGCGAGCGGAACAAAGCCATCTACCGCCACCTGATCCTGGCGATGGCGCGCCGGCGGAGGGCCGCTCATCGACGATTCTTTATCAAGTTCAGTTCGTTCAATATTCGTTTTTTCGATTTTATCCATTCGGTCTTTCCCGATGTGCCGGCGCTGTTCCTGGAGCGGGACCTGGCAGCCATCCTGCATTCCTGGCGCAACAGCCCTCCCGGCTGGCTGGAGCAGGATCATCCCAAAGCCCTGAAAATGCTCACCGGCAGCGATGTGCCTGACCTGGAACAGATCATCAAATATTTTTTGGAAAAAGCTGCAGGGTATCCTGACAGCCAGCTGAAGCATGTTGACTACACGATGCTGAAAGCGGAGAACCTGCCGCTTATTCTCAGCTACCTGCATTACGGGCCGGAACCAGCGGCGCTGGCATTGATGCAAACGCAGTTGGCCTACGATTCAAAAGTGGAGCTAAACCGGAAGAAATTCAACGCCTGATCTACTGATCGGGGTCCAGCTGCATAAACTCTCTTTTTACTGCCTTGAGCATGCTGAACAGTTGTGCTACCTGGATAAGCAGCAACACGACCAATGCCAGCAGCACATACCAGGGCAGCGCCATTTTTTCCACGTTGGGGATACGCTGGAAACGCTCTACCTGCCAGCCTGAGAGGGCAGCGCCAAAGGCCATGCCCACCAACAGGAACGAAAGCAGCGAAAAGATCACTTTCATAAACATGATGCGCATGGTGGAATAGCCGATCTTGAAATTTTCCAGGATAGCGGCCGGGATGATCAGCACCAGCGTGATCCAGCTCCAGTTTTTCCCGAACCAGCTATCACTGAGCGCTACATTCAGGATCAGGATGAGCAGGATGGAGAGAAAGCCCCAGGGGAAAAGCAGGAAGGCAGAAGGTTTGGCAGGAGCAGGGTTGACCATGACCGGGATTTTAGTGAACAGAAAGGTAGAATTTTTTTGAATGCCGGGAGCCAATAGTTGAGAAGACGTCCTGTATTCAGGGGTTGCTGCAAGTCTGCGAATTGTCTTCTTTGTCCGGGTAAGCAGTTGTGATATGCTTTATTATCCCGGTATAGGATTTTACATGAGCAGGCTGGTTAAAAACATCGAGTTGATCGTGCGTGGTATGAAAAGTCGAAAAAGGCGACCAGCTCGTTTTCGAAATGAATTTTTTGGGAAGGAAATCAAAATGGCAATAGCCGGATTCATCCGGTAAAAAATATGCTCTGATGGTTTATTGCACAGGAGATAATTGATGCGTGTCTCAAATCAATGATGCTGATGGCGAAGCCTTCTTACAGGTGATCAGGCTGACCAGAAATAAACGCCGGCATCACTTCTTTTTCCTTCCTCTTTTTACCGCCTTCTCGATCTCCACGGCAATAAAGGTGACCGAAGAAACCCCAATGGCGACCAGCAATTCTGCCACTGTAAGCGGCTGGGTATGAAAAAAGGTATTAAAGTAAGGGATATAGATCACGCCCAACTGCAGCAGGATCGTTGCAGCCACGGCCAGCAGCAGCGGTTTGTTGGTGAGCAGGCCCATACTGAACAGAGATTGCGTTTCGCTGCGGATGGCCATCACATGCCAGAGCTGGCTGAAGCAGAGCACGGTGAAGACGATCGTTTGCCAGTGTGTATCGCCGGTTTCGATGGCCAGCCATTGCGTGCCGATGGTGAGCAGCCCGATCAGGATGCCGACCCACAGCACGTGCACACCAAGTCCCTGAGCAAAGATGCTTTCGTCGGGACGCCGGGGCGGTCGCTGCATGATGCTCTTTTCCGACGATTCGGCTGCCAGGGCCAGGGCCGGCAAGCCGTCCGTTACCAGGTTCACCCACAGGATGTGTACCGGCAACAACGGGATGGGCAGTCCTACCAGTGGCGCCAGGAAGATGCTCCATATCTCGGCCGTGTTGCCGGTGAGGATGTATTTGATAAACTTGCGGATATTGTCGTAGATGCGGCGGCCTTCTTTTACTGCTTTTACAATGGTGGCAAAGTTGTCATCGAGCAGGATCATGTGGGCGGCTTCCTTGGTCACGTCCGTACCCGTGATGCCCATGGCCACACCGATATTGGCTTTCTTCAATGCCGGAGCATCGTTGACACCGTCGCCGGTCATGGACACGAACTGTTTACGGTTTTGCAGCGATTCCACGATGTTGAGCTTTTGCTCGGGCGACACGCGGGCATACACACGGATATCTTCTACCTGCTGCTCAAAAGCATTTTTATCCAGCTTCTCCAGGTCCTTGCCGGGCATTACTTTTTGTTCTTCATTGTCTAAAATGCCGATCTGGCGGGCAATGGAAGCAGCAGTAAGCGGGTGATCCCCGGTGATCATTACCGGTACGATACCGGCGGTTTTGCATTGCCGGATCGCGGCTTTGGCTTCTTCGCGCGGCGGATCGATCAGGCCGGCCAGCCCGATAAACGCCAGTTCTTTTTCCACCTGTTCCGGCTTCATTTCATCCGGCAGCCGGTCCAGCAGTTTGCCGGCAAAACCGATCACCCGCATACCGTCCTGCGCCATCTTTTCTTCCTGTTCCTTTATTTTTTCTTTTACCGCGTCGTCCTGGCTCATGCCGGCGATAGCTTCAGAAGCGCCCTTGGTGATCACCCAGAATTTGCCGTCGCGTTCATGAATGGTGGTCATGGCCTTGCGGTCGGAGTCGAAGGGTATTTCCCTGACGCGTTTGTATTGCTGTTGCTGATCCTTTGCATAGTTGACCATGGCCAGCTCGGTCGGATCGCCGGTCTGTTTTCCCCCAATGTCTTTTACATCGTGGTTATGGCTCATGGCCAGCAGCAGTTCCGCTTCGCGGTCTTTATCCGTAGTCCATATTTCCTGCACGGTCATTTCATTTTTGGTCAGGGTACCGGTCTTGTCCGTACAGATGAACGTAACAGAGCCCAGCGTCTCCACGGCATATAGTTTTCGTATCAGCGCCTGCTGCCTGATCAGCCGGCGGGCACCGAGGGCCAGCGATACGGTCACTACAGCCGGCAGGGCTTCCGGTATCGCGGCTACGGCCAGCGAGATGGAGGTCAGCAGCATGCGGTTGGCATCTTCGCCCCGCAGGTAGCCGATCAGGAACAATGCCACGCACAGGCCGATGATGATGAACGTAAGCCGGCGGCTGAAATCCGTCAGTCTCTTTTGCAGCGGTGTGCTGCTTTCCGCTTTTTCCAGCATGCCGGCGATGCGGCCCAGTTCGGTCTGCATGCCGGTGGCGATCACCACTCCCTTGCCACGGCCATTGGTGATATTCGTGCCTTTGAAAGCCATGTTGGCACGGTCGCCCAGCGGCAGCTCTTCATCTTTCAGTGCCCCGGTCTGTTTATCTACCGCATTGGATTCGCCGGTCAGGCTGGCTTCGCTGATCTTGAGCGATTCGCCTTCGGTAAGCCGGATATCGGCCGGCACGGTATTGCCGGCTTCCAGCAATACGATATCTCCCGGCACCAGTTCGGCCGAAGGCAGCTCCACGGTCCTGCCATTGCGCAGTACCTGCGATACCTGGGCCGCCATTTTTTGCAAGGCTTCCATGGCTTTTTCAGCCCGGTACTCCTGTACAAAGCCGATGACGGCGTTGAGCACGATGATGACGAGGATCACGATGGTGTCCGATACTTCGCCGATAAAGGCGGAGATCACGCCTGCCACGGCCAGCACCAGGATCATCACGTCGAGAAACTGGCGGAAGAAAATAAAGATCGGGTGCACTTTCTTTTTTGCCTGCAGCTCGTTCCTCCCGGATTCGGCCAGCTTTTGTTGTGCCGTGGCATCGTCAAGACCTTCGGGTTTACTGCCGGTTTGTTTCAGCGCTTCTTCAGCGGAGAGCGTGTGCCAGTTCATGAATCTTGCTTGTTTTGATGGAGTAGGAATGGGCCGGGCCTCCGTGCAGCTCGCGGATAGGGGGTTGCGGGAGAAAGATGTAGAACAGGTTGCCGGGCCATGAATTTAATATTACAAAAAATCAGCCACTATCCGGCAATGAAGCATACAGGATATTAAATCTGCATTAGAAAAGTCCCGGAGATGCAAAATCCTCTTGCCCGCGGGAAGATCGTGTGATGGAATGCTTAATTATTCAGTTTGATAAAACCGCCGTCGATCGGGTAATCGTTGCCCGTGATAAAGGCCGCTTCGTCGCTGCACAGGTACAGGGCCAGCGCCGCGATCTCGTCGGTGGTGCCCATCCGGCCGATCGGCTGGCTTTTGGACAGCTTTTCAAACATTTCCTGCTTGTTGTCCGGGTAGTTCCTGGCCAGGAACCCATCTACAAAAGGTGTGTGTACCCGCGCCGGTGAAATGGAATTGCAGCGGATGCCTTCATGGAGGTAATCGCGGGCCACGCTCAGCGTCATGGCAAACACGGCGCCCTTGCTCATGCTGTAGGCAAACCGGTCGGTAATGCCGACATAGGCGGCAATAGAAGCCACGTTTAAAATAACACCGCCACCGGCCTGCTTTATCAGCGGGATGGCCACATGCAGGCAGTTGTAGGTGCCTTTTACATTGATGGAATAAACCTTTTCAAAATCGGTCTCCGATGTGGTGTCGGCCTTACCCACATGCGCAATGCCTGCACAGTTGACCAGGATATGCACCGCGCCGATGCCGGACAGAACGGTATGCACCTGCTGCTGATCGGTAATATCGCAGGCATGGGAACAGAACCGGTCGCTGGCCGCCTGCTCCACCGTGTCGCGGGCATTGGCTTCATTTACTTCAAGGATGTGCACGGTAGCGCCCTGCCTGGCAAACAATAAGGCTATGGCCTTGCCGATGCCGCTGCCGCCGCCGGTTACGACGGCCGTTTTGTTATGCAGGGAGAAAAGAAGCGGAGAGGTGTTGTTCATATCAATGACTGGTTCCGGTACATGGCCGGTCGCTCAAAAATACCGCTTGTCCGCGGTACTTACGCGATTGTTTGCGAAGAAACCAGCCCGTGCATTCAGTGCAGCTTTTCCCGGATATTTTTCAACTGGTGAATATGCCGGCGTGCATGGCAATCTATAAAAGTGGCCCATTCATAGCGTGTCAGTTCACCCATTTGTGGCAGGGGAAAACTGGTACAGGTGGCTGTCAGGTCCAGGGTGCCGAGCAGGCAGCTGATCTCCTGCCTGTTTTTTTCCAGGCCTGCCAGCAGGGTTGCCCTGTCTTTCGGTTTGGATGAAGGCAGGATAAAGTCGGGCGATTGCATTTTGATGGAGAAGTCGAGAAAGATCGAACGGATCTCCGGTGCTTTTTCCTCCGGGTCCCGCGTGGTGGGTTGGATGGCGGTGGTAAACACTTTCGGTATCCCCGATTCTGATTTGAAAACGTGCTCTGCTACCTGGCCGGGCGTCCAGCTGCCGGGAAATGGCACTTCGTTGAATTGTTCCTGCGTGAAGAAGGAAATACTGTTCAGCAGCTCTTTCGTGGTGCGCTCTGCTTCGGCAATGATAGTGTTCCTGTCCATGATCGTTGCGTTTGTTGATAAGGGGTTTGATAAAGTCATAGCCCGGGGCGGCACCGGTTATTACCTGCTGTCCGGTGCCACTCCTGCCATGAGCACAGGGGCTTATTTTTTAAAGAGCAACCTGTCCACGGAAAAGCGGCCGCTGCCCAGGATGAAGACGACAATGCAGAGCAGCATGTATACAAACGGCAGCTGTTTCATCATGAATGCGTCTTTGGCATGGGCTACAAAGAAAGCCACGATCATGGTGATAAAAACGGGGATGACTGAAAGGCGTGTGACAAAACCAATGGTGATCAGGATGCCGCAGACGAACTCGGCAAAGATGACCAGGTTCAATGACAATTTGGCCCCGATGCCGATGATGTCAAACATCGGCAGGATCTGGTCATAGGCCGCGATCTTGCCCCAGCCAGCATAGATAAACATGCCGCCAAAGATCAGCCGCAGCAGCAGCGTGGCCAGGTCGGTATGGAGGGATCGTGTGCTTAAAAGGGAGTTGCTCATATTGTTTATTTAAAGAGTGTATGATGATGTTAAGATAAGCAGGTTATCTTATTCCTGCGGCAGGGCCGATTCGTCGGCATAGAATACTTCCCACAGGTGGCCGTCCACGTCTTCAAAGCCATGCTGGTACATCCAGCCGTGGTCCTGCAGCTGGCTGGCTTTTCCGCCGGCTTCTACGGCCTTTTTTACCAGTTCGTCTACTTTGGCGCGGCTTTCTACGGCGAGCGCTGTGATCACTTCCGTGGTCTTTGTAGCGTCGGCGATTTCCTTTTTGGTAAATCCCTGGAAGAATTTTTCTACCAGCAGCATCGCAAAAATGTTTTCGCCGATGATCATGCAGGTAGCATTCTCGTTGGTAAACTGCGGGTTGAAAGTATAACCCAGGTGCGTAAAGAATTGAACCGTTTTGTCAAGGTCTTTTACCGGCAGGTTGACAAAGATCTGTGTTGCCATTTTTTGATGTTTTAAGATGTTATATAAAGGTGATAGGATCGTTAAGCAGGTGCTGTTTCATTTCCCAGCTGTTGCTTCAGCATAACCAGGCTGGTTTCCATATCCCTGCCCAGCGCCTTGCTCATCAGGGCCGTCATCAGGTTCAGCGGGTAGGTGGAACGGCCTTTCAGGCCCCAGGTCACGCGGGTTTGGTGTGGGGTATTGCCGGGCAGGGCTTCCACCTGCATATAGGATTGTGCCGTGGCCGCGAAGGGACGGATGAAACGCAGCTCCGTTTCGATGCTCCCTTCATGGATATGCGTGATCTCCTGCTCGCCCTTGCCTGCCTTTTTATTGCCATCCCAGGCATACACAAAACCTACTGTGCCGTCTGCCCCGCGAAATTCTTTTTTCATGCCCGGGTCCGTCCGTACCCATTTGCTGTAGTGGTCCTGGTTTTTCAGGAAGCGGATGTAGTTGAATACTTCGGGTCGGAACCGGTTGATGGTGATGGTCCGCTCGATGGTATATTCTTTTTTTACGAACAGGGCGGCGACCAGGAGAAGGGCGATCAGGAGGCCGATGGCCAGGACAATGATGATCAGGATATGCATACTCGTTTGTTTGCAGGGTTAAAAAAGCAGTTAGTCGCTGAGTTCGGTACGATATGATTTCAATACCCAGTTCAACCCGAATTGATCGGTGAGCGCACCGATGGTGCCGTCGAAAAACTGGTGCAGCGGGTGAGACACCCTGCCTCCTTCGGCCAGCTTGCCGAAAAAGGTTTCGATCTCCTCCTCCGTGCTGCAGTTCAGCGCCAGGGAAATGGTATTGCCGCGAACCGAGCCGCCCGGGCCCGCCATATCCGAGGCCAGCAGCACCAGGCTGCCCTTTACCAGGCTGGCGTGCAGGATGTCCTGCTGTACGGCCGCCGGCCATTGGTCTGCCATCGGCGATTCCGCCACTTTGGTCAGCGTGAGCTCACCGCCCAGGCAGCGTTGATAAAAGGCCATTGCTTCGCGGCAGTTGCCGTTGAACACAAGGTAGGGATTGATCTGGGTTTGCATACCGTTGCGTTTATGAATACAAACCTACCGGTATTGTCCGGGTTGGCCGGGGTGGTAATACGGCAAAGGAAGGGGTTGATTGCGACAAGAGATTGTTTTAGCTTTGTTTGGATAAGAACGATTGCAAACGATCATTTAAATACGCCCGATGAAACATGTATCTATCCTGATCCCCGAAGGCGCCATCCTTGGCAGCATCGAAGGCCCGCGTCAGTTGCTGGCGCAGGTGAACCAGCTTTGCAAGGCCAAAGATCAGCCGCCGCTGTTCGATATACAGCTGGTTGGCCTTACCCCGCAAACGCGGCTGAGCGGCGGCTTGTTTACCGTACACAGCGATATACTGCTGCCGGAGGTGAACAAAACTGACCTCATCATCATCCCCGCTGTGGATGGCGATATCAGGCAGGCCTTGCAGGTAAACGAGGCGTTCGTGCCCTGGATCGCAAAGCAATATCAACTGGGCGCCGAAGTGGCCAGTCTTTGCCTGGGCGCGTTTATCCTGGCTTCCACCGGGCTGCTGAATGGAAAAAAATGTTCTACCCACTGGATGGCTGCCAATGCCTTCCGCCAGATGTTTCCCGATGTGGACCTGACGGCAGAAAGAGTGGTGACCGACGAGCGGGGTATTTATACCAGCGGGGGGGCTTATTCTTACCTGAACCTGGTACTGTACCTGATCGAGAAATATGCCGGGCGCGAGGTAGCTATTCTCAGTTCCAAGGTATTTGCCATCGAGATCGAGCGCAACAGCCAGTCGCCCTTCATGATCTTCCAGGGGCAGAAGGAGCACGAGGACGAGCCGGTGCGCCAGGCGCAGGAATTTATCGAGAGCAATTTCCAGGACCGGATACTGGTAGACCAGCTAGCGTCGATGTTTGCCATTGGCCGTCGCAACCTCGAACGGCGGTTTAAAAAAGCTACCAGCAATACGGTGACGGAATACATCCAGCGCGTCAAGATCGAGGCCGCCAAAAAGGGGTTCGAAACCAGCCGCAAGAACATCAGCGAGATCATGTACGAGGTAGGGTATTCGGATACCAAGGCCTTCCGCACCACTTTTCGCAAGATCACGGGGCTGTCGCCGGTGGAATACCGGAATAAATACAACAAGGAGCTGCTCTCCATACCGGCCTGACCGGCCAGCGATGTCCATTCGCTGTTTGCAAACAGCGAACAAACCCTTCTTTACTGCTGCTAATCACCGCAGGAGGGCAAATGGCTCGTTTTCCTCCCCGTGAATCAGTATTTTTGCGGCCTCTATACAAGCAGTAAGCATATGAAGGACAATCACTGGATAAAAAGAGTAGCCGATCAGGTAGAGCGGAACGTGGACAAAAAGAAGGGTCCGGAGGCGGAGATCATCTGCGCCAGCGGCATCAGCCCTTCGGGCGTCATTCACCTGGGCAACCTGCGGGAGATCATTACCGTACACCTGGTGCAGGAAGAATTGCTGCGCCGGGGACGCAAGGCCGTTCACCTTCATTTCTGGGACGATTACGACCGCTTCCGCAAGGTGCCGGCCAATGTACCGGCTTCGTTTGAGCAGTATATCGGTATGCCGCTGTCGCAGATACCCGATCCCTTTGGGGAACATGGCTCCTATGCCGAACATTTCATGGAGGAGTTTAAGGGAAGCCTGGAGAAGATGGGGATCAATCCCACCTATATCCGCCAGTCGGAAGTGTACCGCAACGGTACCTACAACGAATTGATCAAAGAATCGCTGGTCAAACGTTTCCAGATCTTCGATGTGCTGAGCCAGTACCAGACCGAAGAGCAGCAGAAGAACAGGGAAGCGCAGCGCCCGAAATACTATCCTTTCAAAGTGTATTGCGAAAGCTGCGGCAAGGACAATACCGAAATGACAGGCTATGATGCGGACACATCGCTGATCTCGTATACCTGCAAGACCTGCGGCCATGCCGGCGCTTACCGGCTGGATGAGAAAGTGCAGGGCAAGCTGGTATGGAAAGTGGACTGGCCCATGCGGTGGAAGCATTACCAGGTGGATTTTGAGCCCGGTGGCCTCGATCACTCCACACCCGGCAGCAGCTACACGGTGGGCAAGCAGATTGTAAAAGAGGTGTTTGGCGTGGAGAACCCTTTTTATGCGGGTTATGCTTTTGTCGGCATCACAGGCGGATCGCAGAAGATATCCAGCTCGGCGGGTACGGATGCCACGCCGGAGAATGCCTTGTCGATCCTGGAGCCGGCCATGCTGCGCTGGCTGTATATCCGCGCCGATATCAAAAGCACGTTCAATATCAACTTCGATGACCAGGTGTTCCGCATCTACGACGAGTGGGACCGGCTGAAGCTGCGCGTGGCAGAGGGAAAGGCCAATGACCTGGAAGCCTTCATCTTCGATGCCTGCACCCGCCTGCATTCGGGCGTAGTGGCTTCTTCATCCTTTGCCATACCGTTCCGCCTGCTGGCGGCTACCTACGAGATCACGCAGGGCAATTACGATGAGATCTACCGTATTCTCCATCACCATATCGAAGGGCTGCCTTCCAAAGAAGAACTGCTGCCACAGATCCAGCTGCGCCTGCAATGCGCTGCCGGCTGGGTACAGAAATTTATTCCTGACGAAGAGCGGATCGTGGTCAGGCAGCAATTCGACAGCGAAGCCTTTGCTTCTTTCGACCCGCTGATCCGGGAAGGCATCGGGCTGCTGGTTACTGAGTACGAAGCCAGCTGGACGCTGGACGGGCTGACCAGCCTGATGTATTCCATTCCCAAGCGGCAAAAGAATTTCCCGCCGGACAGTAAACCTACCGACGAGATCAAACAGCTGCAGCACGCGTTTTTTATTGCGCTGTACCGCCTGATTCTGGGTAAGGAAACAGGGCCCCGCCTGCCTACCTTGTTCCTGTCAGTAGGGAAGGAAAGGCTGAAGCAATTACTTACTCCCGGCGTTGCCGTGTAAGCTTTGTTGCTCCCTGTATTGTTGAATGAGTTTGCTGGCAGGCCGGTCAACCGGTCTGCCAGTTCTTTTCGGCGATCACCTGCCACCGGCCGGGGCTGAGCCGCAGCAGGGACATCGTGCCGGACCAGAATGTCTCGTCGAAAGATAAATCTGAAACATGTGCCCATGCCCGGTCAAAATCATGAGGTGAGAGGTCGCGGGTAGCGAGGGTGATATGCGGGTGAAAAGGCCGGATATCCGGTTTGATCACATGCCCGGCCAATGCTTCAAAATGTATGTCCGCCTGCTTTTTTATTTCATGCAGGGCCGGGGTTTCTTCCACATGGATATATAAAACCTTTTTGCTGAAATGACCGAAGCCGTTTAGCGTAATGGTCAGCCCGCCGGTGGGGCCGGTAAAAGTCCGTAACAACTGTATCAATTCTTCTTCCCGGCTTTCTTCCAGCCGGAACGGAGGTACCAGGGTGAGATGGGCCGGCGATTTCAGTGCATGTGCACAGCCAAACTGTTCCTTTAGCCATAGCTTGTGGTCCAGCACCATCCGATCGATCTGGTCGGGACACAGGATGGCGATATAATAAAGCTGGTGTTCCGGCATCGGTACCTGATCGCGTTACTTTGCCAGCAGGGCTTTGGCCTTTTCGGTGATAATATTTTTAATGCTGCCGGAAAACAGGGATAGCGCAAAAGGCAATTTAGCATCGATGCCGACGGCGGTGCCCGATACGTTGATCAGACCCGACAGGTCGAAGCCTTTGGCGGAGAAAGCGAACTTGCCTTCGTCACCGGTCCATTCTTCTTTTACATCGGAGATCATATTGGCATGTTCGGCCCGCAGGCTTTGCAGCAGCCCTTTGATGCGGGTGAGCGCTTCTTCTTTTGGCAATTCGTGCGGTATGGTAAGTGACAGGCTGGACATAGTTGTGTTTTTTTTCTGTTCAGACAAAGTTCACGTTTTTCTTCATTGCCGCAGCATGAAATTCGGCTGGTGGAATGATAGCAGCTGTCCTCCTTTTTTACTGTATTTTCATGAATTAAATCCCCGTGTTTCTATGCGAATATTTGTTCTGACTGCTTTTGCCTGTCTGTTGCTGGCAGCCTGCGATACCAACCGGGTAAAAGGAACGTCCAATAATATCGATCAACGCTTCGATAACTATAAAGAAGGGATGGTGCAGGCGTTGTGGAAGCTATATCCTGAATGGGCCAGCTCTATCGGTTATCATGTTTACGACAGCATCCTGAACGTGCCGGATGCCGCTGACAGGGATAAGAAGCTTGCCTTCTGGAAAGCGCAGCAGGACTCGCTGCAACAATTTAACCCGGAGCTGCTCACGGCCAACAACCGTACCGATTTCCTGATCCTGAAAAGCCGTGCTGAATCTTCTATCTGGTACCTGACCGAGTTGAAGAGCTATACCTGGGACCCATCGGAATATAACGTGTCGTCCACGTTTGCCAAAATGCTGAGCGAGAACTATGATTCGCTGGATACCCGCCTGCGTCATTTTTATCAACGTATGGCCGGTATCCCGGCTTATTATGCCGCAGCACAGCAAAACCTGCAGCATCCCACGGCAGAACATACTGAATTGTCCATCGGGCAGAACCTGGGAGGGTTGTCTGTCTTTACGACCGACCTGCCCGATTCTCTGGCCAAATCGAAGCTGAGTGCCGGTGAAAAAACAGCCTGTATACAAAGGGCAGGTGAAGCCATAAAGGCAATGAATAGCTATGTGGCCTGGTTGAAACAGTTGAAGCCCGACAGTGCCCGCAGCTTCCGGCTGGGCAGGGAACTGTACGCAAAGAAATTCGGTTTTGATATTGAATCAGGGTATACCGCAGAGCAGGTGTATCAAAAGGCGCTGGATCATAAAAAGGAGCTGCATGCACAAATGGCACGGCTGGCCGATCAGCTATGGCCCAAATACATGGGTGCGGCTATCAAACCTTCCGACCCGCTGCGGCTGATCCGGCAGGTGATCGACAAAATATCGTTAAATCATGTGCAGCCGGACTCCTTCCAGTCGGCCATCGAAAAGCAGATACCGGTACTGACAGCCTTTGTAAAGGAAAAGAACCTGCTGTACCTCGATCCGTCCAAACCGCTGGTGGTAAGAAAGGAACCGGCTTATATGGCTGGTATCGCGGGTGCTTCCATCAGCTCGCCCGGCCCCTACGATAAAGGCGGCAATACTTACTACAATGTAGGCAGCCTGGCGGGATGGGACGCGGCGCAGGCAGAAAGCTATCTGCGTGAATACAACGATTACATACTGCAGATACTGAACATCCATGAGGCCATACCGGGTCATTATGCGCAGCTGGTATACAGCAGCCAGTCGCCGAGCATTATCAAGTCTGTTTTTGAAAACGGCGCCATGATCGAAGGCTGGGCTGTGTATGCGGAACGGATGATGCTGGAGAGAGGCTATGGCCACAACGAGCCGGAGATGTGGCTGCTGTACTATAAGTGGAATCTCCGCAGCACCTGCAACATGATCCTCGATTACAGCGTGCATGTCAACAATATGAGTAAGGAGGAAGCCATGCACCTGCTGGTGAACGAAGCCTTCCAGCAACAGGCCGAGGCAGAGGGCAAATGGAGAAGGGTATCGCTCACGCAGGTGCAGCTTTGCTCTTATTTTGCCGGGTATTCGGAGATCTATGACCTGCGGGAAGAGCTAAGGAAAAAGAGGGGAGATGCCTTTGACCTGAAAGCCTTTCATGAGGAATTTCTTTCTTATGGCAGTGCGCCGGTAAAGTATATCGCGGAGCTGATGCGGAAGGAACAGCGCTGACGGGCTGTCCATATCGTTCAGGTGCGGTACTCAGGGCGCCAAATTTATTTCAGTTTTTTTTGCAGGCTTTAGCCACGAAGAGGATGCCGGGATTTACAATCCGGTATCTTATGCGGCGCCGGATTTACGCTTTCGCACGATGCGTTGCTGATCGCCATTTACTTCTTTGTAGAGCAGCTCATATTCCGGCAGGCTGGCCATCAATTGGGTAAGCGTCTTATAGCCAAATGCCCTTGCGTCGAAGCTGGGGTCCAGCCGCCTGATATGGAAGCCAAGCGTGGAGATATAGGCTTCTTCCTGTTCGTTGCTGGAGGCATCATAGGCCTTATTGATGATGTCCTGGTCTATTTTGGCAAAGATGGGTCGCTGCGGTTTGGCTGTCGTTTTGATTTTTGTGGTTTGTTTCGGGGCGGGTTCAGGCGCCGGGGCGATGGTCTCGCAAAACGTAAAGATCTCGCAGGACTGTACAAAGGCCGTGGGTGTTCTTTTCTCCCCGATCCCCATTACAAAAATGCCTTCCTCGCGTATCCGTTTGGCGAGCCCGGTATAGTCGCTGTCGCTGGAAACGATGCAGAACCCGTCTACCGTACCGGCATGCAGGATATCCATGGCATCGATGATCAGCGAGCTGTCGGTAGAGTTTTTTCCTACCGTGTACGAAAACTTCTGGATGGGCGTAAAGGACACATCGTTCAGGGTTTTTTTCCAGCTGCCCATACCAGGGCTGGTCCAGTCGCCATAGATCCGGCGGATCGTCACCTTACCGTACTTGGATACTTCTTCTATGATCGGCTTCAGCAATTTGGCTTGTGCATTATCGCCGTCTACCAGCAAGGCGATCAGGTCTGTTTTCTTGGGCATACTCCGGATATTAATGGTGCAAGGTTCAAAAAAAGAACCGGTAATGCTGTAATAGTTTTATAGGGGTTTCCGCCCGGGGTTCGTACCCGTTACCTTCTTCTTTCGCAAATCGCTGATCTGCATCATATCGTAAGTGGCGCCAACCAATCAGGCTGAAAAATCGTAGGGTTTCGAATTGACCACAAACTCACAGCCGGGGAACAGGTTTCTCAGCTGCAGCATCTTTTGGTTGATGCTGCCCGGATCACCAGCCTGGAACAGTAGTGTTTTCAGCGATGCCGGCGAACGAAGCTGCAACAGGCCATCGATCGTAACACCGGTGCCGTTCAGGTGCAGGAATTCAAGCTCCCGGATTTGGCCCAGGTATTTTATACAGCCATTGTCCAGCCGGCGGCAACCTTTTGCCCGCAATTCCTTTACATATTCCAGCCCGGCCAGCAGCCGGATGCTTTCGTTGGTAATCTCCGTCTCGTTCAGGTCCAGCATGGTGATGCCTTTCAAGCCAGTGCCGGTGAGGATGTAAGCAAAGGCTTCATCATCCAGGTCATCGATAGGGCGCAGGTCGAAATGATGCCAGTACTCCGACCGGTTGGCGGCAACGAAAGGACCGAAGCGGCGCTGCATTGTCTTATGCTCCCTGGTTCTTCCCATGTGTGCTATTCTGTTGTAAAGGGGCTGGTTTGGTGAAAATAAATTACAGGATCAGTAAAGCCCTTCCATTACGCCGTACTGGTCCACGGGTTTCAGTCCGCTGTCCAGGATGGCCCACTCGCCCATCGCGCGCATTACCGGATACAGGGCCAGGCCGGAAGGGGAGAGCTTGTAAGTTACATAGGGCGGTACCACGGGTTTGGCTTTCCGGATCACCAGCCCGTCGGCCTCCAGCTCTTTCAGGTGCTGGATCAGCATTTTTTCCGTGATCGTGGGAATAGCTTTGCGCAGCTCGCTATAGCGGCGTTCGGCCGACAGCAGGTGATAAATGATCAGCGGTTTCCAGTGCCCGCCGATCTTGCTGATCACGTATGACACCGGGCATTCCAGCACCGACTGTCGTTTATTGGCATAGCGCGTGGCGCTTTCTTTTATTTTGGCCATGACACATACTTTGGGGTAAGTACTTGTAAAAAAGTAAGTACAAAGATAATTTTGTCTTTCATTAAAACAAAAAACAATGAAATACATTATTACAGGATCGCTGGGTCATATCAGCCGGCCGGTCACTGCAGCATTGGCTGCTGCCGGGCATGACGTGACCGTGATCAGCAGCCAGCCCGAAAGAATAGCGGAAATTGAATCAGTTGGCGCTTCAGCTGCCATCGGATCGCTCACCGATTTTTCTTTTGTACAGGAAACGTTCGGTCATGCCGATGCGGTATACCTGATGATACCACCTAATTTCTCCGTGGAAGATTTCCCGGCTTACCAGCGGCAGGTAGCCGATCACTATGTAGCGGCATTGCGCAGCAGTAGTGTAAAGCATATCGTGCTGCTGAGCAGCATCGGGGCGCACCTGCGGCAGGGCGCCGGACCCATCGATGCGCTGGGTTACCTGGAAGAGCAATTGCAATCGCTGCAGGACCGGCATATTAAAATATTGCGTCCTGCCTTCTTTTATTACAACCTGCTGGGCATGGCCGGCCTGCTGAAGACGGCCGGCATCATCGGCAGCAATTTCGGCAGTAGCGACGAAAAGATCGCGCTGGTGCATCACCTGGATATTGCAGACCGGGTCGTCCATCACCTCCTGCACCCGCATTTTGAAGGATACAGTATTGAATATGTGGCCAGTGATGAGCGGTCTGCTCCGGGTATCGCTTCCGTGCTGGGCCAGGCGGCCGGTAAAAAAAATGCTGCCTGGGTCAGTTTTTCCGATGAGCAATCCTACGAGGCCATGGTACAACAGGGTCTTGGTCCGTCGCTGGCAAAGGAATACATCGAAATGGGCCAGGCTTTCCGGGAAGGCCGGGCGCAGCAGGATTATTGGGCGCATCGCCCGGAGCTGGCCGGCAGCCGGAGGCTCGAAGCATTTGCCGGAGAGTTTGCGCGGGTGTACCAGGCCATTCCTGAGCCGGCACTGCAGGCCTAGTCCTCTTTGCCTCAGTACATCATGCCCCATAGCCATAGCGGCACTTTGGTACCGATACCGGTTTCGATATCGTCGGCTGCTACGAGGTAACCGCCCTGCTTTTTCACCTGCCGGGCGGTTTTGCTTTTGCCGCCTACTTCCAGGTGTATATCGTTTACCAGGAAATCGCCGGTTTCGGGCAGGGTAACGGCCAGTTTTTTATTGACCAGCTGGTTGAGCAGAAAAGTTTCGCGGATGGCCCCGATATCCGGTACGGCTTTCAGCGCGTAAGCCAGGTTGGTATTTTCCAGGTAGAGCTTTTCCGGTTTTTGCAGCGCCGACACGCCCTTGCCGGCAGCATGCAGCAGGTTGAGCAGGCGGGCCCGTTCCAGGTGCTGCATCCAGGCATAAACGTATTCCCGGCCGGAGTCCAGCTTGCGGGAGAGCGCTGAAATATTTGGTTTGAAGGGCGCCGACTCTGCCAGCACACCCAGCAGTTTTTTGATCTTGAAGGAGGTGGCTACCGTGTATTCTTCGGCATAGCTGAGGTCCGTTTCGATCACGGTATTGATGGTCTGGCTCAGCCGCAGGGGTATTTCTGCTGCTTCGCTTTCTTTGAAAATAGGCAGGTACCCGTATTGCAGGTATTTTTTGAACCAGGGCAGAGGCTGTATTTTTTTGAGGATTTCCCGGCTGATGTCGGCATGTTTCTTCACAATGTCCTTCCAGGCATAGGTTTCAAAAGTGCCGAGCCCCTGCAGTACAAGAAATTCCCTGAACGACAATCCCGGCAGCTCATACGTGATCACCCGGCGGCTCAGGTCGGCTTCACCCCGGTAGATATCCAGGGCAGACGAAGAGGAGAACACTACGCGCAATTGCGGGTAGCTGTCATAGATATTTTTCAGCTCCGTTGACCAGCGGGGATATTTGTGCACTTCATCGATGAACAGGTAGCGGCCGCCATTTTTATAAAAAGCATCGGCTGTTTCCACCAGGTTGTGAGTATAAAACCAGTAATGG
>JBEVLT010000317.1:0-13560 GCA_040509055.1 Chitinophagaceae bacterium
TGACAGGTATGTCCAGCCCGTTCGCGGCAGCAGGCAACCTTACTTCCAGTGTCGCGATCCGCTGGGCATGGCTGCGGGCACTCCAGGCCACCAGCACGGCAATGAGCAATATCCGGTACACTTTCATGCAGCAGGTATTTAATCGGCCATCGTTTCAGGCGGACCCAGGTAACTGGGTGCCAGCCCGCCGGTATCCATTACGATCTTCTGCGTCACCACACCGGGGTTCACCATCCAGATCTTCAGCACATGCCGGCCCGGCCTGTCAATAAAATGCTTTGTTGTTTTGATAATGATATTATTAGCTACCCATCCTTCCCAGGTTCTTGCATTGCTGTCGTCTTTGTTGATCGTTACCACCTGCGGAGGTTCATTATCGATGGAAACCGCATACTTCAACCCCTCATCGTTATGAAAATTCAGGGTAGGCGACAGGTATACCTGTATTTTTACTGAATCGGTGCTGACCAGGTAAATATCGTACTCCAGGCGGGGTGCATTGCCACCCGGTTTTTGAACAGGCGCTGTGACCGGGAATGGTGTCACGGCAGACCCCGTTCTCCCATGATCGGGCAATACCCTCCAGGCAATGCCATTGGTATTTACGGCTCTTGTATAGTGATCTGCCCCGATGGACACAAACCCATTCACCTCGTAAAAAGCGGCGCCTTTGTGGCGGGCAGGAATAAGATGCCGGGCCGAAGGCGCCAACACGGAATCGAAGAGCGGCTCCTGTTCCAGCGAATCAGCCGGCACATACCGTACATCCGGCATCCGGTTTACCAGTGGCTGCTGCCAGTAGGTGTAGCCGATATGCGTCTGGTCCATCATGTGGTTCCATTTACCGTTGGCGATAGCATGGTACTGAAGCGTGATCAGGGAATCGTTGATGTACAGTTGTTTCGCCCTATCGGCTCTATTGTTGGCAATGGCCCATCGCTGCGCGGCATAGTACCGGTTCTTCGCCACCGTCACATATAGCTCGTTCAGGTTGGCACAGGCCTTCACCGGGTGCAGCACCAGCTGGAAATAAGCATCCCTGTATGAGGCTGGCAATGCCTCATTGATGCGTTCCGCCCTTGCCAGCAGGTCATTGTATTCGTTGACGACCTGATCGGCCTCACCGTAATTATGCAGGCTATACGTGTCGGGGCTCAGCAGCTCGGGTTTGCGGCGTCCGTTGTATTTTGTATACCTGGCAATGATGTCGGCTATTTCCACCGCGTATTGACTGCCAAACTGTGCTGCGCTCCATTGCCGGGTATAGTTCTGCAGGTCAGCAGCGCCGGTCCTATCCGGGTTCCAGGCATAATCGAGAAAGAAGGAAATAGGAAATTCCATCGGCTTGATATCGCCCACGTTCACGATCCAGATATCCTTTACCCCGTATTGCCACGCCAGGTGCATCTGCTCCCATACCCGGGGTATCGGGTTTGTATTGAGCCATTTGTAATTGCGCGGACCGCCTACATAATCAAAGTGGTAATAAATACCGTACCCGCCTTTTCGCGGTTTATCATTCCGGCGCGGCAGCTTCCGGATATTGCCCCAGTTATCATCACAGAGCAGCAGGGTCACATCGTCAGGCACCCGCATGCCCTTGTCGTAATAATCCTGCACTTCTTTGTACAACGCCCATAACTGGGGTGTTTCCGTAGCCAGCTTGCCGGTCACCTCCTGAATGATCTGCCGCTGGTCTTTTACGATGCGTTCCAGCAAGGCGGTAGCGGTTTGCCGGCTCATCGGCTCGTCGCCATCGCCGCGCATGCCAATGCTTACGATCTTTTCGTTGGTTGCCCGCTGCATCCCTCCCTGCCAGAATTGCTTCAGCCGCACTTCGTTGCTATCATAATTCCATTTCCCCTGTCCATATCTTCTCCACTCGTCGTGCGCCCGCATCAGCGGTTCATGATGCGAAGTGCCGATCACGATGGCGTATTCGTCCGCGGTTTTGATATTGAGTGAATCGTCGTCGTAAAACGCATTACCCCACATGGCGGGCCAGATATAGTTTGCTTTCAGCCGCAGCATCAGCTCGAACACCTTTGCATAAAACAGGTGGTTAAACCCGCCGAATTTTTCCTTGCTCCAGCCGCTGAGCGCCGGCGCTTCGTCATTGATAAAAATGCCACGGTATTTCACCTTTGGCGCATCGGTAGCAATCTTGTTTGCTTTTATATAGAGTGTCCCGCTCTTTTTGACCGGTACATCGGCCCACCAGTACCAGGGAGATACGCCGATCTGCCGCGATAGCTCAAACACACCGAACGCGGTGCCCCGGCGGTCGCTCCCCGCGATCACCAGCGCATGCCCAACTCCTTTCACAGGGTTAGCCACGGTCTGCAGCTGGTAGGCTTCCCATTGATTCTTTATAACACCGGGATTGAATTTCTTTTGGCCGATGAGGTCCCGGAGCAGCACGGATCTGTCCAGCGAACCGATGATGATGATCTGTTGTGCCGATGCCGGAATCGTATTCACCAGGCCAGGGCGCTTCCCGGTCACGGCTTCTATGTCCTGCTGCAGCAGCGACGCCGCTTTCTGTACCACCGGGTGGTCGCCGGCAGCTACGCAGATAAACAAGGAAGCGGATATATCAAATGCCCCTGCAGTTTTTGTTGTCGTCACCAATGATTGCGCTCCCGCATACAGCGAACAAAAACATACCACAATGGGCAGGAATATCTTTTTTGCAACGCTGCTGATTTTCCGTGTAAAAGAATCTCCCGTTATTTTTTTCATCGGCAACACAATTTAGTAAGCGCAATCAGTTAATGCAATCGGTTGCATTATTGTATATGACGATAATCCCCTCCATTTCCTTGCAGCAATTCGCTGACAGCATGCACCAGGAAAATATAGCTGGCCCCGAGGTTGATCACGTATTCATTTTCGCCCCACAGAAATGGCCAGTCTTCCTTGTTTTCGGGAAAATCCGGCGGCAGAATCAGCACACCGGGTACGATACCCCCTGCAATAAAAGAAAAATCCGCGCGGTTATTTCCATATGCTATTTCCTTGGACCGTGTACCCACTGCAGACACCAGCGAAATGTCCGAGCCGGGATGACAGCCATAGAGATAATTCAATCCCCGAAAGACGTATTCCGGACCGATAAGCTGCGGGAACGCCTTGTGCAGCACATAATTGGTTATTGCGAAACCGATCACCTGGCCGCTACCGGCCCATCCACCGGTGCCGATGGGCACGCCAAACGGGTTTTGAGCGGCGATCCGGTCCAGGCTAATTTTATACACCCGCACCAGTGCTTCCAGCTTTTGCCTGTACCCGGCATCCATATACGGAAGAGCGCGGACAGCCGGCAGGGCAAACCGCCCGAACTGCTTTTCGAAAAGCGGCAGCATGGCCGCAATACTATCGGCAAACTTTTGCTTCCCAGTTGTGATCAGGAGTTCCAGTGCAGCCCGCAGTTTTTCATCCTCCAACGGCCCGCCCGTGGTATTGCCATGACGGAAGGTATACGGCGGATGCGTTTGCTCTTCCTCCCATACCCGCTGCGCGGTGAGCAGGCAGTCAAGGGCAAGTGTATCATTAAAGCCCTTCAGCGCCCTGGATGCAGCAGCCAGAGCGGCGATCGCACCATAATCAAGCGAAGAAGAACGGCTGGTAAACGCCCAGCGGTCATCGAAACGGCCGCTGCTAAATCCATCGGACTGCCCTTCCTTCAGCTGCGGATTATACACCAGGTTATCGGTCTTGGTCACGGCATCGCCCAGGTGCGTATACTGGTCCAGGTGCGCCTCCACGATACCGTTAATAGCATAGCCTACAGCCTTGTACTGTGCCAGCAGCTGCAGGGTACCGTGCTCTACCTGCTGCAGCAGGTCCGGCCGGCCATCCGGGTGATGGATATCGGCATAGCGTGCCTGCTGGTCGATCAGCGTTTCGTCGCGCTCCGGACGGAAGCTTTCCCAGGCCTGTACCAGCATCATCACCGTGGCATAGATCGTTTGTGTCCGCAGGTCGAAGTCGCCGGCATCATACCAGCCGCCTGTGTTAAGACCGGGTATATGCTCACCGGGTTTGAACCGGTTATCAGTAGCAGCACCCTGCCGGTACAGGTCGAAATGCTCATGGTCCAGCGGGGCCTGCAGCGCATCATCCATATGCGACCGGCCATGCCATACGCGGTAGGCTTCGTTGACAAACAGATGGTCCATCTGCACGGTGAAAAACACATCCAGTGTGGGATGCCAGGCGCCGGCATATACATCGGTGCCGATGCGGAAAGGCAATGTACGGACCTTACCATATTCTATCACATACAGCCCGCTGTCCGTTACAGCTGAGAAGTCAAACGTATAATACCGGTACCGCAGGTAATCGCCCCACCGGGCCGGGGCTTTGCTGAATCGTTCGGCGAATTGTCCATCGGCATTTATTTTCAGCAGCCGGGCAGTGGTCAGCGGCGGATCATTCCGGTCCAGTTCCACTACGGCAATTTTTTGCTGTGCAGGATGATAGCCGACCTGTGAATGAGCGATCACGGGCTGGCGAACCCAGCCGGGAATAGTGTTGCCGCTGATGAACCATTCCAGCAGGGTTCCCGTTTTGCCTGCAGGCAATAAGCCCCTGACCACGAACCAGCCATTCTGTGCTTTATTGCGGCCGTCGTACAGGGAAATGGGCGCGTCGCTGCTGATGGTTATCCTGCGCTCCGCATCTTCCGGCGCCAGTACCAGGTTTTTTGCCGTGGCCAGCGGCTGTGGTTGGTACTGACCGTCACGGATAGCCATTGGCCCGGACGGATATACGGGGAATACACCGGCCCTGTCGCCGGCGAGGTAGGATGTATGGAAATAAGCAGCGGGCAAAAATTCCAGGTTGAACCCTGCCCGGTCCTGCAGCATGGCCGGCAGGAACTGATTGGAATGAACACTGATCGCAATACCATCGTCTTTTGCCCTGACCCGGATGGAATAGGCAAATCCGAAAGAAGGATATTCCAGGAATGTTTCAATGGTATTATCGTCCTTGCGTACCTCGCGCCGGATAAACCGGGGAATGGAATCCCACTGCTCAGGTGTGGGATGAAGCCGCACATCACCATTGGTAGCCGTGCGCACGCCATGATGAATGATCTCGATCCCGCTGGCTTTTTCATCGCCGAAAAGACCGTAGCGATTGCTGAAAGCAAGGATATTCAAGCCCCGCGTTTCAAAATAACCGGAGTCGTTGAGAACAAGTTTTTTTGCCTGCTGCGCATGCACCTGCACGGCTGCCGCAAGCAGTGCAACACCTGCGACCAGGCCATAAACTATTTTCCTGTTCATGGTTTATTTTTTATACACGTCGTCATTGCCCGTGTAGGAAAAGAAATCAAAAAAGGCTTTGCTGCTGCCCGCTTTGCCCAGCGAAGTCGCATACAGGCCAAATACCGAGCCCACGAAACCACCCGCTGTTTTGGTACTGAGAAACTTTCCATCCATCTCCTCTTTGGTCAGGCAGGTCCAGCGTTTGTTATTGGTGGAATAAGAGAAAAAGTAACCGGGACCGCGGCCTTCTATTTTCAGGTATAATTGTTTGGGCGCCCTGCGCAGCACACGGGACGCCACCAGCACCATGCTGCTGTCTTTACCCGATTGAAACAGCTGCACTACCGGCTTTCCGCCGCTTACCGATTGACACAGGTAATAAAAATGCGTTTCATTCTGGAAAAGGGCCAGCCCGGCTTTCTCATTTTCCGCAGCGGGGGAAAACCGCAAGGCAGTGATCGCTTCACAGGCATGATTTTGCTGGCGGAATGCAACAAAGGAGGGATTTACTTTTTCGCCGGCTGTTTCCGGGCGTACATCCATTGCCAGGTACCCTTTTTTTTCAGCAAGGCTGTACCAGGGGTGCTCTACCGTTCGCAAAAACATGAATCGCGGGTCCAGGGATTGACCGCTGAAATCATCTTTGTAAACAGCATTGCCCCCATAAGGATTGACCACCTTTTGGGTGACCGATGGGAAAGGAACCGGGTATTCGTATTGCACTTCTTCATTCCCTTGCAGCAGGTGCGGCCAGCCGTCTTTCCATTGTACCGGCATCATAAACGTTTCCCGGCCTATGTTATAATGATCGCCTTCGTATGGCCGGCAGGCCAGGAAAACAGCGTACCAGCGGCCATCCGGTGTCTCCACAAAGTCGGCATGCCCCGCAGTGGTCACAGGATTTTTTCGTGCCGGGTCCAGGTGGCGCTGGGTCAGGATGGGATTGCCGGCGTAAGGGACATAGGGGCCACTCACCAATTTGCTCCGGAATACTACCTCGGAATGGTTGTAGCCTGTGCCGCCTTCGGCACAAATGAGATAATACCAGCCGTCCTTTTTAAAAATATGCGGCGCCTCGATCCATACCGGTTTTTGGGAAATATCCGTGCCGCCGTTGACAATGATCATATTTGCGGTGATGACCTGCAAGGTCTTTGCATCCAGCTCCGCCAGGCGGATGGTGCGGTGGCCATCATACAATGGTTTATTATCCGGGGGGATGCTGTTGTAAACCAGGTATGCCCTGTTATCATCATCGAAGAACAAAGAAGGATCGATGCCATCTGCCTGCGGCAACCAGATGGGATTGCTCCAGGGGCCTTTGGGATCGCTGGCCGTGATGATGAAATTGCCTCCTTTATCGATCAGCGTGCACACGATATAAAAAAGCCCGTTGTGATACCGGATCGTCGGCGCAAACAATCCCCGCGATACACCGGCGCCTGCCAGGTCCAGCTGCTCCTTGCGGTCCATGGCATTGCCGATCTGCTTCCAGCTGACCAGGTCGGTACTGTGAAAAACGGGCAGCCCCGGGAAATAAGCAAACGAAGAGTTGACGATATAATAATCATTGCCGGCACGGCAAATACCGGGATCGGGATAGAAACCTGAAAGGATGGGGTTCCGGAATGTTAGCTGCGCCTCTCCTCTTGTCATTGCAAGAATAATAAGCAGGAAAAGGACAGGCAATCGTTTCATGTCAATATGTAAGGTTGATGGAGTTGATAAGCTAACAATGTTAACCGGCTAACCTGTCAACTCGTTACTCTCCGCTTATACTCCGGCTAATCCCCAGTTCCAGTCCCCGTAGCTCCGCCAGTCCCCGCAGCCGGCCGATGGCAGAGTAACCGGGATATGTTTTTTTCTTCAGGTCGTCCAGCATCTGGTGGCCGTGATCCGGCCGCATGGGCAGATCGGTATTCCTGCGTTTCATCAGCAGCACGGCTTCTTTTACCACGGCATACATATCGGTGTCGCCTGCCAGGTGATCGGCTTCATAAAAATTGCCTTCTGCATCGCGCTTGGTATTGCGCAGGTGGAAGAAATGAACACGATCGCCAAAGCGGCGCAGCATGTTTACAATATCGTTGTCGGGCCGCGCACCATACGAGCCGGTGCAAAAGCAAAGACCATTGGCTGCTATGGGCACCGCATCCAGCAGGTCGGCCGCATCCTGTTCCGTGCTTACAATGCGGGGCAATCCCAGTACCGGGTAAGGCGGGTCGTCCGGGTGAATGGCCATTTTCAGGCCGCATTCTTCTGCCACCGGCGCTACCTGCTCCAGGAAATAAAAAAGATGCTGCTTGAGCTTTGCGGCATCGATGCCTTCATAGGTTTTCAGGGCGGTCAGCACCTGTTCCGGTGTAAAGGCGTCGTCGCTGCCCGGCAGGCCCAGCAGGGTATTACGGAAGAGATAGTCCCGTTCGCCCCCGCTCATGCTGTCAAACTTCTTTTGAGCCTTATCGATCTCCTCTTTGGTATAGTCCTTTTCTGCATCGGGTCGTTTCAGCAAAAACAGGTCAAAGGCCACAAAGGCCGACCGCTCAAAATAAAGCGCCGTGCTGCCATCGGTCATGGGATAATACACATCCGTCCGCAACCAGTCCAGTATCGGCATGAAGTTGTACGTCACCACTTTCAAACCGCAGGCAGCTATATTTCGCAGGCTGGCCTTGTAGTTTTCGATATACTGTAAATAATTCCCTGACTGCTTCTTGATGTCCTCGTGCACCGGCAGGCTTTCGATCACGGTCCAGGTCATACCGGCTGCTTCGATCAGCTGTACCCGCTTACCGATCTCTTCCGCCGTCCACACATCGCCAACGGGAATATGATGCAGGGCGGTAACGACCCCTGCACACCCGGCCTGCCTGATATCTGCCAGGCTGACCGGGTCGTGAGGTCCGTACCATCGCATGGTTTGATGAAACATGCTTTGCTTTCTATGATTTTATTTGTTACCAGAATTTCGCGTACAGCGCACCCAGGATCATCAGCGTGACCACGATCATGATCACGATATGCGGTTTGAGCTTGAACATGCTGCCGTCTATTTCAAACGCTTTGGGGTTCACTTTCGGTCCGCCCAGGCTGATAGCGATCATGGTGATCACGGTGAAGAAGAAGGACCATCCCATGTTGATCAGGAACGGTATCTCCACTACTGTTTCCACCACGCCATTGTTCATTTTCTGGTATTGGAAAGCAGTATACAGCCAGGTTTCCCTGCCAAACAGGTCCACCGCATAGTTATTGAAGAAGATCGCCAGCGCAAAGCCAAGGATCACGCCGACCAGGGCAGCCGTACCGGTGGTACGCTTCCAGAACAGGCCCAGGATAAACATGGCGAATACGCCAGGGCTGATAAAGCCGGTATACTTCTGGATGAAGGTGAAACCGCCTTCGCCACCAATACCCAGCAGGTCTTTCCAGGTAAACATGAGAGCGATCAGCATGGCAGCGATCACCGTCATCCGGCCTGTCCAGATCATTTTCTTCTCATCGGATCCCTTGTTGACATATTTTTTATAGATGTCCAGCGTAAAGATGGTAGAGATACTGTTGGCCTTACCCGCCAGCGAAGCCACGATCGCGGCCGTAAGTGCAGCAATGGCCAGACCTTTCAAACCAGCAGGCAGGAACGCGAGGATGGCGGAATAAGCGCCGTCCTTGCCGCCTTCAAAACCAGGCAGGTGGCCTTTGGAATGCAGCACAAATGCAGCGATACCCGGCAGCATCACGATCACCGGCATGAACAGTTTCAGGAAACCGGCAAACAGGATACCGGTACGCGCCGTATTCAGGTCGGCACCCAGCGCCCGCTGCGTGATGTACTGGTTGCAACCCCAGTAGTTCAGGTTTACGATCCACTGGCCGGCAAAATACATTGCCAGCCCCGGCAGCACCACGTACTTCTGTACATCCAGGTTTTCCGGCATATCGATCGTGGTGGTTGTCACCGAAGGCTTGGGCAGGATCATTTTGAAATGTTCCGGCGCCTGGTTCAACAGGGTTTTGAAACCGGTAATGGCATTGCCATCGGCTGCGCCATTGATCCGCTCATCCACGATCTGCAGGGCCAGGTATACCGTGGCAAAGCCACCGATGATGAGCACCGCCACCTGGATCACATCCGTATAACCGATCACTTTCATACCACCCAGGGTGATGATCAGGGCCATCAGCATCAGCACGATCATGATCTCGTGCAGGTAACCGCCGCCCAGCAGCCCGTTGATGGCTACCGCGCCCAGGTACAGGATGGAAGTAAGGTTGACAAACACATACAACAGCAGCCAGAACACGGCCATGATCAGCGCCACCGTTTCATTGTACCGCGTTTTCAGGAACTGCGGCATGGTATATATCTTATTCTTCAGGTAAATCGGGATGAACCAGACAGCAATAATGATCAGCGCGATTGCCGCGATCCACTCGTAGGCTGCTACGGAAATACCCACAAAAAAGCCTTCGCCGCTCATGCCGATAAACTGCTCTGCAGAAATGTTGGACGCAATCAGGGAAGCCCCGATGGCCCACCAGGTCAGCGAACCTTCGGCCAGGAAGAAGTCCTTGGTATCGGCGGTCGTCTTTCTTTTCCTGCGGTAGATCCAGTAGCCATACCCGGCTACCAGTACGAAATAAAAGAGGAAAACTGCAATGTCCAGGGTGGAGAGAGAATTCATATAGCTTTAGCTTTATTAAGAATTAACGATCCCTAAATATACCGGTTTATTATATTCTCAAGATATTCCTGGCGCCCACTTTTTAAAACTGGCTCGCCATTTTCGACGGCATAGGCCCGCAGGTCTTCCAGCGACAGCTGCCCGTTCTCGAAATCCCTGCCCTTGCCACTGTCGAAAGAAGCATACCTGTCAGCCCGGATCTTTTTGTAATCCGACTGCTGCAGGATGGCATCGGCTGTGACCAGGGCGCGGGCAAACGTATCGATCCCGCCGATATGTGCATGGAAGAGGTCTTCGGGGTCGGTAGAGTTGCGCCTGATCTTCGCATCGAAGTTGATGCCGCCGCCTTTGAAGCCGCCGGCCTGCAGGATCACCAGCATGGCTTCGGTCAGTTCATTGATATCATTGGGAAACTGGTCAGTATCCCAACCATTCTGGTAATCGCCACGGTTGGCATCGATGCTGCCAAGCAGGCCGGCATCGGCCGCCACCTGCAGCTCGTGGGTGAAGGTATGGCCGGCCAGCGTAGCATGGTTCACCTCGATGTTCAGGCTGAAATCATCCAGCAGGCCATGCTGGCGCAGGAACCCGATCACGGTTTCACAGTCGTAGTCGTATTGGTGTTTGGACGGCTCGCAGGGTTTAGGCTCGATAAAGAACTGGCCGGTAAAGCCATGCTTCCGTGCATACTCCTTTGCCGTATGCAGGAACCGCGCAAAGTGTTCTTTTTCCCGTTTCATATCCGTGTTCAGCAGGGTCATGTAGCCTTCCCGGCCTCCCCAGAACACATAGTTTTCCCCACCCAGCGCAATGGTGGCATCCAGTGCCGCCTTTACCTGCGCGGCGCCATGGGCCAGCACGTGAAAATCGGGATTGGTGGAAGCGCCGTTCATGTACCGCCGGTTGGAAAACAGATTGGCCGTGCCCCAGAGCAGCTTCACACCGCTCGCCTTTTGCTTTTCCGCCAGGTAGGCGGTGATGGCCTGCAGGCGTCTGTCGTTATCTGCTACATCATTGGTATAGTCTACCGCATCCACATCGTGAAAGCAATAATAAGGAAGGCCCAGTTTGGTAATGAACTCAAAGGCCGCATCGGCTTTGTCCTTTGCCCGCTCCACCGCATCCTTTTTCTCATCCCACGCAAACAGGTGGGTCGGCTCGCCGAAAGGATCTGCGCCGCTGCCGCAGAAGCTATGCCAGTACGCACAGGCGAAACGCAGGTGCTCCTTCATGGTCTTGCCGGCCACCACTTTATTTTCATCATACCAGCGATAGGCCAGCGGGTTATCGGTATCCCGGCCTTCATAGGCGATCTTTCCAATGCCTTTAAAAAATTCTTTGCTGCCTGTAACGACTGACATAGTATGTCTGTTTTATAAAATGAATAAATAGATCAGTTGATATGCTTTTGTAATTGTTCCAGCCATTTTGCATAATGGTCTTCGTATTGCTGCCCCGCTTCCGGCTCCACCAGCTGCAGGGGTTTGAAATGGAGGAATGCTTCGCTGCTGTTTTTATAGATACCGGCGCCGATGCCGGCACCCACCGCTGCGCCCACGCTGCCATCGCAGTTGTACATTTCCACCGGCACCTGCAGGGTATTGACAAAGCAGCCTGTAAACACAGCGCTAAGAAACATATTGGCCTTGCCGGCACGGATCACCCGCGGCGACATCCCGTTTTCCTTCATGATATCCAGCCCATACCGGAAGGCGAAGGCAATCCCTTCCTGCACCGCGCGGTACAGGTGTGCCGGTGTGTGCAGGTTGAGGTCCAGGTTGCAGATATGCGCCCCGACAATCCTGTTTTCCAGCATCCGCTCGGCCCCGTTGCCAAAAGGCAGCACGATGATGCCATCGCTGCCCGGCGCAATGGTGGCTGCCGCTTCGTTCACCTGCCCGTAGGACAGGTGTTCACCGGCCGAGTTCCTTACCCAGCGGTTCATGATACCGGTGCCGTTGATGCACAGCAATACGCCGAGGCGTTTCTGCGCTGCCGTATGATTCACATGAGCAAACGTATTGATGCGCGACCGGTCGTCGTAGGTAAACTGGTCGCTGATGCCATAGATCACGCCTGAAGTGCCGGCCGTAGCTGCCACATCACCGGGTTCAAGCACATTCAGCGACAAGGCATTGTTTGGCTGGTCGCCGGCTTTGTAGGTAACCGGAACGCCTTCTTTCAGCGATAAGGCAGTAGCTACCGATCGCATCACATATCCGTGCGCGGTAAAGACGTCCCTGATAGCGGGAATATGACCGGTATCGAGCCCGTAATAGTTGAACACATCCGCCGACAGTTCGTTCCCGGGAAAATCCCAGAACACGCCTTCCGAAAGAGCGGATATGCTGGTAGTCGCCTGCCCGGTCAGCTTCATGGCAATGAAATCACCGGGCAGCATGATCTTATCGATCTTTTCGTACAGTTCCGGTTCATGTTGCTTTACCCAGGCCAGTTTGGAGGCAGTAAAGTTTCCCGGCGAGTTCAGCAGGTGCAGCAGGCATTTTTCTTTCCCGATTTCTTCAAATGCTTTATTGCCGGTGTCTACCGCCCGGCTGTCGCACCAGATAATGCTGTTGCGCAAAACGTTTTGCTCTTTGTCCACGCACACCAGCCCATGCATCTGGTAAGCAATACCGATGGCAGCAATGTCGGCAGGATCGTATTTGCGCTGCGCATGCAGCTTCAGGATAGCCAATTGCACATGTTCCCACCAGGTATCCGGCGATTGCTCGGCCCAACCGGGATGCGGAGTGATAATACCGGCTTCGGTTTCAGGATAATGTGCGGTGGCAATACATTGTTGTGTAACGGCGTCGGTAACGCAGACTTTGATGGAAGAAGTACCCAGATCGATCCCCAGCAGCAGCATATGACAGCAATTTGTTAGCAGTTAAAACCGGCATCTAAGTTACCAGCCGGCGTATCAAAAAACTACTACTTTATTGTCGAAAACCGAAACTATTTTAATAAAAAACTTACCTTGAGCCGGCCAAAAACAGTAAGATAGTTCCTGCATGAAGCCGCTGATAGAAAAATTGCCCCTGGGTAAAGACAGTTCGTTCGTGGCCCGTACGTATCGCACGCCGCATTTCGAAGTGCCCTGGCACCAGCATACCGAATACGAGCTGATCCTGTTTATTGAAGGAGAAGGAAGGAGCTTTGTCGGCAATTATATCGGTGAGTTCAGGCAGGGAGATATTTTTCTGCTGGGATCCAACCTGCCCCACACTTTTCAAAAGGCCAATAAAGACCTGGTAACGGGCGCTGTGGTCGTTCAGTTCCGGGAAGACTTCTGGGGCAGCGGTTTCCTGGAGTTGCCCGAATGCAAATCCATCCGCCAGCTGCTGGAAGCTTCCATGAAGGGATTAAGGATAAAAGGTGAAACAAAAACGAAACTGGCTCCTTTGCTGCACGCACTTGAACAGGCAGAAGGGTTTCACCGCATTACCGGGCTGTGCCAATGCCTGGAATTGATTGCCGTTCAGAAAGAATATGATACGGTGTCCACGCAGGATGTCACGGCCTTCCTGTCCAAAAAACAGGAGCGGATCGATAAGATTTTCCGTTACACCATTGATCATTTCCAGGAACCGGTG
>JBEVLT010000318.1:0-3636 GCA_040509055.1 Chitinophagaceae bacterium
CTTTGTATTTGTATCATCAGCCGGTGGCCTTTTTTGAACGTATGGGCTACATCGGGCAGCCCGAACTTTACGGTAGCTGTTTTGCCGGGGCGGAACGGTTCAGGGGTTTCAAAGCTGTTGCGGTATTTGCCCCGCATGATCTCGCCGCGCACCAGCATCTGGTAACCGCTCATGGGATAGGAGCCGCCGGTACTGCGCCGCGGCTGCTCCACCTGGTCGGGATACTGAAAGTCGTCCGGGTACACGTCGATCAGCTTTACCACGAAATCGGCATCGCTGCTGCTGATGCTGACGCGAAGATCGGCCACCACAGGTCCGGCCAGCGTCAGGTCTTCTTCGAGCACGCTGGTTTCAAAGGTCAGCACATCCGGCCGCCGGGCGGCAAAGCGCTGGTCGTCGGTCATGTACTCGCGTGTGCGGCTGAAATGAACGTCTTCGGTATAAGGCACCGGGTGGGCAGGATCGCTGGTATAGGCCGAGTAGCCGCCACCGGCCGGGGGCAGGGTCCAGCCGAGCTGCCCGTTTTTGTCCAGGTAGGCGGGACGGGGCTGCATCGCGGCTGGCGGCCATTGGGCCAGCTTTTTCCATTGGTTTTCGCCGCTGAAGAAAATGGTGGCTTCCGCCAGCGCAGGATCGCTTCCTTTTCCTTTGAGGTAGTAGTTGAAAAAGGGGATCTCGATATTGTTCTGGTACCAGGTGGAGGTGTTGCTGCCAAACCGCACATTGCCCAGGGAAGTTCCGTCGGCGCTGGCCCACTGGCCATGGTACCAGGGGCCCATCACCAGCCAGTTGCGGGTACCGGGGTTTTGTTTTTCGATGGCCTTGTACAGGTTCCAGGCGCCATAGCAGTCTTCGGCGTCAAACAGGCCGCCTACTACCAGCATAGCAGGTTTGATGCCGTGCATGGCAGTGCGGGCATCGCGGGCCTTCCACCAGTCGTCGTAGTCGGGATGTGCATACATGTCGTTCCAGAACCGGATGCTGTCGCCCATGTACCGGGCCAGTTGCTGCAGGGTGCCGGCTTCGAGGTAGAATGAATAGTTATCTTTCGTGGGAAAGTTGAAGCCCGTCGGTTCAACGGTAGTGGGTGCAGGCCGGGGCTTGCCAAAGGAGGAATAAAAACCGAAACCGTCCATCTGGAAAAAAGCGCCGTTGTGGTGGAAGTCATCGCCCAGGAACCAGTCTGTCACCGGCGCCTGCGGGCTCACCGCTTTCAATGCCGGGTGGCCGGACGCTGCCGCCATGGTAGAGTAGAAGCCTGGATAGGAAATGCCGAACACACCTACATTGCCATTATTGCCGGACAGGTTATTGATCAGCCAGTCGATGGTGTCATAGGTATCACTGGCTTCGTCTATATCCGTTTTGCTCTTTTTATCTTTGATAAACGGGCGCACATCTTCAAATTCGCCTTCGCTCATCCAGCGGCCGCGCACATCCTGCCGCACGATGATGTAGTTTTCCCTGAAATAATACCGCCAGTGCCGGGTGGCCATATTCGGAAACACGTTATCGCCATAAGGCGCACAGGAATAAGGCGTGCGGGTCATCAGGATCGGGTGCTTTTCACTTTTGTCGTTGGGTACAAAAATGGACGTGAACAGCCGGACACCATCGCGCATCGGTATATATCTTTCTATCTTGGTATAGTTGTCACGTATCCAGGCCGAATCCTGCTCGAACTGGGAAAAGCAAAAAAGAGGCGCCAGGAAAAAAAGCAGGTAAAGCGGTATCCGTTTCATGTTATGATTAGCTTTGAAGCGTTAAATTTAGATAAATCTATTTCGCCACTGTCAATTAATTTATGCCAACCAATCAGCAGGTGATCGAACGGTTTTATACCGCTTTTCAGCAACTGGATTACAAGACCATGCAGGATTGCTACAGCGATGATATCGCCTTCAGCGATCCCGTTTTCCTGCTCCTGCGCGGGGAGGAAGTAAAAGCCATGTGGGAGATGCTCTGCCTCAATGCAAAAAACTTTTCATTGACCTTTTCCGACATCGAGTTGCTGGACGAGGAGTATGCTACCTGCCGGTGGACGGCCACTTACACCTTTTCCAAAACGGGTAACAGGGTGGTGAATCATATCAAAGCCTTTATGCGGCTGCGCGATGGTAAGATCATCGAGCACAGCGACGGGTTTCGCCTCAGTACCTGGATCGGGCAGGCCCTGGGCTGGAAAGGTGTGCTGTTCGGCTGGACCGGTTTTATGAAAAGAGCGGTGCAGAAGAATGCACGAAAGAGCCTGTACCGGTTTATGCAAAAATAAAGAGTGAAGCCCTGCGGCTTCACTCCGTATGATAGATAAAAGGTAATTAATACATCGGCACTTCCATCAGCAGCACTTCCGCATCGCTGTCTGCTTTGATATCCAGCTTGCCGGCTTCGGCCATGCTTATGGCGTCGCGGCGTTCCAGCTTTTCACCGTTGATGGTTACGTCGCCGTCGATCACGAAGGCGTACACACCGTTGTGCTCATCTTTCAGCTGGTAGCTGAGGGCTGTGTCCTTATCCAGCCTGCCCAGGTGAAACCAGGCGTGCTGGTGAATGTTGAGTCCTTCGCTTTCACCCATCGGCGATACGATGTTCACGAGCCTGTTGCGGGAAGAGCCCAGGTCGAAGGCACGCTGATCGTAGCGCGGCTTCACGTTCTTGGTATCCGGGAATACCCAGATCTGCAGCAGCTTTACCGGCTCGTTATGATTCTTGTTCTTTTCCGAGTGCTGAATGCCGGAGCCGGCGCTCATCACCTGCACTTCGCCTTTGCTGATCACACCCGTATTGCCCATGCTGTCCCGGTGCTCCAGTTGTCCGGACAGGGGAATGGTGATGATCTCCATGTTCTCGTGCGGGTGCATGCCGAATCCCATGCCGCCGGCCACCGTATCGTCGTTCAATACACGCAGGGCGCCGAAATGGATCCGTTCGGGATCATGATACCCTGCGAAGCTGAAAGAATGCCAGGCGTTCAGCCAGCCATGATCTGCATGGCCCCTGGTATTGGCTTTATAGACTGTTGTTTTCATAAAAAAACTCCTTTCCTTTTTTATTGATGATCAGTTGGCGGCCGTTATTTTTCGCTGTGATATCGTTTCAGCCAGCCATATAAACTCTGCTGTGAAATTGTGTACGTTGTTCGCAAAGGCCGGGTCCAGCAGTTCGCCTTCCGGGCTGAAGCGTTTGTCCATCGCCGATACCAGCAGCATGTAGGGCGATGCGATGCCGAACAGGGCCGGAACCAGCAGCAGCAATTGCTGCGCCGCCCGCATGCCGCCCATCATCCCGGTAGAAGCCGTGACCACGCCGAATGCCTTATGGTGCTGCTTGGGAAAATGATCCAGCAGGTTTTTCATGGCAGGAGAATAGCTGCCATTGTACTCCGGCGTGACCAGGATAAAAGCGTCAGCCGCAAAGATCCGTTCAGCCAGCGGTTTGAACTCGTCCGGGGTTTTCTCCACCGATACGAATACGGTTTGCACAGGCGGCAGGTTCCAGTCCTTCATCTCGATCAGGCCTACCTCGTGCTGCGTTTCCTGCTGCAGCCGCTGCTGCAGGTGAAGCGCTACGCGTCGGGTGACGCTGGTGGCGCGCGGGCTGCCTGATATGATCTCTATTTTCATGTATGGTGTTTGT
>JBEVLT010000319.1:0-9197 GCA_040509055.1 Chitinophagaceae bacterium
TGGCGCCGTTCCATCCCGCGGCAGCGTCGTTATCAGCCGTGTACCGGGATTGCGTTCCTACCGCCAACGGGCATAAAAAAAGCCACCCCGTGTAACGGAGTGGCGTAAGGATCAATGAACTTGTATCTTTTACACCCGGAAGTGAGCAAATGCCTTGTTGGCCTCTGCCATACGGTGTGTATCTTCTTTTTTCTTGAAAGCAGCGCCTTCACCTTTGCTGGCAGCTACGATCTCGCCGGCTAATTTATCAGCCATGCTGCGGCCGTTTCTTTCGCGGCTGTAGCGGATCAGCCATTTGATGCTGAGGGATATCTTCCTGTCGGGACGCACTTCAGCAGGAATCTGGAAGGTGGCGCCACCGATACGGCGGCTGCGTACTTCTACGGCAGGCGTCACATTGGCCAGGGCCCTTTTCCATATTTCATAACCTTCTTCGTTGGTTTGCTTGCTCACTTTGTCCAGTGCATCGTAAAAGATGTTGAAGGCTCCGCTCTTCTTTCCTTCCCACATCAGGTTGTTTACAAACCGGGTTACCAGCTTGTCGTTAAACTTAGGGTCCGGTGCTAAGGGAAGTTTCTTTGCTTGTGCTTTCCGCATGAATCTTAATTTTTAAAGTAACTGCTGTAGCTGAATTTCTTCAAGTATTAAAACTTTACTCAGTACAAATTGCAATTGAATTATTTTTTGGCTTTCTCTTTCTTCGTACCGTACTTGGAACGGCTTTGTTTCCGGTCTTTTACACCAGCTGTATCCAGTGAGCCACGTACGATGTGGTAACGTACACCCGGCAGGTCTTTTACACGGCCTCCGCGGATCAGCACGATCGAGTGCTCCTGCAGGTTGTGCCCTTCACCGGGAATGTATGCGATCACCTCTACCTTGTTGGTCAGGCGCACTTTGGCTACCTTACGCAGGGCGGAGTTCGGTTTTTTGGGAGTGGTCGTGTACACACGGGTACATACACCGCGGCGCTGCGGGCACTGATCCAAAGCCCTTGATTTGCTCTTGGCGCGGATGATGTCTCTTCCTTTACGTACTAAGTGCTGAATAGTAGGCATTAATGATGCTTTATTTTTGGGACGGCAAAGGTAACGCCCTCTCAGGGAATTACCAAATACTCCGATGAATTATTTGGAATTACGACCGCAGGCTCTTAAGGATTTCTGCGCGGCTGGCCGTCCCATTCTGGAATTTTAAGGCTCAATTATGTGACAGTCAAATGGTTACACCTTCAGCATCCAGCCGTACTTATCGGCTATCTTTCCCTCGCGGATATCATTGAGCCAGGTCTTCACGGCAGCAGACAAGCGATAGCTGTCCGTATCGAAGGGCATGGAAAAACCTTTGTAATTCAGCTCCCGGATCGGCGCGATGACGGCTGCCGTGCCGGTGCCGAACACTTCGGATACCCGGCCTTCGCGGTAGGCAGCGATCACTTCATCGATGCTGATCTTCCTCTCCTCTACCGCTATATTCATTTCCTTCAGCCCCTGTATCACGCTGTCGCGGGTTACGCCTTCCAGAATGGTTCCCTCTTCCAGCGAAGGTGTCACGGCTACATTGTCGATGATAAAGAACACGTTCATCATGCCCACTTCCTGCAGCCATTTGTGCTCAAAGGCATCCGTCCACAGCACCTGGTCAAACCCTGCTTCTTTGGCCTGCGTGGCCGCCCGCATGCTGCCGCCATAATTGCCTGCATTTTTCGAAAATCCTACTCCCCCGGGCGCAGCACGGGTATAGCGCTCTTCCACCAGTATCTTCATCGGGGTGGCGTAGTACGGGCCCGTCGGGCTGAGAATGATCAGGAATTTATACGTTTCCGAAGGCCGCACGCCCAGCACCGCGTCGGTAGAAAACATCACGGGGCGGATATACAGCGAATGGTCTTTGCGTGCCGGGATCCAGTTCTTATCAAGGGCGATCAGCTGCCGCATGCCTTCCAGGAAAAGCTCCTCGGGCACGGCCGGCATATTCATCCGCTCAGCAGAGAGGTTAAAGCGCCTGAAGTTATCGGCCGGGCGGAATATATACGCCTGGTCGTGCTCGTCTTTGTACGCCTTGATGCCTTCGAAAATCGCCTGGCCATAGTGCAGCGCCGCCAGCGAGGGCTCCAGCAGCAGCGGCTGGTAAGGTTTGATCTCCACATTCTTCCACTCACCGTTTTCATAATCCGCCTCCAGCATGTGATCGGTAAAATACTTTCCAAAAGGGATATTTTCCAGGCTGGTATCCTGCAGTTTGCTTCGCTCCGCCCTCGTGATCAAAATATCCAGCGCCTCCGTCATAATAGTTTTATTTTTATGCTTCAAAGAAACGAAAAAAACCGAACACTCATTCGTAATAAAGGGAATAATGAGCCTGAACGACATCCGGTTACCGGCAAGCGTGGTCGCAACTTTATACCGGTCTGTACTGGTAGATACGGGCACAGCTGAACCTGCTGCGGCAACGGCTCCCATACCGGTGCAGGCGGATGCACCGGCGCCGGCGGAGACAGCAGCACCTGCCTGGAAATACCTGGGGCATAACCGGAAAAACATACTGATCGTGGTGGAACATACCGATGTATTGCACCTGCCCGACGAAGACCTTGGCCTTCTTACCAATATTCTCACCGCCTGCCGGCTGGATCTTGGGGATGTGGCCATCATAAACCGGAATAATCATCGCCAGTCGGTCTATGGTGATTACCTGGATTATTTCGGCAGCCGCAATGTGCTGCTTTTCGGCATGGACCCGGCCGGCTTCGGGCTACCGGTGGATTTTCCGGCCTTCCAGGTACAATCCCTGGCCGGCTGTACCTTCCTCCACGCTCCTGCGCTGAGCCAGTGCCATGACAAGGTGGTCAAAACCCAGCTCTGGACTTCGCTGAAACGAATTTTTAACCTGTAACCAGTCTCACCCATTCCTGATGAAACTGATTTTCGCCACCAATAACGAACATAAGGCAGAAGAGATCCGCCATCGTGTAGGTAACAGGTTTGATATCCTCACCCTGCAGGAAGCCGGCATCCACATCGATATACCCGAACCGCACGATACACTGGAGGCCAATGCTACCGAAAAATCCCAAACCATTTACCGGCTCGCACAGACGTCCTGCTTCAGCGAAGACACGGGGCTGGAAGTGGCAACGCTGGGCGGCGAGCCCGGAGTGAAGAGTGCGCGGTATGCCGGCGGGGCCCGGTCCTTTGACCAGAATATCGACAAGCTGCTGGCCAACCTGGAAGGTAAAAGCGATACCAGCGCCCGGTTCAGAACGGTGATCTCCCTGATCCTGGATGGAGAAGAAACCCTGTTTGAAGGTATCTGCACCGGCACCATCATTTCCCGCAGGCGGGGAACGAAGGGCTTTGGCTACGACCCGGTCTTTGTACCGGACGGATCGGCCAAAACATTTGCCGAAATGGACCTCGAAGAAAAGAACCAATTCAGCCATCGCGCCAGGGCTACGGAAAAGTTGGTAGCATTTTTGAATTCCCTTGAACAAAAAACAGATAATTGAATCCCCTAAGCAACCAAAATATTCCCGAAAGCGACTTAATCAGTGGATGTATAGAAGGAAACCGGCGTATGCAGGAAGAACTCTACCGCCGTTTTTCTCCCCGCATGTATGCCGTTTGCCTGCGTTATGCAGGCATGGCAGAAGAAGCACAGGATATTTTGCAGGAAGGGTTTGTGAAAGTTTTTAAAAAGCTGGAGACCTTTCGCAGCGAGGGTTCGTTCGAAGGCTGGATGCGCCGGATATTCGTGAATACCGCCATCGAGCATTTTCGCCGCAAAAAATACCTGCAGCCGGTGACCGAAAAAGAAGAAAACACCCTGGAGGGAAATTATCTTTCTGTACTGGACGACCTGGCAGAACGGGATATACTCAACCTGGTGCAGCAACTATCGCCCGGCTACCGAACGGTCTTCAACATGTACGTGGTAGAGGGCTATTCGCACAAAGAGATCGCCGATATACTGGGTGTGAGCGAAGGAACCAGCAAATCGCAGCTCTCGAGAGCTAAAGTGATCCTGCAGGACCTGGTCAAAAAATTTTTAGAAGATAAAATAAGCACACGGGCAATACAATGAGCAGCTGGCAACATAAGATGAAGAATTACGAAGTGGCGCCGCCGGACGGTGGCTGGGAAAAGATCGTTGCCGCTCTGGACGAAGAGGCCGCCGGTGATTTTGCCTCGCGCCTGTACCAGATGGAAGTACCGCCGCCTGCGGCTGTCTGGGGTTCCATTGCAGCTGCCCTGCCCGATCAGGCGCCGGCGGTGCCGATGCGCAAACGGGCATCCGGCTTTTTACGTTACGCCGTGGCAGCTGCTTTTATCGGTATTGCTGCATTCGGCATTGTACGCTGGCTGAGCAACGGGCCCGAAAAAACAGGCGTAGCGCAGGCGACTACTCCCAACCCTGCTCCCTCCCGCAATAACCCTTCCGGCACCATAGCAAATAATACTGACAGCAGGGCTGCCGGAGAAACAACCGGTAGCGCCGCAGAAATGGGTGCTGATGCACATCTTGCAGTTGCCCCATCGAGGAGAACTGTTCGTACTACCGGCAACAACACCACAATGGTGCAACAGGCCAGCCGCGTGTATGCCTACGAAGATCACCTGCCTGATATGGCCAGCCGCTACATCACCCTGATGACGCCAAGCGGCCATATTATCCGGATGTCGAAAAAATGGGAAGACCTGATTTGTTGCGTATCGGGCGAGGAACAAAACGACGATTGCAAAACCCAGCTCAGGCAATGGCAGGAAAAGATCGCTGCCTCCCCGCAGGCTACCTCCAATTTTCTCGATATTCTTAGCCTGGTCAACTCGCTCGATGATAATACCGATCTCTAAAGCAGGCTTTGCCTAATTTTATTGCAAAATCATTGCATGGCAAGAATAAAGATCGACGGACCGGCCAGTTTTCCCTTTTTCACGCATATTCCAATCCGCATCACCGATATCAATTACGGCGGCCATGCCGGCAATGATGCCTTCCTGGCGCTGGTGCATGAGGCCAGGATGCAGTTTCTGCGGCAGTGCGGGTACACAGAGCTTGCAATGGCCGGCATCGGGCTGATCATGCAGGACGCTGCCATCGAGTTCAAAGGCGAATTGTTTTACGGCGATACGGTCCGTGTATCGGTGGCTGCTGACGCATTTACCAGGGTCAGCTTTGATCTTTATTACAAACTCGAAAAAATACCTGCCTCACCGGAGGAACAGCCTGCACTGGCGGCCCTGGTCAAAACTGGCATGGTAGGGTATGATTACACCAGGAAGAAAATAGCGGCCCTGCCGGAACAAGCGGTGACACGATTGCAGCATCCATCCTCATCTCATTAAAACGGCCGGCCGAACCATGCGCTGTACACATTGCCTGCTCCTGTCGCTGACCACCCTCCTTTTCTCCTGCCTGCAGGCGCAGGTGCTGTACCGCTGCACCAGCCCCGGAAACGATACCGTTACGTACCTGCTCGGCACACACCATGGTCTTCCCCGCCAGCACTATTATTACGACAGCCTGTATACACAATTGCTATCCCGGTGCGAAGTAGTCTTCGTAGAGACCAACGTATTGGATTCAGGCCAGGCACGGCGTGATTTTCTGAAACAGGCCGGCCGCATTGCTGTATTCACCGGTGGCCGATCGCTGACCGATTACCTGTCGGACGGGCAGATCGCACAACTCAAAGATTTTTACCGCCTGGAGTTTGGCATTTCCGGGGAACGGTTCGATCGCAGCCTGAAGCTGACTCCCTTTTTCCTGCACCAGCGTTTCTTCGGTAGCGATACCACGCGGGTAAGTGTGGACAAGCTGATCAACCAGGATGCGCAGTTGCTGAAAAAGGAGATAGTATCACTCGACGAACCGGAGCAGCTGCTGGCCACCTATACCTGGTTCAGCCAATCCATCTCGCCGGACTCGTTGCTCAATCTCGCAGCCGGCTATGGGGCCATACGTGAACAGCACAGGCTGCTGGATACCGCCTACCTGGCTCAGGATACCGCAGGCATCAACAGGTTTATCCGTACAGTCTATTCTGCCGTTTTCCGGAACGAGCTTATCCACCGGCGGAATAGATTATGGGAAGAAATGCTGATGACACGAAGCCGCAAAACCAATTTCATTGCTGCAGGCATCGCACATATCAGTTTTACCGGTGGGTTGCTGGAGTTTTACCGCGGCAGGAATTACCGCGTAGAGCCGGTAGATCTGCGTACCAGGCAATGAATCAGCTGTTCCATATCCTCCAGCTTTCTTCTGCCTGTATCACCAGCATATCGTGCCCGTTTTTTATGGCAGCGCCCTGCTCCTCTCCTTTTTGCAGGAAGAGGGTCTTTTCCGGGTTATACACCAGGTCGAACAGGTAATGAGCGGGTGTGAGCGATTCATAGGGAATGGGCGGGGCCGCTTCCGTAGCAGGGTACATGCCCAGCGGCGTGGTATTGATGATCAGCGGATGGGCGGCGATCTGGTCAGGAGTCAGCGCTTCGTAACTGTATTGCCCGGCTGACGGAGTGCGGGACACATGGGTGTAGGATATCCCCAGCTTTTGCAATACAAATTCGATGGCTTTGGCGGCACCGCCTGTCCCGAGGATGAGCGCCTGCCGGTGATGCGGTTGTAGCTTTTCCTGCAGCGAGCGCTCAAAACCCGTAGCGTCGGTATTATACCCTTTCAATTGCCCGTTTTCGATGACAATGCAATTGCAGGCCCTGATCTGCTTTACCGATTCGTCGGCATCATGCAGGAAAGGCAGCACCTGCTCCTTGTAAGGAATGGTTACGTTCAGCCCGCAAAGCTCCGGGTTATCGGTGAGCAGCGCAGTCAGGCCGTCGATATGTCCGATGGGAAAAAGCCGGTACCGGCAATCCGTAATGCTCTCTTTCCTGAACTTGTCGGTAAAATAATTTTCCGAGAAAGAATGCGATAACGGGTAGCCGATCAGTCCGAACAGCCGCATCAGGCTTCTTTTTTATCGAGGAATAAGCTAAATGTATCGCCGCGCAGCCCGATACGCATCGCCTCCAGCGATATCACTTCGGTAGGGGCGATATTGCCCAGGTTGACATTGCAGCCCAGCAATTCGATGAAGTAAAGTTGTTGTGCTTTCTGCGGGGCCTCCCAAATGATCTTTTCGCCGGGTATCTGGGTCAGGATCTCCTGCACCAGTCCCTCCCTCACCTCACCGGAGCCGCGGTAGATGCCTACGTTGCCGGCTTCCCGCGCTTCTGCGATCACGTAAGTAGCGCCTGCCTCCAGCTCCGCCTTCATCAGCTCGATCCATTTATAAGGGGGAATGATATGCGCCGCATCCTTGCTGCCCACTTCGCTGAGCACGGTGCCGTATTTGGTGAGTTTTTCGATATAGCCGCATTTCTCGGCATGCGGGATGGTGATAGAGCCATCGCTGACCTCCATATAGTCGATACCGAAATCTTTACACACCTGTATATAATCGTCGAACTGGTTGCGGATCAGGAATGCTTCGAACAGGGTGCCGCCAAAGTAAATAGGCAGGTCGTAGGAGCGGTACAGTTCCAGCTTCTCTCGCAGGTTGGGCGTAACGTACGAAGTGCCGAACCCCAGCTTGATCACGTCTATATGCGGGTAAGAAACACTCAGGAAATTTTCTGCCTCGTTCACACTCAGCCCTTTGTCCATTACCATCGTAATTCCGGAGCTGCGCGGCCGCACATAGCGTTCCGGCATCTGCGAGAGGTTAAAATTCATGCTGTCAGATATTTGATTTTAGAGCCGGCGGCAAGGGTGATACAGCACGATGCCGTCGCGGACAAGCCGGCGCAAAAATAGGAAAGAATACGCATTGAATAGCATCGTGAAACGGAAAGGCGCCAGGCTTTTCCGATCAGATAGATTTATTCCGCTTGAAACGTGCCACCACGTCCACGATCTGCGGGTTTTGCAGGCTGGCTGGTGTGAGTTCCAGAAATTTTTTCAGCAGGCGGGGCGCCTGCGACATCGCCGTTTCAAGCTGCAGAATAGCCTCCTTGCTTTTACCCATGGCCAGCAATACCGCGGCCTTGTAAAACAGGAATACAGGTCTGCCATTGGTCATCTCCTGCGCTACCTGCACCTGCACCATCGCCTCTTCGTACAAACCGGCAGCGTAAAGACACCTGATCAGGGCTTCGCGACCCGCTACGTTTTTCGGTCGGCCCTGTACCACCAAAGTAAAATAATGAATAGCATCCCTGAATAGCCCCAGCTCCATTTTGCATTCGCCCATCAGCAGGTTGTATTCCGGCTGCGTCCGGTGGATCTTCAGCGCATGCTCGGCCTGCTTGATGCAGCTCTCCCACTGGCCTTCGTTGAAATAAGTGCAGGCGATCTTGTAAAAAAGTTTGCTGTCCTCCTGGTTCAGGTGCGAGGCTTTGCGGTAATAAAACCTTGCCTGGGCATAGTTCTTAAGCCGGTCGTAGCAGTGGCCGATGGCTTCGTAAATAACCACTTCGGGCTTGGCCAGTTCTGTCACTTTTTCCAGCGCCTCAATGGCCTCTTTGTACTTGCGCAGGCGAATGTAGGCATCGCCCATATTGCGGTAGGCGTAGTCGAACTTCTCTTCGATCGTAATGGCATACATATAGGCATCGATGGCCTTTTCGTACAGTTTCAGCCCCTGGTACGCTGCCGCCAGGTTGAACCAGGCCAGTTCGTTATAAGGATGCTCATCGATGATTTGCTGGTGCAGGCGGATACTCTCTTCGTTCCGGCCCGTAAAGTCGGTCCAGAAACATATTTTGTACAGCGCCTCCTCGTTGGTCGGGTGCTGCTCCAGGATCATCTTCAGGCAATCGAACACCTTGTCAAATTCCTCGTAATCGTCGTACACGTCTGCCAGTTCGAACAGCAGTTCCTTTTTTTCCTCTCCTTCGAAGGTAGACAGCGCTTCTTCCAGCAGCTTCACCGCTTTTTCCTGCTCGTCCAGCGCCAGGTAAGCATCTGTTTTCAGAATGTATACATTGATATCGCAGTTATCAAACAGGGAGGCCTGCTCGAGTATCTCCAGCGCATGCCGGTATTGCCGCTTCGTCAGCAGGATATCCGCCTTGCGGACCAGCAGGGCAGCAGAATAGGGATACTGCTCGATGGCCGCGTCTGCCGCCTCCATCGCCTTGCCCAGTTGTTCTTTTTCTTCAAAATAAGATATGATCTTTTCAAAAGCTTCTTCT
>JBEVLT010000320.1:0-3519 GCA_040509055.1 Chitinophagaceae bacterium
AGACGGCATTGTGAACGGGGTAGGCCGGCTGGTGGGCTACAGCAGCCGGCAGCTGCGGTTGCTCCAGAGCGGGCAGGTGGGCAGCTATGTGCTGCTGATGGTGCTGGGTATGCTGGTTATTTTTATCATACAGTTTTTCCTGAGAAAATAAACGAGTTGCAGAATTAATTATGATCCCGGTTTTATTGATCCTTATTCCGCTGCTGACAGGCCTGGCAGCCTTCTTTTTCAGGAATGAAAAGGCTGTCCGCGCATGGGCCCTGTTGTCGTCCCTGGCCACGCTGGTCGTGGCGCTGCTGGGGATCGTTTGCTTCACGGACCCCAGGTGTCTTTCGCATGAGTCGGAATGGATGCAGGGGCTGGGCAGCAGCTTCTCCATCAGGCTGGACGGGTTGGGAAAGATCCTCTGCCTGCTCGCTGCCGTATCTTACCCGCTTATTTTCCTGTCTACCTGGCATTCGGTTTACAAACGGGCGCCTCACTTCTTTGCCCTGATGCTGCTGACACAGGCCGGCATGATCGGTGTATTCCTCGCTACAGATGCGCTGCTGTTTTATTTCTGCTGGGAGCTGGCGCTGATCCCGGCTTATTTTCTCTGCTCGCAGTGGGGCGGGGAGCGGAGGATCCCGGTTACGTTTAAATTCTTTATCTACACCTTCCTCGGTTCGGTGCTGATGCTGATCGGTATCCTGTATGTGTACACGCTTACGCCGGACCATTCGTTCAGCCTCAGCTCGTTTTACCAGGCGCCGGTCCCTTTTCCTGCGCAGAACTGGCTGTTCTGGCTGTTCTTTATCGCTTTTGCCATCAAGATGCCGGTATTTCCTTTTCATACCTGGCAACCCGATACGTACGAGCAGTCGCCTACGGCTACTACCATGGTGCTGAGCGGCATCATGGTCAAAATGGGTTTGTTCGGCCTGCTGCGGTGGTTGCTGCCGGTGCTGCCGGTGGCTTCCTATCAATGGGGCAATACGGTTTCTGTAATGGCCGTCATCGGCATGCTCTACGCATCGCTGATCGCCATCCGGCAGGATGATATCAAAAGACTGGTGGCTTATTCCTCCATCGCCCACATCGGCCTCATGTGTCTCGCTGTTTTTTCGGTCAACGAGATCGGTATGCAGGGCGTTATGATCCAAATGTTCAACCACGGCATCAACATCATCGGGTTGTGGATAGCGGTGGAGCTGATCGAGCGGCAGTTCGGCACGCGTAAATTGTCGGAGCTGGGCGGGCTGGCGCAAAAGGCCCCTGTACTTGCCATCTTTTTTGTCATCATCGCGCTGGCCAATATCGCCCTGCCGCTTACCAATGCGTTCGTGGGCGAGTTCCTGATGTTTACCGGCATTTTCGATTCCAAAGTCACGGTGTACAATGTCTGGTTTACCGTGCTGGCAGGTATTTGCATTATCCTTGCGGCGGTGTACACGCTGAACATGATCCGGAAAATATTTTATGGTGAAACCGTGGCCCGCACCGCCGGCGCCACCGACATCCGGCTCAGCGAAAAGCTGGCGCTGGGTATTATCGTCGTTCTTATTTTCTGGCTGGGTGTCTGGTCGCAGCCGTTGCTGCATATCACCCAGGATGCATCGGCGGAGATCACGAACAGTATTTTAAAGAAATCAGAGATACTTCCATTGTTAAAGAAGTAAAGACAGGTATGAACGCATTAATATTATCGGCTGCTTTCGGCGTTATCATGATGTTCAGCGGTATTGCACTGAAGCAGAAAAGCGCTGTGCGCGGCATTGCCATCGCCGGGCTCATCCTGCTGCTGGTGGCGAACGCGCTGGAAAGCTGCGGCCATTCGTTTTTCCATGTCGATACCACCGGGCTCATGTATTTTGACCGGTTCTCGCTGCTGTTCAACTCCATTGTCTTCTTTTCCGTGCTGGTCTATTTTATTTTGTCGGCCCGGGACATGGAGAAGGTAGGTGTCAACTATGCCGAGTATTTCGCGCTGATCTTTTTTATTCTCTGCGGCATCATACTGGCTTCTTCTTTCCGTTCGCTGCTCATTCTTTTTCTCGGTATCGAGATCATTTCGATCCCGCTGTATATCCTTACCGGCAGCGATAAGAAAAACCTGAAGAGCAACGAAGCTTCCCTGAAATATTTCCTGATGGGCGCCTTTTCCACCGGCCTCATGCTGATGGGGATTGCGCTGATCTATGGCGCCACCGGCACCTTCAGCGTGGAGCAGATGCAGCTGGGCCAGGCCGCGCCGGGCGTGCTGACGGTGGCAGGCATGCTCCTGCTGCTTTTCTCGATGGCCTTCAAAGTATCGGCGGCACCCTTTCATTTCTGGACGCCGGATGTATACGATGGCGCACCTACGGTATTCACCTCGTTCATGGCCACCATCGTCAAGGCGGCGGTGTTCATTGCCTTCCTGCGTCTGTTTGATGAAACGTTTGGCGGCCTGTCGGCACAATGGGGTCTCTGGATCTCCATCATCGCTGCCGCTACCCTGTTTATCGGCAACATTACTGCGGTATTCCAGCAAAGCGTGAAGCGGATGCTGGCCTACTCCAGCATCGCCCAGGCCGGGTTCATGCTGCTGGCGGTCTATGCCATGAACGGCGAGGCCAAAGAAGGCATCCTGCTGTATGCGGCAGCTTACAGCCTGGCTACCATCGGCATTTTTGCCGTGTTGGCCAAAATGAAAGACCAAACGTTCGAAGGGTTCAATGGCCTGGCCAGGCAGCAGCCCCTGATTGCTGCGGTCATGGCAATCCTGCTGCTTTCGCTGGCAGGTATACCGCTCACCGCCGGGTTCCTGGCCAAATTTTATATGCTTAAAGCTGTGCTGGCTACCGGCACCCAGCTTTGGCTGGCGATCTTCGCGGTAGTGATGGCGGCCGTCAGCGTCTATTATTACTTCAGGCTCATCCAGGCCATGTACTTCAAAGAGGGGCCCGCTACCATCGAGGCTTCGCCCGGTTTCAGGGTGGCCCTGGCGGGCGTAGCCGTCCTCATCATCCTGCTGGGCATGTTCCCGCAGCTGTTGCTCTACTGGTATTACTTCTGATTCCTGCCCCGCCATCCCGTTTCTTTGATTAATTTCGGGCACTGAAGCAGTGGTATGAGTTTTTTTGATGTGCTTTCTCTCGCCTTTCGCACCGTTCGCAGCAACAAGTTGCGAACGGGCCTCACTGTCGCGATCATTGCCTTTGGCATCATGGCGCTGGTAGCCATCATCACGGCGATCAAGGCCATGAACCAGAAATTTTCCGAAAGTTTTTCCACCATGGGCGCCAATGCCTTTACGCTCCGTTACAAGGAGCGGAATATCCATTTTGGCGGCGGGGGCGGCGACCAGGACCTGAAGCTCTCGCAAAAAGGAAAACGGAAGGAAAAGAAATCGAACCTCGGCAAGGCGATTACCAAAGACGAAGCGGAGCTGTTTGTAGCATACTACCAGTACCCTGCCGTCACCAGCATTTCCGTATTTGGCGGCCGCAATGCCATTGTATCGCGGGCGGATCGCAAGACCAGCCCGAACGTAATGTT
>JBEVLT010000321.1:0-9410 GCA_040509055.1 Chitinophagaceae bacterium
ATTTGTATTTGCCGTCCACCAGCATTACATGCCCGTTGATCACTTCGCCGGTAGCGCCAAGTATGGTATCTTTTTTCCTGGTATCTACATAGATGTAAACCGGCTTTTTGGTTTCTGCATCTACCAGCAGCCCGCTGGTTTCATCTTTCACCAGTGTCAGGGCCTGTCCGGTTTCCGGGTCTACATATGCACTTTCGGTGCGGCTGCAGCTGGCCATAATCAGCATTGCAGCGCTCAATACTATGAATGTTCGTTTCATATAAATCGTTTTAATTGACTGTAAGGGATAAAAATCAGGCCAGAATTGGCTTTATTGCCAAAGCTTTTTTGGCTGAGCCCTGATGAGTAAAAAAATGGACAATAGAGGGCGGCCTGCCTAACCGCTTCTTTTTCATGGAACATACGGCTGTCAAATCGGGAACGTTTCAATTATTTTTGCAGAAATAGTACCTCATTTCTTCGCCGCCTTCCATATTAGACAGTCCCATCGAATACCTGAAAGGGGTGGGGCCGCAACGCGCCGAATTGCTGAAAAAAGAGCTGAACATTTTTACATTCAGGGATCTTGCCGAACATTTTCCCTACCGCCATGTAGATAAAACGACCGTCAGCACCATCAGCGAAATATCCCCGCAAACCGATTATATACAGGTGGCCGGCCGGCTGGGTCCGGCTAGTATCGTGGGTGATAAAAGAGCGCGGCGGCTGGTAGCCGAACTGAAGGATGCCACCGGTACCCTGGAGCTGGTATGGTTCCAGGGCATTTCGTGGATACAAAAGATGCTGCAACCCGGCCAATCCTACCTGGTATACGGCAAGGTGAGTTTTTTTCAGAACACGCCACAGATCGTTCACCCGGAAACGGAGGCATGGACACCTGAAGGCCGCGATGGAAAGAGCTTCCTGGAGCCCGTGTACCCCACTACCGAAAAATTGAAGACCCGGAGCCTCGGTGGCCGCCAGCTTGCCAAACTGACGCAGGCGCTTTTGGCCCAGCTTCGTGAAAAGGACTTGCCGGAAAACCTGCCGCATAATATAATGGAGGGGCTTCAGCTGATGAAGCGATTCGAGGCATACCGGCAGATCCATTTCCCGGCTTCGCCGGCGCAACATGAAGCCGCCCTGAAGCGACTGAAATTCGAAGAACTGTTCCTGGCGCAATTGCGGATGAACCTGCTCCGGTCCGGCCGCCACCGCTACTCACGGGGTATCGTGTTTGACCGGGTGGGTGAGCAGTTCAATGCCTTTTATAAAAATTACCTGCCCTTTGAGCTGACCAATGCGCAGAAAAGGGTGGTGCGGGAAATAAGAGCCGATACCGTTACCGGCCGGCAGATGAACCGGCTGCTGCAGGGCGACGTGGGCAGCGGGAAAACCATCGTGGCGCTGCTGGCCATGCTGCTCGCTATCGACAACGGTTACCAGGCCTGCCTGATGGCCCCGACGGAGATCCTGGCGCGGCAGCACTTTGCCACGATACAGGAACTGGTAAAAGGATTACCCGTTTCCGTGGACCTGCTGACAGGCTCTGTGAAAGCGGCTGCGAGAAAAAAGATACTGGCCCGGCTGGCCGAAGGTTCGCTCCACATTTTGGTCGGTACCCATGCTGTGATTGAAGACACCGTACAATTTCACCGGCTCGGCATCGTCATCATCGACGAGCAGCACCGTTTCGGCGTGGCCCAGCGCGCCCGGCTCTGGGAAAAATCGCCGGTGCCGCCGCATATCCTCGTTATGACGGCTACGCCCATTCCCCGTACCCTGGCCATGACGGCCTATGGCGACCTTGACTACAGCGTGATCGATGAGCTGCCACCGGGGAGACAGCCTGTTACCACTGTTCACCGTTACGAGCCGCAACGCAACCGCGTAATGCATTTCCTGCGGGCCGAGATCGACAAGGGGCGGCAGGCCTACATCATCTTCCCCCTGATCGAAGAAAGCGAAAAGCTCGACTACGAGAACCTGATGATGGGCTACGACGTGGTGAAAGGCTATTTTCCTGAACCCAAATACTGGATCAGTATGGTGCACGGCCGGCAGCCCGCGGCGCAGAAAGAAGAAAATATGCGAAGATTTGTTGCCGCGGAAACGCAGATAATGGTGTCAACCACCGTTATAGAAGTGGGGGTAAACGTGCCCAACGCCACGATGATGGTGATCGAGAATGCGGAAAAATTCGGCCTGTCCCAGCTGCACCAGCTGCGGGGCCGGGTGGGCCGGGGCGCTGAAAAAAGTTACTGTATTCTTTTATCCGGCTCCCGTTTGGGTAATGAGGCCCGCGAGCGCATCAGGATACTGACGACCACCAACAACGGGTTTGAAGTGGCGGAGAAGGACCTGGAGCTACGGGGCCCGGGCGATATCGAAGGCACCCGGCAAAGCGGCATCCTGAACTTCAAGCTGGCGAGCATTGTGCAGGACAAGCCCTTGCTGGAAATGGCACGGCTGGCCGTGGCCGCCCTGCTGGAGGCCGACCCCGATCTTGTTTCGGCAGAAAATTTGTGTTTAAAGAATTTCCTGCTGCAGCAGAAAGGCAAATTAAGCTGGAGTAAGATTTCCTGATAAATTAATAGCTATGATCCGCTCCCTCCTCCGTTCGTTTTCCAAAGACGAACGGCGATGCCCTTTCTTAACATAAGTTTTCAAACTATTAACCGGATATTTTAGTTAATTTAAAGATAGAATGAATACCCTGAAAAGACTGATTACCTCTATAACAGCTATTGCCTTCTCTCTTGCCCTTTTCGCGCAGGATTACAATAACATTGAATTTATCGAGAACAAAGGCCAGTGGGATGCCCGGGTCAAATTCAAAGGCGATGTCAATGCCGGCGCCGTCTTCGTTCGTTCCTCCGGTTTCACCATCCTGCAGCACAACCTGCAGGATTATGCCGCCATGCAGGATATTTTTCATGGCCATAATAAGAACGCCAGGGCTGCCCTGACAAGGCCGGATGGCAGCATCGTGATCCGTTCGCATGCCTATAATGTGGATTTTGTGGGCGCTTCTCCGAAAATGCAGGTGGTAGCGGACAAGCCTATTCCTACGGTAAATAACTATTTCACCGGCGACGATCCGTCCAAATGGGGGGAAGGCTGCCATATTTACCAGGCCATTACACTGAAGGATGTGTATCCCAACGTGGACGTGCGGTATTACACCGACAACGGAACACTCAAATATGATATCATTGCCCGGCCCGGCGCCGACATCGGCAAAATCGCATTGAAATACGACGGCGTGGACCGCCTGCAGGTGAAAAACAAAGAGCTGGTGGTCAGCACATCGGTAGGCGAGTTGCGGGAATCTTCACCTTACACTTACCAGGCCAATGGCAAACAACGGCTGGAAGTGGGAGCCCGGTACGTGGTAAAAGACAATATCGTCCGCTTCGATATCAAAGATTACGACCGCTCTTCCACGCTGGTCATCGACCCTTCGCTGATCTTTTGCTCCTTTACCAACAGCACGGCCAACAACTGGGGGTTCACCGCTACCTATGGTCCTGACGGAAGCTTTTTCGGAGGAGGTATTGTTTTTAACGGTAATTCTTTTCCTGTGAGCACCGGCGCCTTCCAGACCGTGTTCCAGGGTGGGGCCGGCGATCTTGGCTGCGATATTGGCATTATTAAATTATCGCCCAACGGGAGCACCCGCATCTATGCCACCTACCTGGGTGGAACCGGCAATGAGCAGCCGCATAGCCTGGTGGTAGACCCGCAGGGCAACCTGGTGATCGCCGGCCGGACCAATTCGCCGCTCAGCGGTGCAGGATCGTACCCGCTCCGGGGTGGTGGTCTCATCGGTATTGGCGGCGGTTACGATATCGTGGTAACAAAACTGAATGCCACCGGCTCGGGGCTTATCGGTTCGGTGCGGATCGGCGGCAATGGCAACGACGGGGTCAATATCAGGGAAGGGCGGGATGGCCGTATGTCGCTGGAGCAAAATTATGGCGATGACGGAAGAAGCGAAGTTATTCTCGATGGGACCGGCAATATTTATGTGGCTTCCTGCTCGCAGTCGCGCAGCACCAGCGCTTCGGAGAAATTCCCGGTTTCGCCCGGCGCTTTTCAACAGGATTTTGCCGGCGGTGAGCAGGATGGAGTGCTGATGAAGTTCGATGGCAACCTCTCCGCCCGCCTGTTTGCCAGCTACCTCGGGGGCACCGGCAACGATGCGGCCTATGTGCTGGCCCTGGGACCATCCGGTGATATCTATGTGGCCGGTGGCACAGAGCGCGGCATACTGCCGACCTCCAGCAACACCGATTTTGTGGGCAGCCATGCCGGCACGGTAGGCCCTTCTTCTTCCGGCGGTATCGATGGTTTTGTGGCGCAGGTCAGCAATGACGGGTCCACCATCATCCGGTCTGCCTATATCGGCACCGGGGGTACCGACCAGGTATTCGGCATCCAGTTAGACCGGAACGGGTTTCCCTATATCATGGGCCAAACCACGGGTACCATGGCGCCGATCAATGCCACCTACAGCAATGCCAACTCCAAGCAATTTATCGCCAAGCTGCAGCCGGATCTGTCCGCGTATGTTTACCGGACTGTTTTTGGAAACGGCTCTACTATTCCCAATATTTCCCCGACAGCCTTCCTGGTAGACCGCTGTGAAAACGTATATGTATCAGGCTGGGGCGGATCGAATGCACCCGGCAGTCCCTATCCCAGCGCAGGCACCATGGGTATGCCGGTCACCCCGGACAGGCTGCCTTACCCGCCGGGAGGGCCCGATGGGATGGATTTTTACTTCTTTGTGCTGAAAAAAGATGCCGCCAGCCAGCTTTTTGGCAGCTATTTCGGGCAGAATGGCGGCTATGAAGATCACGTGGACGGCGGCACCAGCCGGTTCGATGTCAACGGCGTCATCTACCAGGCCATCTGCGCCAATTGTGGCGGCGGCGCCGCTTTCCCTACCACGCCTGGTGTATGGGGCCCGGTACGCCCCGCCAGTGCCAATTGCAACATGGCGATGGTGAAGATAGCTTTCAACCTGGCTGGGGTAGGTTCCGATGTGCAGGCCTCCATCAATGGGGTGGCTAACGATACCGCCGGCTGCGTACCGCTTACGGTAGACTTTACCGATATTATCGGCAACGCTACCGAGTATGAATGGGATTTCGGCGATGGCAGCCCCCGTGTTGGCCCGGCGCCGGCAGCCGATGTAATGAACGTCTCGCATACCTATATGGCAGTAGGTACCTACGAGGTGATGCTGATCGCCATCGACCCCGCCAGCTGTAATGGGCGGGATACCTCTTATGTCACCATCCGGGTGGGCAACCGCCGGGCGGCGCTGGCGGCTGACGTGGACAAGCTGGAGCCCTGCGAACAGCTGAATTACGTATTTCACAACCTGACGCCCGATCCTGACCCGGCCAATCCGTTTACCGATACCACGTTTGCCTGGAATTTCGGCGATGGCAGCCCCCGCGTTATTGCCGGAACTGAAGACGTGACGCATACGTACCCGTCGCCCGGTACCTACGATGCGTGGCTGATCCTGCGGGATACAGGTTATTGCAACTATCCCGACTCGATTAAGATCACCATCAACGTGGCGGTGAATCTCGATGCTTCGTTCGAAACCTCGCCCACCGGCTGCGCCCCTTATACAGCAGTATTTACCTATACCGGCGCCGGTGGTGAAACCTTTGCATGGGACTTTGGCGATCCTGCATCGGGCGCCGACAATACTTCTTCGCTCATGAACCCGACGCACCTGTATGCTAACGCGGGTACCTATCTGGTGGTATTGAACGTGACAGATCCGAATACCTGCAACGTGACGGATGTGGCCACCTTACGGATCGTGGTGGAAGAAAAACCGGATGCCCAGTTCAGCTATACCCCCAACCCGCCAATCGTCAATACGCAGAATACATTTACCAATTTGTCGTCGGCCAATGCCACCCGGTTCAAATGGATCTTCGGCGACGGCGATATCCTGGAAACGGCTTCGCGGGCCGATGTGACGCACCAGTACAATGCTACCGGCAGATTCGAGGTGTTGCTGGTTGCCTTTAACAACACCGGTTGTACGGATACTGCCAGGGCTTTTGTAGATGTAATTATTGAGCCGGCGCTTGATGTGCCGAATGCTTTTACGCCGAACAGCGGAAATATCAACAGCGTGGTGATGCCGCGCGGGTTTGGCATTGCCAAAATGCGGTTCATCATCTGGAACCGCTGGGGACAAAAAGTATTTGAAACAGCCAATCGCAACGAAGGCTGGAACGGCCGGGTGAACGGCGTGGTGCAACCCATGGATGTATATGCGTATACCCTCGATGTCGAATTTTTCGACGGAACAAAAGCAACGAAAAAAGGCGATATAACCCTAATCCGATAGTGCCATGAAGACAAAATTATTACCAATCATAACCGGCATCTGCGGCATGTTGCTGGCAGCATCCGGCAGGGCGCAGGATCTTCACTTTTCCCAGTTCATGAACTCGCCCCTGCTGACCAACCCGGCCAATACAGGGTTTATACCGGATGGCGATTACCGGCTGGGGATCAATTACCGCAATCAATGGTCGTCGGTGATGAGCCTGCCTTATAAAACCATGAGCGCTTTTGGCGACGCACAGATACTCCAAAACGAGAATACCGACGGATGGATGGGAATAGGGGGTGTGATCCTGCGTGATGTGGCCGGCAGCGGCAACCTGACATCTACCCGGGTCTACGGTTCGGTGGCCTATCACCAGACCATCGGTTTCGGAAGCCTGCTGTCGCTGGGCTTCAACGTAGGATGGGCCAATAAGCAGATCAATGTATCCAACCTGAAATTTCCTGACCAGTTCGACGGGCATTTTTTCGACAGTCACCAGCCTACTACCGGTATACCCCCAAATAGCAATATCAGCTACCTGGATATCCAGGCCGGGATGAACTATGCTTATTTCCCCAACGAGAATACTTATCTCAATATTGGTTTTTCCACGCACCATATCAACCGCCCCCGGGAGTCGTTTTTCGATCCAGAGGCAGGAGTGGATAACCGTATTCCCGTTAGGCATACCGCTTTTGTCAACGGTAGTTTCAAGCTTAACGATCAATGGATCATCAACCCCAACAGCTATGTGTCGCTGCAGGCCAAATCATACGAGTTCGTACTTGGGCTGAATGCGCATTACAACCTTTCCGGCGACGGGGAAAATGTGCTGATCGGCGGGGTGTATTACCGCAACAAAGATGCGGTCATCCCGATGATCGGCCTGGGCTACAAGGATTATGTCTTCACCTTCACATACGATGTCACCATGTCCACGCTGAAGAATTACAACAACAGCCGCGGCGCCTTCGAGTTCTCGCTTGTCAAAGAGGGCCTGTTTGACCAGTACCGGGGCAACCGCAGGGAAAGCATGTGTCCTTCTTTCAAAAGCTACTAACAGGGTTTGATAGAGCCGGTGTGGTAAATAAGCGCTGGCTTGCGGCAGCAGCACGTTCATATTGCCGATTTATTCCGATTTTTACAGGATAAGGAAACTGTATGATGACGGATAGCTATACGGCTGCAACGCTGACCGCAGAACATATCGAATCGTTCCGGGCCATTGCGGGCGCCGACTTTGTACTGATCGATGGCCAATCGCTCAGTCATTATTCCCATGACGAGACGGAAACGCTCAGCTACCTGCCGGAAGTGGTGGTCCGGCCGCGTACACCGGAAGAGGTAAGCGCCATTCTCCGTATCTGCAACGAGCACCGGATACCGGTAACGCCAAGAGGCGGCGGCACGGGGCTCAGCGGCGGCGCCCTGCCCCATCGCGGCGGGGTAGTATTGTCCCTGGAGCGGATGAACGAGATCCTTCACATCGACGAAAGAAACCTGCAGGTGACCACCGAACCCGGTGTGATCACCGAAGTGCTGCAGAACGCGGTAAAAGAAAAGGGATTGTTTTACCCGCCCGACCCCAGCAGCAGGGGCTCCTGTTTTATCGGGGGCAATATCGCGGCCAACAGCGGCGGCCCGAAAGCGGTGAAATACGGGGTGGTAAAGGATTATGTGCTGAACCTGCAGGTGGTGTTGCCTACGGGCGAGATCATCTGGACCGGCTTCAATGTGCTGAAAAACTCGACCGGGTACAACCTGACGCAACTGATCGTGGGCAGCGAAGGCACCCTGGCCATCGTGACCAAAATAGTGCTGAAGCTGCTCCCTCTCCCCCGATACGATTTACTGATGCTGGTACCGTTTGCCTCGCTGGAAAAAGCAAGCGAAGCGGTGAGCGCCATTTTCCGGGCAGGCTTTACTCCAAGCGCCCTGGAGCTGGTGGAGATCGATGCGCTGAAGATCGTGAGCCAGTGGGTGGACAGCTATGCCGTGCCGGTGAATGATGATATTGCGGCTCATCTGATCATCGAGGTGGATGGTAATAACCCGGACGTGCTGATGACCGAAATGGAGCAGATCGCTGCGCTGACGGCGGAGTACGAAGGCGGTGACGTGTTCTTTGCCGACGATGCCCAGCAAAAGGCCGAACTGTGGAAACTGCGGCGCCGGACGGCCGAAGCCATCAAGATCGCCGGCTATACCATCGAAGAAGATACCGTGGTGCCCCGCGCCGAATTGCCGGCGCTGGTGAAAGGCGTGAAAGAACTGGGGCGTGAGCATGGCTTTCATGCCGTATGCTACGGGCACGCCGGTGATGGCAACCTGCATATCCGGATCAAAAAAGAAGGCACGGTGAACAGCTATGGCGACCCGGAAATGACCCGCAGCCTGCGGGCCCTGTTCCAGCTGGTGAAAAGCCTGGGCGGCACTATCAGCGGCGAACATGGGGTGGGCCTGGTGCAGAAACCGTATATGGACGTGGTATTTGACGATACCTCGCTGCAGCTGATGAGAGGTATCAAGCGTATATTCGATCCCAATAATATTTTAAACGCCGGAAAAATCTTCGATCTATGAGCCAGCCAGTTTCCTCTACTGCCCTTACGCCCAAAAAGAACCTCCGCGGCACGATGGCGCTTTTCCTGTCCATCGTCATCGGTATTTTCCTGTTCCTGCTGGTGGCCGTCGTATTTGGCCAGAGCAGGGGCGCGCTGATGCCGGACCTGAATCGCCATCATACATTGCTGACGGTGGGTATGGTTGCCATTTCCTTTGTATGCCTGTTCCTGTCGCGGCAGCTGTTTGCAAAAGCTATGGCAGGACTGAAAAATTCCGGTGATTTACTGAATGAACGGTTAAACCTCCACCGCGCGGCGCTGCTCAAATACCTTGTGCTGTGCGAAATACCGGTCATGCTCAGCATCATTGTTTTTTTGCTCACCGGCAATTTCGTATTCCAGGTATACGCAGGCATTTTTATCGGGTTTATGCTGACCATGATGCCGACCCGCAAAAAAGTGACTGAGCAGCTTGGGCTGAGCAGCCAGGAGCA
>JBEVLT010000322.1:0-4450 GCA_040509055.1 Chitinophagaceae bacterium
ATACGCCGAACCATGTAAATCCTTTATATGTATGGATAAGATACCGGGCTAAAAAATAAAAGCCTGCTTACTTAATTGAGCCCACCGGAAACCGATATCCTTTCTCCGTTGATCCATTCGGCATCATCGGAGGCAAGAAACACAGCTACTTTCGCTATATCGGCCGGCTGACCGATCCTTCCCAACGGCGTTTGAGCCACGATCTGGGTCTCCATATCGCTGCCGATCATGCCCAACGTGCGGGAACCTTCCGTTTCCACACCACCCGGCGCAATCGTATTGACCCTTATTTTCCGGCTGCCCAGTTCCTGCGACAGGGTACCTGCAATGGTATCCACCGCACCTTTGGTTGCCGCATACACGACCGAATGGGGCATCGGGCTTTCGCTGATCACGGAACTGATGTTGATAATGCTGCCGCCCGCTGCGCCAAACTGGTCAACCGCCTGCTGTGAGGCAAGGATGGTACCCAGCACATTGACATTGAACTGGCGGTGAAATTCTTCTTCCGTCACGGCTTCCAGGGGATCAAAACGGAATACACCGGCATTGTTTACCAATACGTTTACATTACCAAATGCCTTTTTTGACTCGGCAAACAGTCTTTTTACCTCCCCGGGCTGCGCCACATCGGCCTGGATGGCGATGGCTGTACCGCCTTCGGCATTGATCTCATTGACCACGCTGGCAGCGCCTGCCGCATCGGAAGAGTAGTTGACAACTACGGATGCACCCGCATTGCCGTATGCTTTTGCAATACCGGCGCCGATACCTTTTGATGCACCGGTTATAATTGCAACTTTGTTTTTTAACCTTGACATTGTTTGATTTTTATATTTGAAAAATTAGTTTTTACTCATTTCCAGCCCCCGCCCAATGAGCGGTAGAGATCGGCAATGGCATCCAGCTGCTCCTTTTTCAATACTGCCTGCTCCAGCTCTGCCTGCAATACATTGCTTTGCGCAATGATCACCTCCAGGTAGCTGGCCATTCCATTTTTAAAAAGCAGGTCTGCATTTCCAATGACCTTTTGCAAAGTGACCACCCTTACTATGGCAATTTCCTGCTGCTCCTTCAGCTTATTGGCCCGGGCCAGCGCATCAGACACTTCCCCCACCGCCGTCAAAACGGTTTGGCGGAACTGGATCACGGCCTTTTCCCTTTCTATTTTTGCCAGCTCATACTGCGTTCTCAACTGCTTTTTTTGAAAAAGAGGCTGCGCGATGTTGCCGGCGGCCGTAGCAAATAAAGAGGCCGGCAGGTTAAACCAGTTACTGGCCTTGAAAGCATTAATGCCCCCGGCGGCTGTAATGCTTAAGGAAGGATACATATTGGCCCTGGCAATACCGGTATTGGCATTGGCGATAGCAATATCCAGTTCTCTCGCCTTTACATCAGGACGGTTTTGCAATAAGGCCGCCGGAATACCAGTGCTGTTGTCATCATTCACCGGCACATCGTTGATCCGGCCGCTCCTGCTGATAGCGGCAGGCAAAACCCCGGTTAACACACTTAACGCATTTTCCTGCAGCAAAATCGCCTGTTCCAGCCGGGGTACCAGTTGCGCTGCCACCAATCGCTGCGCAGCTGCCTGCTGTATCCCCAAACCCGTTACCTGTCCTGCATTGAACTGCAGTTCGATAATACGGAGCGTGCTGTCATTCAGCAACAGGTTTTTCCGGGCAACAGCAACCTGTGCATCCAGCATCAGGAGATTGTAATAGCCTTTGGCCACATAAGCTACCAGGTTGGTTTGCAGCATCCGCCTTGCTTCTGCCGTTTGCAGGTAGGCGGCCAGCGCTTTCGCCTTTTGATTCCTGATCTTACCCCATATGTCAGCCTCCCAGTTGAGCACGGCGCCCAGCGTATAGTCTTCCACATACGGCCTACCCAAAAACTGGCTGAGGCTCAGTCCATTCAAGCTGTTGTCGGACGGCCTGTTGATAGCCCCTGTTGCCTGCAGTTTTGCTTCGGGCAAATAACCCAGTTTGCTTTGTTTAAAGACCAGCTGCGCGGCTTCTATGTTCTTTACAGCCGTTTGCATATCGTAGTTATTTACGATAGCGCTGTCGATCAATGTTTGCAGGTTGGTATCAGTAAAAAATGTTTTCCATTGCAGGCCGGCAATACCGGCGGTATCTGTGGTATTGGCGCCCCTGTAAGCGTCCGGCAACGGCGCGCCGGGCACAGCTATATCCTTCGACACCCTGCAGCCTGCCAGCACCAGGAATAGAATGATTGAAAAATAGTTGGTAATCTTCCTCATTTGATTGCGTTTAAAATTGTAGTGGTTAATTGGCGGCATCCAGCTTGTCGATGATCCATTCGTCATGGGTGGCAATCTTTTTGCGGGCCACCTTTTCCTGCAGGTATTGAAAAATGCTGAACAATACCGGGATGACGAATATGCCCAGCAATACGCCTGTCAGCATTCCACCCACAGCACCGGTACCTATCGAGCGGTTGCCCGTAGCCGAGGCGCCTGTGGCCGTCAGCAGGGGTATCAGCCCGGCGATGAAGGCAAAAGACGTCATGAGTATCGGCCGTAAGCGAAGCTGCGCCGCCTCGATGGCGGCATGCCGGATAGAAAGCCCGGCCCTTCTTCGCTGCACCGCATATTCCACGATCAGGATCGCGTTTTTCGCCAGCAACCCGATGAGCATGATCAGGCCCACCTGCACATAAATATTGTTCTCGATGCCGGCCATGTTAATGAAAGCAAACACACCTAATAAACCCGTGGGAACGGAAAGGATAACGGCTAACGGCAGGATATAGCTTTCGTATTGAGCGGCCAAAAGAAAATAGACAAAGATGACCGACATGATAAAGATCCAGGTGGTTTGCGAACCGGACTGCTGCTCTTCCCGCGTCAACCCGGTCCATTCGTAAGCATACCCCCGGGGCAGGTAGCTGGCGGCAACTTCCTGCACGGCTTTCAGGGCCTGGCCGGAACTATAACCGGGCTTGGGTATGCCATTAATGGTCACCGCATTAAATAAATTGTTCCTTGTCACCGTTTCGGGGCCGTATACTTTTTCCAGGCTGACCAATGCCGTTACCGGCACCATTTCACCGGCATCATTCTTTACCTGCACATCATTCAGCGTAGCCGGATCGATGCGGTAAGCAATATCCGATTGCAGGATCACTTTGTATTGCTTGCCAAAACGGTTGAAATCCGACGCCTGGTAACTGCCGTAGTATACCTGGATGGCCTGCAGCAGCTCCCCGATATTAACGCCCAGCTGTTTTGCCCTTGCCTCATCCACATTCAATTTGTATTGCGGGTTATTGGTATTGAACGTGGTGAACGCGTACATGATCTCAGGCCGCTTCATCAGCTCGCCGATAAAGCCGAAGGCGGTGGCGCTGAGGTCTTCCAGCTTGCCGCCGGCCCTGTCCTGCAGGATGAACTCAAAACCATTGGTATTGCCAAAGCCCTGTACGGTAGGCAGTGTGAACGTAAAGAGATCGGCAGCAGAGATCACGGCCAGTTTCTGGTTGACCTCGCCAAGTATTTTCTCGATATTCTCGGTATGCCCGCGGCTGCCCGGCTTTTTCAATTTTACAAATGCCAATGCGCTGATCGGGCTGGTGGCATTGGTAATGATATTCATACCGGCTACGCTGTACGATTTTTCCACCGCCTCTACCGTGGCAATGATGCTGTCTGCCTGCTCAACCACCTTTTTGGTGCGCTCCAAAGAGGCGCCGGCCGGCATATTGAGCGAATACAGGAAGATGCTCTGGTCTTCCGTCGGGATAAAACCCGTTGGCGTTTTCTTCACCATCAGGATCGTTGAAATAGTGATGATCACCAACGCAGCAATGGCCACCCATTTTGTCTTGATCAAAAAACGAAGGCTGCGCGTGTAGCGGTTGGTCAGATGGGTGAAGCCTGTATTAAACCCATTGAAGAACCGTTGTTTGAAACCTTTGGGCTTGCCCGCAGGATGATGGTGATTGTTTTTCAGGAACAGGGCTGCCAGGGCAGGGCTCAGCGTCAGGGCATTCAATGCCGAGATAAGAATGGCAATGGCGAGTGTGAAGGCAAACTGTTTATAAAAGATGCCGGCCGGCCCCTGCATGAACCCGACAGGGACAAACACGGCGGCCATCACCAGCGTAATAGAAATGATGGCGCCGGATATCTCGCTCATGCTTTTAATGGTAGCGGCTCTGGCGGGCAGGTGCTCTTTTTCCATTTTGGTATGCACGGCCTCCACCACCACGATCGCATCATCTACCACAATTCCAATCGCCAGTACCAGCGCAAACATGGTAAGCAGGTTGATTGAAAATCCAAACAGGCTCATAAAGAAAAAGGTTCCGAGAATGGCAACAGGTACAGCGATGGCAGGAATTAGTGTTGACCGGAAATCCTGCAGAAATAAATACACCACCAGAAATACAAGAATGAACGCTTCAATAAGTGTATGAATTACCT
>JBEVLT010000323.1:0-3771 GCA_040509055.1 Chitinophagaceae bacterium
CCAACTTCAACCGGCTGTTCAAAAAGAAAAAAGGGTGTACACCGAAAGAGTTTCGCGAGAGCTATAGTTATGGCAGCAGGGTGTTTATTTGATAAGGAGAACACACTCAATAAATGTGCGCTGCAGTCTCCATAAAAAAACATCCCGCCTTCCGGCAGGATGTAAACATATTGCACATTCAACTTAATCCCTTAGCTGCATCCGCCCTGGTTGCCGCAGTTCAGGCACTTGTAGCAGGTGCCGCTGCGCATCATGATATGGCCGCACACATTGCACGCAGGTGCGTCGCTTTGCATGCTCTTGGCCGCCGTATTCACAGCATCCATGGCGGTATCCGTTTTCAGCGCCTGTGCTGCCCGCTGGCTCTTCACCGGCTGGGGCGCAATGCTTCCTGACGAAGGCGTGATCCGTACGCTGGACAGTTCCTGCGCCGGCTGTGCATATTCCAGCCCGGAGGGCACTTCGTCCCAGTCGTCGGCGCCGGTATTCATCACTTCCGGTTTGTCCAGCACATGCACCAGGTCGGTACGACCCAGGTACTCATAGCCCAGCACGCGGAAGATGAAGTCGACGATCGACGTCGTGGACTTGATGTTCGGGTGCTCTACAAAACCGGAGGGGTCGAACTTGGTAAAGGCAAACTTATCGACAAACTCTTCCAGCGGTACGCCGTATTGCAGGCCGATGGAAATAGAAATGGCAAAGCAGTTCATCATGCTGCGCATGGTGGCGCCTTCTTTGGCCATGTCGATAAAAATCTCGCCCAGTGTACCATCGCCGTACTCGCCGGTACGCAGGAAGATGGCTTGGCCATTGATCTTGGCTTTTTGCGTAAAACCGCGGCGCTTGGCCGGCAGCGAGCGGCGCTCCACGATGCTCGCCAGCTTGCGTTTCAGCTTGGTGTCCGGCGAGGATTGTACGCGCTTCTGCACTTCTTCCAGCAGCTCCTCCACGGTCAGCTTGCTCATGTCCACGATGTTGGAGGCCATGGCCGCCGGCGCAGGCTGGCTTTCGGCAGCCTCGCTGACCGCAGCCTTGTCTTCCGGTTTCTTTTTCTTGTCGCTTTTGTTGCTCAGCGGCTGAGACAGTTTGGAACCATCGCGGTACAGGGCGCAGGCTTTCAGCCCCAGCTCCCAGCTCAGCAGGTACGCATCGGCAATCTCGTCCACTGTGGCTTCATGCGGCAGGTTGATAGTTTTCGAGATGGCGCCACTGATAAAGGGTTGCGTGGCGCCCATCATGCGGATATGGCCGTGCGCATGGATATAGCGCACGCCCTTCTTTCCGCATTTATTGGCACAGTCAAAAACGGGCAGGTGTTCGTCCTTCAGGAAGGGGGCTCCTTCGATCATCATGGTACCGCACACATAGTCGTTGGCGGCTTCGATCTGCTCATCGGTGAACCCGAGCGCTTCCAGCACGCTCCATTCGAAGTCGTTGTACTGCTCGGGTACAAAACCGAGGCGCTGCAGGCATTCTTCGCCCAGCGTGTATTTGTTGAATACAAAACCGATCTCGAAAGCCGTGACCACCGCAGCATCCAGGCGCTTGATCTCTTCGGCGATAAAGCCTTTTTCGCTCAGCGTCTGGTGGTTGATGAAGGGGGCGCCGGCAAAGGAAGCCGAACCCACGGCATATTTGATGATCGCGTCTGTTTGCTTTTCATCGTAACCCAGGTTTTTCAGGGCCGCAGGTACCGACTGGTTGATGATCTTGAAATAACCGCCGCCGGAAAGTTTTTTGAACTTCACCAGGGCAAAATCAGGCTCTACGCCGGTAGTGTCGCAGTCCATGATCAGGCCGATGGTGCCCGTAGGGGCAATCACGGTCGCCTGCGCATTACGATAACCGTACCGCTCGCCCAGCTCTACGGCATCATCCCAGGCTTTGCAGGCTGCTTTCAGCATGTAGTCGGGACAATACTGCGCCTTGATACCCTGCGGCTTCAGGCTCAGCGATTCATATTCGTCAGCATCATAAGCAGCAAGGCGGTGGTTACGCATCACGCGCATCATGTGCTCCCTGTTTTCCTGGTAGCGCGGGAAGGCGCCCAGGGCCTGGGCCATTTCGGCCGAGGTCTTGTAGGCAATACCGGTCATGATGGCCGTGATAGCGCCGGCAATGGCCCGGGCCTCTTCACTGTCGTAGGGGATGCCGCTTACCATCAGCATCGTACCCAGGTTGGCATAGCCCAATCCAAGGGTCCTGTACTCGTAGCTTAGCTGCGCTACTTCCTTGGAGGGGAACTGCGCCATCAGCACCGATACTTCCAGCACCACCGTCCACAGGCGGCAGTTGTACTCATATCCTTCTATATCGAAGTGATTGTTCTCCGTATCGAAAAATTTCATCAGGTTGGCCGATGCCAGGTTGCAGGCCGTATTGTCCAGGAACATGTACTCGCTGCAGGGATTGGACGCCCTGATCTCGCCGCCTTCGGGGCAGGTATGCCACTCGTTGATGGTGGTATTGTATTGGGTACCCGGATCGGCGCAGCGCCAGGCCGCATAGGCGATCTGGTTCCACAACTCACGGGAAGGCACTTTTTTCATTACCCGTCCGTCCATGCGGCCGGTCAGTTCCCAATCCTCGCCTGCCTTCAGCTTGTTGAAAAAGGCATTGGGGATACGAACGGAGTTGTTTGAATTCTGACCACTGACTGTTTTATACGCCTCGCCTTCGTAATCGGAAGCATAGCCGGCACCGATCAGAGCGCCTACCTTTTTCTCTTCCTCCACTTTCCAGTTGATGAACTCCACGATCTCGGGGTGGTCCAGGTCCAGGCAAACCATTTTGGCAGCACGCCGCGTGGTACCACCTGATTTGATGGCGCCGGCAGCGCGGTCGCCGATCTTCAGGAAGCTCATCAGGCCGCTGGAAGTACCGCCGCCGCTCAGCTTTTCGCCTTCGCCACGCAGGTTGGAGAAGTTGGTACCCACGCCGGAACCGTATTTAAAAATGCGGGCCTCGCGCACCCACAGGTCCATGATACCGCCGTCATTCACCAGGTCGTCTTCCACGCTCAGGATAAAGCAGGCATGCGGCTGGGGACGCTCGTACGCCGAAGTCGATTTTTTGAGCTCGCCGTCAATAGGGTCCACATAATAGTGACCCTGCGGCTTGCCTTTGATACCATAGCTTTCATACAGGCCGGTATTGAACCACTGCGGGCTGTTGGGCACGCACATCTGGTTCAGGATGGAATACACCAGTTCCTCGTAAAATATCTGCGCATCCTGCGCCGAAGCAAAATACCCGTATTTTTCCCCCCATACGCGCCAGCAGTTGGCCAGGCGGTGCGCCACCTGCTTGGCCGATGTTTCGCGGCCCAGGGTGCCATCCGGCTGCGGCACGCCCGCCTTGCGGAAATATTTTTGCGCCAGTATATCCGTGGCGATCTGGCTCCATTGCCTGGGCACCTCCACGTTGTTCATTTCAAAAACCGTTTCCCCGGAAGGGTTCCTGATCACCGAGGTACGGTAATCATACTCAAACATGTCAAAGACATTGACAGCGTCGCTCGTATAGCGGCGACGAAACTGCAATCCCGCTTCGCGGGACAACTTTACTTTACTGGCCATAATAAAAAGAATTTAAAGGGGTATCCTTGTTTTCGTCTGGGGCTTGAGGTATTACGAAAGTATTTTTTGCAAAGAGAATTTCAAACCTTCAAATATCAACATTGTGTGGAAAAGGGCGTTAACAAGTCGCGGAACGCCTTTCAGCGCTGGGTTAGCGGACTTCTTCACACTTTTCCGGGTTTTTCCGGAG
>JBEVLT010000324.1:0-20399 GCA_040509055.1 Chitinophagaceae bacterium
TGTCTCGTTGCGAAACACCACTGTATTGTCAAACACATCTACCAGCACCGGGTGTGTCTTATCGATATCGCCGGCCAGGATGCGCCTGGAAAGCTGGTTCACGATCTCTTTCTGGATCAGCCGCTTCAGCGGGCGGGCGCCAAACTGCGGGTCAAAGCCCTGGTCGGCCAGGAACTCCAGCGCATAATCGCTGAACTGGAGATACACACCGCTCTGTGCCACCAGCCGCTTCAGGTTGTCGAGCTGTATCTTCACGATGCCCATGATCTGCTTTTTCAGCAGCGGCTGGAACATGATGATCTCGTCCACGCGGTTCAGAAACTCGGGCCGTATGGTTTGACGCAGCAGGTTCATCACTTCTCTTCTCGCTTTTTCCGTCACATCCTCCACGTTCTTTTCATTCACATCTTCAAAGGCATCCATGATCAGCTGGCTGCCGATATTGCTGGTCATGATGATGATCGTATTCTTGAAATTCACCACGCGGCCTTTGTTGTCGGTCAGGCGGCCATCGTCCAGCACCTGCAGCAGCACGTTCCATACGTCGGGATGCGCTTTTTCTATTTCATCCAGCAGCACCACGCTGTAGGGCTTGCGGCGTACCGCTTCGGTCAGCTGGCCGCCTTCATCATAGCCCACATAGCCCGGAGGGGCGCCCACCAGGCGGCTCACGGTATGCTTTTCCTGGTATTCGCTCATGTCGATGCGGGTCATCATACCTTCATCGTCAAACAGGTATTCGGCCAGCGCCTTGGCCAGCTCGGTTTTACCCACACCGGTCGTACCCAGGAAGATGAATGAGCCGATCGGCTTTTTCGGATCCTGCAGACCGGCACGGCTCCTGCGGATGGCATCGGCTACCGCGGTGATCGCTTCGTCCTGGCCCACCACCCGTTCGTGCAAATGCGCCTCCAGGTTCAATAACTTTTCTTTATCGCTTTGCAGCATCTTCGTCACCGGTATGCCGGTTGACTTGGCCACACTTTCGGCAATGTCTTCGGCATCCACTTCTTCTTTCAGCAGGCGTTTTTCACCGCCTTCCTGTATCTGCTTGGACAAGCCGGCGATCAGTTCTTCCTGTTCTTTTATCTTACCGTAACGTATTTCGGCCACCTTGCCGTAATCGCCTTCGCGCTCGGCGCGCTCTGCCTGTTGCTTCAGGGTTTCGATACCGGCTTTGGCATTCTGCACTTTCTCAACAAGCTCCTTTTCTTCCTTCCACTTTGCTTTCAGCGTATCGCGCTCTACCGACAGGTTAGCGATCTCGGTGTTGAGCTCCTTCAGCTTGGTTTCATCATTTTCCCGCTTGATGGCTTCCCGCTCGATCTCCAGCTGGCGGATCTGCCGTTCCAGCTTGTCCAGCTCTTCGGGCATGGAGTTCATCTCCAGGCGCAGCTTGGCCGCGCTTTCATCGATCAGGTCGATGGCCTTGTCGGGCAGGAAACGGTCGGTAATATAGCGGCTGGACAGTTCCACGGCCGCAATGATCGCCTCATCCTTGATGCGTACATGGTGGTGCGTCTCGTACCGGTCTTTCAGCCCGCGCAGGATGGAAATGGCATCTTCCACCGTAGGCTCGTCGATCAGTACTTTCTGAAAGCGGCGTTCCAGTGCCTTATCTTTTTCAAAAAACTTCTGGTATTCGTTCAGCGTGGTGGCGCCGACTGCCCGCAGCTCACCCCGGGCCAGGGCCGGCTTCAGGATGTTGGCGGCATCCATGGCGCCTTCGCCGCCGCCGGCTCCTACCAGCGTATGGATCTCGTCGATAAACAAAATGATCTCGCCATCGCTGCCGCTTACTTCTTTCACCACAGCCTTCAGGCGTTCTTCAAACTCGCCTTTGTATTTGGCCCCGGCAATCAGCAGGCCCATATCGAGCGCATAGATGATCTTGGACTTCAGGTTTTCCGGCACATCGCCATTCACGATACGATGGGCAATGCCCTCCGCGATAGCCGTTTTACCCACGCCCGGTTCACCCACCAGGATCGGGTTGTTCTTGGTACGGCGGGACAGGATATGGAGGGTGCGGCGGATCTCTTCATCACGCCCGATCACCGGGTCCAGTTTGCCCTGCCGGGCCATTTCATTCAGGTTCTTGGCATATTTGTTCAGGGCATTGAATTCCTGCGTCTGCGTTTGCGACGTTACGGTTTCACCTTTTCTCAGTTCATTGATGGCAGCGATCAGCCCTTTTTCGCTCAGGCCAGTATTCTTCAGCAGCTTGGCAGCTGCATCGTTGCCCTGCACGATCGCCAGCAGCAGGTGCTCCGGCGTGATAAACTCGTCTTTGAACTGCTTCAGCACAGCTCCGGCCCTCAGCACCACGTTGTTGGCCTCGCGGCTGATCTGCTGTGCCGGGTCGCCCGATGCAGACGGCAGTTTCTGGATCAGTTCGTCCAGCTTGCTGTCTACCAGGTTCACGGTCACATTGTTCTTTTTCAATAAATACTCCACAGGAGAGTCTTCCTGCTCCAGGAGCGCCTTCAGGATGTGCTCCGTCTCGATATTCGGGTTCTTTGCATTGAAGGCGATCTGCTGGGCCTGCTGGAACGCCTCAGCTGCTTTTATGGTAAAATTTCCAAGGTTCATATCTTTGATTCAGGATTTTTAAATCGTTAAAAGTTACTTATACCGGCCCGCATCGGCGTGGCCCGGGATGGAAAATCAAATAACTTTACCTGTTTCAGCAAAACACAATCCAGGCCAAAAATCACGGAAACTATGTCAGCTAAAGTTATTACAACCTGCCTGAAATGCAGTCTGTTAGGCGTTTTCCTGCTATTCTTACAGCCGCTGCGTGCGCAAACCGCCTACCCGGAACTGGAGCAGCAGCTGCAGGCGGAGCAAAAAACGCTGGGTACTGATGTGGTCGTGATGGTCTGGAAAGACGATACGCTGGCTTATAAAAAAGAGATGGGCAACTTCCTCAGCAAAACCCAGGCATCCCTGGGCGGTTGCAGCAAGTGGCTGACTGCGGCGCTCCTGATGAGCTTTGTGGAAGAAGGCAAGCTCTCGCTCGACGACAAGGTGGCGAAATGGCTGCCCGAATTTGAGCGGTACAATAAAAACTATATCACCATCCGCCACTGCCTGGCCCACCTGACCGGGATCGAGGATGAAGGCAAAAAGATCTTCCAGCGTAAAAAATTCGCCTCGCTGGAGGAAGAAGTGAACGCCGTGGCGGCAAGGCCTATCCGCACCAATGCCGGGCAGGACTTCTGGTACGGCAATGCCGGGCTGAATATTGCTGCGCGGGTGCTGGAAGTGATCAGCCGGAAAAAATTCGACCTGCTGATGAAGCAACGGCTGCTCAACCCGCTGGAGATGCGGCGCACCACCTTTACCACCACCGACGGCAGCGCGATCAATCCCTCCACCGGCGCTTTATCCACGCCTGATGATTTCATGCACTTCCTGGCCATGCTGCTGAACAAGGGGAAATACAAAGACAAGCAGGTGCTCAGCGCAGAGAGCATCGACAGGCTGCTGCAGGTGCAAACCACGCCTGCACTGATCAGCTATTCACCTGCCGCGGCCGCCGGGCTCAACTATGCACTGGGCGGCTGGGCCGTAAAGGAGAAAGACGGGAAAGCAATGGTGCTGGCCAGCCCTGATTTTGCAGGTACCTGGCCCTGGGTGGATTTCTGCAGGGGGTATGCCCTGCTCATTTTTACCAAACAGCCGCTGGACCATGAAAAAGCCGGCCTTTACCAAGACCTGAAAAGAACCCTCGACCAACAGGTGCCGGCAAGCTGTCCATGATGAATATACTCAGCGGGAATAATCCTATAAGGTTTATGCCGTAGTGAGCTAATCGCCTGCGGGGTACCCCTTAAGGCTTACCGGCCCTTGCAGCGCTTTTAAGACAGAAGCGGCCTGCCGGGATCAGAAAGCTTTGAGCGGCTCGTTCTTCACCAGCACCACGCGGTTGCGGTCGGCCTTGTGGATGGTCTCGTAAAACTTCACGAGCTCGCCGTATTGACTGGCCGGGTAGCGGCCGCTGAACCGCTCCATTGTGCGGTAATATACCAATTGATTGTCCGCAAGTTTGACAGCGCTGTAATAACGTCCAAAGGGACTGGTGACCATCACATCTTTGGGCAGCGCCTCCACTTCGTAACCTTTGGGCAGGTCGATGACCACCGTATCCACATCGCGGTATTCCATCGTCAGTTGCACCTCGTACTTACGGGTGGAGTCGGCCGTGAGCTTCTGGGAGGAGCGGGTCATCACATTGGGCACGATGAATAAACGCCTGCCCGTGATGGTAGCATAGTTGCTCACTGTAATGGTAAGCGATTCATCGATCTCCGGCAACACCCCACGGTTTTCTTTGTACCCGAACTGCTCCACTTCATAGGTGGCAAAATCGAACTGCTCGTGCAGCTGCTCCTTCATCTTTTCTTTGGTAAAGCGGTGAAGGGTCCATTGCAGTTCGTCCTGCTGCATGCCGGTATAGCGACCGGTCACCTGCGCCCGGAGTGTGCCGTCATCACCCAGCACAGCCTTAATATTTCTTACCTGCAGGTTGTCCTGCATCTTATACGCGGGCGTGCGCACCAGCCTGCCGCCATTTTCATCGATCACCAGCGCCTCGCGGTTGCCCGTAAAGCCGCCCATATAGCCCGGCGCCCGGAACTGGTCCGTACATTCCAGCCAGAGCGTATCGCGGGAAAGTGGTACGCTCAGGATTACGTGGTTGAACTGCGAAGAAGGAAAATCTGAAAAGATATCTTCCTCGCCTTCCCCGGCTTTGATCACCGTATAGTTCGAAGGAATGCCGGCTTCCTTCAGCAAGGCATACATGTAGTTGGACAATGCTTTGCAATCGCCGTATTTTTTGGCGGCCACAAATTTTGCATCGAAGGGTTGCCAGCCGCCGATGCCAAGCTGGATACTGATGTACCGCGTGTTCTGCTGCAGGTATCCGTACAGCGCTTTCACTTTTTCTGACGGGTCGCTCAGCTGATCCGTCAGCTGGTGCACAGCCTGTTTTACATCTGCCGGCAGCTCGTCCCGGCCCTGCTTGAGCGAATAAATGAATTTGCCCAGGTCCTGCCAGTTCCGCATATTGCCTTTGTACCCCTGCATTTCAAACTCGGTGGGCCCGAACAATACGAGCGGGGCCAGCTGTCGGATACCCGGCGAATATGGTTCGCCGATAAACGCGGGAAGATTTTTCACCTGCCAGGTATAGGTTTTTGTTCCTTTATCCCGGGTTACCACCGGATCCTTGTCATACCGGAATGCTTTGTACCTGAACTCATAGTTTTCCGGGCAGCTGAAGTCGAACCGGCTCTCTTCTACCCCCATCAGCGAACGGGATTGCGGAAACCATTCCGGATAGAACATGGTACCATTGTACTTCAGCTCCACTTCGTAGCAGACGGTATAAGGATATACTTTGTAGTAAAAGCTATGCGATTTGTACCGGCTGTCATCCATCAGGCTATTGTCGTCCACGCCGCTCAGGTCCTGGATGTCCTTGTTCTTTACGCGTTTTAATTCCTTGCCGAACGCATCGTACAAACTGCCCTCGATAGACCTTATTTCGATGAACTTATTGTACAGCTGGGTAAACTCCGCCTGCTCGTCTCCCTTTTCGTTAAAAACAGTGAGGACGTATTTTCGTTTAAACCAGGCTTCGCCGGGGTTTTTGAGTACGAACTGCCGGTCATCCACCCTTTTCACCACGTTTGAGTTTTTCTTCAGCGCAGGGTCGATAAGGAATACAGCATACTCATCGCCGGCACGGGCCTGTACCAGCATCACGCAAAGGACCAGTAAAACACACAGCTTCCTCATACGCTAACTTTTCTTTTTGAAGACGATCTGTTCGGCATGTTTCTTCACCACCAGGTTGAAGAACTCCCGCAGCATATCATACTCGTCCGGCTGAAAATAAGCACGGTTGATGCGCAGCCGCGACCGGAGCGAGATGACACCGCCCGATTCGGACAACCGGTACTCGAACATGCCGTCGTTGTCTTCGTTGAGCTTTACCACCATCTGCCTGGGCAGTTCATCCACCACATACCCGGCCGGCACGTCTATCCGCAGCAGGTAGGTTTCGTCAAAAGCGTAAGGCATTTCTACCGGGTAATAGCGGTGGGCCGACTTGAATGGATTTTCCTTCCAGGCTTCGCCAAACATGGGGTTGAAATAGATAATGTCCTCGTTATCCGTTTTCAGGTTAAACTTATACCGGATGGCCAGCGGATCATCGTACCGGTTTACCGAGTCGATAGCCGGTTCCATTATCTCGATGTCGGCATTGAACGATTTTTTAATGTTTTCAAACACATAATCCTGCCCTTTGTCCATGATCTGCCCGCGCAGGCTGTACGACTCGAAGTACCCGGGCGATTGCTGGATGCTGCCGGTAAGATGTCCGTGCTCGTCATTGATCATGAACACCGAGGTCACCTTTTTTTCTATCAGCGAGTCGGCCAGAAACTCCAATGGCGTGGCTTCGGCATTGATCACGCGGGCATGACCGTTGTAGCATTCGTATCCCAGCCGGCCGAAACCCAGGCGCGGGTGGCTGGCATCCAGGTAGTATTCCCTGCCATCGAGCCGCAACCGCGTCACCACGTAGTTGAAACGGTCCATCAGCGGGTACAGCGCATACGCATATCCATGAGAGCGGGTGCTCAGCATCACCGGGTCTGCGGCCAGGTCGGCCTTGCGCAGCATGGCGGTCAGCAACAGGTTGATCTCGGCCTCGTTACCATTGCGGCCTTTGAGCACGGTGCGGAGCGGTTTCTCCAGGTATTTGCGGTTGTAACCGGTGCAGGTCATGTGATCGCGCACATAAACAAAAATGCGGCGTGCGGCTTCCAGCTTGTCCTTTGTTCCTCCGGTGGCTTCGTCCATCACGTCGTTCAGCCAGCCGTTGTCTTTGTCCAGCTGGGCGCCAAAGTCTTCGTCTTTCAGCAATTCCTGGCAGGTGGTCTGCCAGGTACCCATGATATTACGCGGTGTAAAGGGATGACGCACTTCCGCCAGCTGAAATTCAATGCGTGACACATGGTTGGCCAGCGTGGAGGTAAAACTTTCTTCTTTCAGCGCCGGCACTTCTTTCAGCACCCAGCGAAAATCGGTCACCCCCGCCGTAAACGTGGAACGCTCATTGGCATAGGTACCATCGTTAACGGTAACGGTAAAATTATCCGTGTGGTCCTTCCGGTCTTTGATATGAAAAAGCTGGTAGCCCTGTGCCAGCGTCACATAATAATAAAACTCCGGGATGCTCACGATGTACTCGCTCCACAGGCGGGGATAATCGCCCTGGAAGGCCCAGGGCTGCAGGTTGAATACAAAATCCGACTGGATCTTGTATTCGTACTCGATTATGGAACCTTCCCTGATATTGGGAAACGTAAATTTCTTAATGACCAGGTTTTTGCTCACCTTATCCTTGAACACGGCAGCTTTTACATCGAGTTTGGTCTCTACTACTTTGCCATTTTCCAGGTTGTAGGTCACCGCTTTCAGGTTGTCCAGTTCCTCCTCGGCATTTCCGTTGGTATAGAGATATATTTCCACGTTGGCAATATCATAGCCGTTTTTGCTGAGGATATGTGCCCGCCTGTAATTTTTGAACTCCAGTGAAAAAGTGCCCTTGGTATTGCCCACCATTTTGGTGGAGCCGATATCGGCAATGATCACCGCATTGGCGCTGCTGTCGATGCTGTACACATTGGTCGCAAAATCCGCCGGGGTTAGTTTGCCAAATTTCGCATTGGATTTATCCTGCGCCCCGCTTTCCCGGATGCAGATGGAAAGCAGGAACGCCATGGTTAGCCGCAAGAACATAAGTGGTGGTTTAGGTGGTCAAAACATTCCGGGACAATGATACAAAAAATACACAACCGGTCTGCTGTATCTTTGCTGTTTCAACCCCTGTTATCCTGGATTTTCGGTCTGCCCATACCCGTTTTGTCAAAAACACAGCCTCAGGGCTGGGATTCGATTTTTGCGGTATCGCCCGGGCCGAACGGCTGCACGAAGACGCCGCCCGTCTTGAACAATGGCTCGGGCAGGATATGCAAGGCTCCATGCGCTACATGGAAAACCATTTTGAGCTTCGGGTAGACCCCACCCGGCTGGTGCCCGGCGCCAGGTCTGTTATTACCTTGTTAAAAAACTATTACCCCGCCCGGGAGCAGGAAAAAGAGGCGGTCCGGATCGCCAAATATGCCTACGGCCAGGACTACCACGAGGTGATCCGGGCGCAGATGAATCATTTCCTGCAGCAGCTGCGCGAAGAGATCGGCGAAATAAACGGGCGTGGGTTTGTGGACTCGGCGCCCGTGCTGGAGCGCAGCTGGGCGCAGCGAAGCGGGCTGGGGTGGATCGGCCGGAACGGCAACCTGATCACTAAGCAAAGCGGTTCCTTCTTCTTTATCGCCACGCTGATCACCGACCTGTCGCTGGACTACGACGATCCTTTTGCAAAAGATTATTGCGGCAGCTGCACCCGCTGCATCGATGCCTGCCCTACCGGTGCCATCCTGCCGGACAAAGTGGTCAACGGCAGCCAGTGCATTTCCTATTACACCATCGAGCTGAAGGACATGCTGATCCCATCGCCTGAAAAAAACAAGTTCGATAACTGGGCCTTTGGCTGCGATACCTGCCAGGATGTATGCCCCTGGAACCGGTTCAGCCGTCCTACAGCCGAGCCGGCGTTCACACCGATACCGGAAGTGCTGAACCTTTCGTCGGCCGAATGGGAGGCTATGACGGAAGAAACGTTCCGCGAAGTGTTTCGCCACTCCCCCATCAGCCGCACCAAATGGAAAGGCATGCAGCGCAATATCAAATTCCTTCGTTCACAATAACAGTCAGCGGCCCCTGCTTCCGAATTCCCAGCCCGCCTTGAGCAGGATGCGGCCAAACCGGTAGCGATAAGTGTCGGTGACCGGGTCAGTATCGCAGGTTGCGCAGTACAGGTAAGTCTTTTCATGCACCATGTATTTCAGGCCGTAGCCTGCACTGAGCAAAAACCCGTTGCGTTTACCCACAGCCAGGCGATATCCAATGCCGGCATCCAGGCTGAAACCGCCTTTCAGGCGATCGGCTACCCTTCCGTATTCAGGCTCTTCGGGGTTATTGCCGGCGGTAAAGCCATATCCCGGCTGCACGTACAGGTAGGTCTGCCGGCTGTGATCTACATCCATGCGCCAGTCGGCAAAGACGGGAATGGTGTTGAACCGGTATTTGTCGTACCCGATGCCGATGCCGCTGAAAAAGCGGGCATAGGTGATGCCTCCGGAAAACTGGTACAGGGGTTTAGCCGCACTCTCACCGGTGATGACACCGGAGGCGGCGTTCACCCGCCAGCCCACGGCAGCATTCTTTTCTTTTTGTGCAATAGCCACGACCGGCAGCAGCAAGGCCAGGATAATTATTCTCATGGTGATACATTATTTGGGAGCGACCGTGAGCTTGCTCAGCAGGCGGATATTGACCGGGTCGGAATAATCGTATTGGTACAAGCCGTCTTTGGCTACCGTAAGTGCAATATGATCCATCGCGATCACGTCGTAGGCATCGATGGTACCGATGGTACTGATCAGCTGCAGGCTCATCACGTTGGCGGCATTGTATACTTTCAACCCGTCTTTTCCATCGCAGATAAAGAGCAGGTCGCCGTCTTTGGACAGGCCGTGCGGGTTGGTAAGCGGGTATACTTTCTGCAATGCAGGATTGCTCAGGTTATTCAGCTTTACGATATCCAGCTCGTTGGTAAAGCCCTGGCAAACGTTGCCCGACCGCAGGGTTACATAGGCATAGTTATCATCGGCAATCACCGGGTCGCAGCTTCTGACATGGCTGAACTGGCCGGCCTGCACCGGTACATCCGGGTTGGTGACGTTGTAAATAAACATGCCTGTTTGCGAACCGATGAACAGGTTGTTTTTGAACGGGTAGATGGTCTCGATGTTCCAGCCCACGCTGACGCGGTTGCCGTGCACCGGATCGGCCGCATTGGTAATATTGAACACATCCAGGTCGTCCGTGCCCACGGTATACAGCCGGTTGTTCATGATGGTAAACCGGGCCATGGAACCGCCTTTGCCGACCGGTGAAGCGGTTCCACCTGATGCAGAAGAGGCCAGGAACACGTTGGAATCGAAAAAGACGATCACGTCTCCTTCCGAACAGCTTTCGGTCACGGTGGTATCCCTGCGCACCCATTCCGTAATGATATGATCCTGGTTATTGGCCTGCACAAAACCATTGCCATACACGCGGTACGGGAACACGCCTTCCACGATCTTTTTCACTTTCACATCGGCCGGGTTGCTGATATCCAGCGCTACCAGGTCGGTAAACAGATCGGCATAGAGTATATTTCCCTTGATGGCGATATCCATGTTGCCGGGTATGTCGACGAAAGCGATGTTGCGCGGCCGGGCCGGATTGGTATTGTCGATGATGTGGATGCCCCTGTCCGGCTCGTTCAGGAAAATGGTAGGACCCAGGATACAGATCTTGCCAGGCGTTTCTATAGCACGCGGAGCATTGCTTTTGATATTGGCTCTTACTTCATTCTTTGTTTTGAATACCGGCTGGTAATAGACGTACGTATGCTCTTTTTTACAGTTGTCCTTTACACAGGCGGAAAAAAGTACCGGCAGCGCGATCAGCGTATAAGCCAGTAATTGAATAGCGGGAAATCCTTTCATACAAGCAGGTTTTGCCAGGGTTGACAACCGCTTTGAAAGAAACGTTGCACTTATTTTTTTATCGGCGGCCAAAGCAGGCGTACCGATATACCGCCGTAGAGCAGGTAACGCTTTTTAATAAATGGCTCCTGCCTGACCAGTTGCGTCAGCGCCATTGAAAATTCGGGTCCAACCGACCACTCCAGGCCACCCTGCCGGCCAAACCGTAACGAAAAACCCGTATTGACGGAAGCCTGGAAGCGGCGCAGCGCTTTGAGGTTGTGCACGTAAATACCCCCGGCCGCCGTATCGTATACCAGGGCATTGGTGCCGAGCAGGTAGCCGGCCGACAGACCTGCATTCCAGGTCAGCGGCAGCTTTCCGTTGCCGAGCCGGAGCCGGTACCAGATAGGCAGCTCGATAAAGTGATAGCGGTTTGTATGCGGTTTGCTTTGAGGGCCGCGGTAGATGCCGGTGAGGCTGATGCTATTGCCCAGGTAGCTGTTGGAGAGGACCGCGGTATCGCGATAGTTGCCGACTTTTATTTTTTCGGACAGGTAGGTATACCTGAGGCCGGCCGCCATGCGGCTGCGCCGGGAAAGAGACAGCTCTGCCAGCCCTCCTATTCTTACCGAAGGCCCGGCCCGGATGAGCGAAGGCGGGGCGATGGGCGTGCTGCCGCCGGTGGATGAACTAGGGCTGGAATAAGGGAAATCAGCACTGTAGGCGGGTGTCTGCAGGGAAAAAAGGTTGTTGCGGCTGGTAGTGATGCCGGCCGACAGATCGATCCCGAACCGGAGCTTCGAATCCTTTTTCTTTTGGATGGCCGCCAGCGGGTCGGTATTCTTTTCTGCCAGGCTATCGGGTTGCCGGCCGATTGCTGCTGTGAAAGCCGTTGTGTCCGGCCGGTCAGCAACGGTGGCCAGGACCAGGGTATCGGGTTTACCCGCCGCTGGCATATCCTGCATCGCAGTGATAACAGGGCTGTCCTGTCTGCCGTCTGCGCCTGTGGTGACCGGTGTGTTAACGGGTACCGGTACAGGCTGTTGCTGTACGGGTGCGACAGCCGGAGAGGACGTGGCAGAATAGGCTTTACGGGGCACAGCCGATACAACCCGGTTGGTTGGGGATGGCCCGGCCGGTAACAACTGCCGGCTTCCCTGTATAACCGCCCCGTTCGTTGCCGTGGTTTGGGCTGGTGTTTTCTGATCCGCAGCAGCAGTTCCTGCAACGGGTGTATCGTTCTTTATTGCAATATCCTGCTTTGTATGATCAGTAGGTACATGAATCGTGGTGGTATCCGCAACCGGTTTTGCAACAACTTCCTTTTGCCCGGCCTGCACAGGCGCACGATGATGGCCGGACAGCAGGTAGCCCGAATAGCCCAGCAGAGTCAGCCCTACCAGCAACAGGAAAAAGAAGCCGATGCGGCGCTTCCTTTTCTTTTTCAGCTCCTCCTCCACACGGAGCCACACGGACGGTGCAGGAGGCAGCCGTAGCTCCTCCATCCGCTGCTGCACCGCCTTTTCAAATTCATTTTCCGGCATAGCGTTCCTGTTTATGCTGTGAATGTTTTTCGATCCAGGTGATCAGCAGGTTCCTGGCCCGTGCGTATTGCGAACGCGACGTACCGTCGCTGATGCCCAGCATCTCCCCGATTTCCACGTGCGTATAGCCCTCCACGGCATGCAGGTTGAAGATGACCTGGTAGCCCTGCGGCAGCTGGCGGATCAGGTCGGCCAGCTCCTTGGCCTGCAGCCTCAGGGCCGGGTCGTCATTGGTCACCGGGTGCAGGTATTCTTCGGTAAAAAACATTTCTTCCTGGTATTTGCGGTGGCGCTTCAGGAAGTTCAGGGCGGTATTGACCATGATGCGGCGGATCCAGGCGCCGAGCTCGCCCTCCTGTTTGTATTGTGCCAGGTGATGAAAGACCCTGACAAATCCTTCCTGCAGCACGTCTTCGGCATCGCGCATGGAACGGGTATAGCGATAGCAAACCCCGAGCATTTTTTCGGCAAAACGCTCGTAGAGCTCCCGCTGTGCCTGCAGCTTTCCCTTCAGGCAGTCTTTTACCAGTTTTTGTTCATCCATTTATCCAGGTATCATGCCTGACAACCAAACAGGCCCGGGCGTTGCATCAGTGTCCCCTACTTCAGCATATTGGAAAAAAGAAAAGCCACGGGCACACGAATACAAGGATCCGTGCTCCGTGGCAAAGATTTATCAGGCTGCCAGGCTAGAAACCGAGGGGAACTTCCACGCGGGTCTTGTCCCACTCGATACGCAGGAGCGAGGAGCCTTCCGGGAAGCTGATGGTGAGCTGCTCCACCACCTTATCCAGCTTTTGCACCGGCACGGCCACATGGGCCACATCCTTGTCCTTGTGCTTTTCATAATCATAGGCGCCCCACTGACCGGGCACACTGTTGAGAATGATGCCCCAGCTGTCTTCGTTGGGAATGGCAAACAGGGTATAGGTACCTGCTTTGATGGGTTTGCCGCCAAAGCTTACGTCTTCGTTGAACGTAATGGTGGTGGCCTCGTCGGCACCAAGCCGCCATACTTTGCCATAGGGCTCCAGGCCGCCGAAGATCACGCGGTCTTTTTTATAGGGCCGTCCATAGGTGACGGAAACCTGGTCGTTGCTCAACGTTTCATGAGGGCTCTTGCGTTCCTGGCCGCAGGCCGTCACAGCAATAAATGCCGCTACAGCCAGTAGTACCTGTTTCATGGTTCAGAGTTTTATTGATTAAGGACTCTAAAGTTAACCCTGAACCGATGCTATCCGAACCGCCTGTCCCTACTTTAGTTTTCCACCAGCTTTTTGAGCCGGGCGAGTCCCTGCTCCATCACAGGGCCATAGGTTTTTTCCAGCACCAGGCTGGAAAACTTCTCCCAGGGGTACCAGCGCAGCGAAAAATCCATGTACCACTGCACGGTGACGGTGGTGCTGTCGGCAGCCGGGATCAGGTTCCAGCCGCTGATCAACTGCTTCATCCTGTGGCCTTTGAATTCGGTGACCACTTCATCCGGGCTCTGCCGGGTGAGGACAATGAGGGTGCCGGCACGGTCGTTCAGAGATACGCCTTTTACCTGCCCGGCTTCGCGGAAAAGCTGTGCGCTATCCAGGCGGGGATACCAGTGCGGCCATTGTGCCGGGTCGGCCAGCTGCGTGAGGATGGAATCGCGGCTGGCCTTGATGTCGATGGCTTTGGAGATGCGGACATGCGAGGGAATCAACAGGGAAATGCCTGTTACGACCAGGAACAGGGCTACGAAGCTGATCAGCAATAACCGGATGAAACGCATGATTATCGATTTTCTTGACGATTACGATTGGTTACTCCCACTTGATCACCCGCACCAGAATGATATAGATCACCGCGATCCAGATACCAAGGATACCGATCTCCTTCCATACATCATAAATATGCAGCCCTTCGAACGAGATCTTCCGCATGGCATTGTTGAACTGGGTGAGGGGCAGGATATCGCAAAAGCTTTGCAGCCATTTGGGAAATACCGTGATGGGAAAGAACGTACCGGACAGCAGCATCTGCGGAAACCCGAACAGGTTAATGAGCAGCGGGATGTACGAATCGCTCCGGGCAATGCTGCTGAAGATGAAGCCAACGCCCATCAGCAGGAAGAGCATCACGACAGACAGCGCCAGCATTTCCACAAACGTCAATAGTCCATGCTGCAGCGTGAAATGAAGGAAAAAATGGCCGAACAGGATCAGCACCACCACGTTCACCAGCTGGAAAAACAGGCGGCTCATGCCGATACCCAACAGAATATGAATGCGGTTGACCGGCGAAGCGTAAAACCGTTTCAGCACCAGCTGCTCCCGCAGCGTGAAAAATAAAAAGGCAATGCCGAACAGCGTGGAAAAAAGAATGGAAAAACCCAGCTGGCCCGGCAACACGAAGTCAATCTGGCGGAATTTAGTTCCCTCGGTGATCACTTCCTTTTCGACCTGCACATGCTCCTGGTGATTGCCCGGCAGGGCAGCTTCGAAGCGCAGCTTAAAATAATCCAGGGCCTGCTTGAACTGTCCAAAGGTATTCGCGCTGGCATAGGTAGTTCGCAGGCTGAGAACATACTGCGGCGACCGGAGAGAATCTTTGATCTCCCGGATGCCAAGTACCGCGGTCAGCTGCCCCTTTTCGAGCTCACGGTTCATTGCAACAGTGTCTGCATAGTGTGCAATGCGTATGACCTGGTTGCTGCGCAGGGATTGATAAAACTGGTTGGCCGTATCGCTTTGCGGGGTAATGGCGATGCGGTAGCTGGGCGCGCCCCTGTCGCCAAATGCACCGAAGATGAGGATGAAAATAATCGGGAACAATAAGCTGAATACAATAGCCGTCGGTTGTGCGAAAATAGCTTTGAAGCTGGCCCGGGTGATCGCCCAGAGCGCCTTCGACTGACTGTAAGGGTTGGCCATCAAAAAGAATTGTGCGCAAACCTAATAAAAACGTTTGAGGTTCGATGTTGGAAGTTCGGGGTTAAGCCCACTCCGGAGAAAGAAGGTGATTTCCCGCTTAGACGATCCCAACATCAAACCCCGAACATCGAACCTCAAATACCCGAACCTCGAACAGTTTATTGAACAACAAACCGGAACGGCAACCTCGCCTGCACGGTACGGGTCATTTCCTGCACCCGTTTCAGCTCCTGGTATACCTGGTAGTTTTCTTCGCCCAGTTCCGCTTTCATTTTTTGGGAATAGTTCATCGGATCGGCAGACCTGCCGAAAAACCGGTCGAATACATTGGACGGTTCAGGATACTCGCTCACGCGGTAATCGGTCAGCTTTGCTTTGGCAGCCGCCGCCCTCACAGCATCTTCCAGCCCGCCAAACCGGTCCACCAGGCCGATCTCTTTTGCCCGCAGGCCTGTCCATACCCTGCCCTGTGCGATGCTGTCCACGTATGCCGTATCTCTTTTGCGGCCATCGGCCACCCGTTGTTTGAACTGGGTATAGATCAGTTCAATGCTGGCCTGCACCATTTTCTTTTCGTTTTCCGTCATGGGCCGGTAGATGGCCCCTGCATCGGCATAGGGCCCGGTCTTTACTCCGTCAAAGGTGACGCCCAGCTTGTCGCGGAAAAAGGCTTCCATGTTCGGGATAATGCCGAACACACCAATGGAGCCGGTGATGGTGGTCGGCAGGCAAAAAATACTGTCCGCCGCACACGCAATATAGTATCCGCCCGATGCCGCCACATCGCCAAAGCTCACGATAACTGGTTTTTCTTTTTTTGCCAGCGCCAGCTCCCGCCAGATATTTTCGCTGGCCAGCGAACTGCCGCCACCGGAGTTGATGCGGAACACAATTGCTTTGATGGATTTGTCCAGCCTGGCTTTGCGGATGAGCGTGCGGTAGCGATCGCTGCCGATCATGCCCTCGCCGCCGTTGCCATCCACGATATCGCCTTCGGCATAGATCAGCGCGATCCGGTCCTTCCCATTCCGGCCGGGGCGTACCGCCTCCCGGTAGGTATTGATGGTAATGAAATTGGTCTTATCATATTTACCGGTTTGCAGCCGTGTTTTGATCTCGTCCTTTACCTCGTCATCGTATTTCACGGCATCCACCAGTTTGTACTGCAGGGCATCGGCAGCCGTCTGTATCGCTCCTTCATTGGCCAGCCGGCGAAGCGTGGCCGTATCGGTTTTCCGGGCCTCCGCAGCCTGCACCAGGAAATGGGCATACAGGTCCTGCAGCCATACCGATGTCTGCAATTCGTTTTCCGGCGTCATCCGGTCTGTGCGGAAAGGCTCGGTAGCGCTTTTGAACTTGCCTGCATAGAATATCTGCGGTTCGATGCCCAGCTTTTCCAGGGTGCCTTTCAGGAAAAAATAAGCAACCTGGTAACCATCCCACTCCAGGTAGCCCTGCGGGCTTACGTATACCCGGTTTGCCGCATTGGCAATGCTATAAGCCTTCTGGGAGACCACATCACCATGGGCCAGCACAAACTTGCCGCTGGCCTTAAAGTCCAGCACTGCATTGCGGATCTCTTCACTGGCGGCGAATCCGTTGGCATTGCCATTGGCAATTATATACAGGCCGGATATATTCTTATCTTCTTTGGCACGGGCCAGCAGCCGCACCACGTCGTACAGGCCGGGCACATCGCTGCCGCCACCCAGTGCGCCGAACCCGTTATCCTGCAGCTGCTCGGCATAATGCTGCCCAAGGTCCAGCACCAGCACCGATTTGGGGCGCACCCGGGGCCGGTCTTTGGAAGCAAGTCCGCCGATGAACGCGATGAGTATGAAAAAAGCCAGCAGGCCGAAAACGATCATCGCCAGCAGCGAGGCTAAAAATGACTTTAAAAAACCCGGCATAAAACGCACCTTTGGTGAATACCAAAAATAAGATATTCCCGGGCCCGGCTGCCCGCAGCATTATGAACAAGGCTTATTTACTGACAGGTGGCAATATCGGCCGGCGGGAAGAACACCTGGCCCGTGCACAGGCGCTGATCGCAGCGCGCTGCGGTAGCGTAACACAGGCATCCGCCCTCTATGAAACCGCAGCCTGGGGCAAAACCGATCAACCACCCTTTCTCAACCAGGCGCTGGAACTGGACACCACATTAGCGCCGCTGGAACTGCTGGCCCGGGTACTTGATATCGAGCAAGAGATCGGGCGCATACGGGAGGAAAAATACGGGCCGCGCATCATCGATATCGATATCCTGCTCTATGCCAGCCATATCCTGCACGATTGCCGGCTTACGCTGCCGCATCCGCAATTGCCCCACCGGCGGTTTGCGCTGGCGCCGCTGGCCGAGATTGCCCCTGACCTTACGCATCCATCGCTGGGCAAAACGATCAGCCAGTTGCTGGACGCCTGTCCCGATCTGCTGGAAGTGAAACGGCAGGAACGACCACCCGGTAACAGCAGGTAAACCGTACTTATCCACAATACGGCATACCCCTATTCTGCAAGCAGCATTTCGTTTTATTTTGCGGCCATCCACCGATGAACTATCATTTCATTACCATAGAAGGCAATATCGGGGCCGGTAAAACCACCCTGTCCCACCTGCTGTCCCGGCATTACAATGCCCGGCTGATCCTGGAAGAGTTTGCAGACAATCCTTTCCTGCCCAAGTTCTATGCAAACCCCGAGCAGTTTGCCTTCCCGCTGGAGCTGTTCTTCATGGCTGAACGGTATAAACAGCTAAAGGACCTGCTGCAGCAAAAAGACATGTTCCAGAGCCTGACCATCTCCGACTACCTGTTTACCAAATGCCTGCTGTTTGCCCGGGTAAACCTGCCGGACGATGAGTTTCGGCTGTACCAGCGGCTTTTCGACATCATTCACCAGCAGCTTATCCAGCCCGACCTGCTGATCTACCTGCACGCACCGGTAAACAAGCTGCAGAAAAATATCAAAAAACGCAACCGCTCCTACGAACAAAATATAGGCGACCAATACCTCTTCGACATCCAGGAAACCTATACGAATTACATCAAACAGCACAATATCAAAACGCTGATCATCGACACGTCCAATGCCGATTTTCTCGGCAACGGGAAACACCTGCAGGCGGTGGTGGAGGCCCTGGAAAAAGACTATGGCGAAGGCCAGCACTATCTCAGCCTGCCATAAGCGCAAACCCGCTTACCTTTGCGGCAGCATATGGCTGATCATCCCACGAAACAGATTACCGACGACCCCCTCGCTGCTGTACGGATACCCGAATTCAAGAACCTGATACTGGGCCGCTTCACCTTCATCATGTCGCTGCGCATGATGAGCACGCTGGTAGGCTGGTGGGTGTACGAGCTTACCAACGATCCTTTTGCCATCGGGCTCATCGGGCTGTCGGAAGTGATTCCGGCCCTGTCCATGGCGCTGTACGCAGGCCATGTCATCGACCTGAGTGAAAAAAGGAGGCTGTTGCTCCGGTGCATCCTGTGCTACCTCGTGGCCGCTTGTGCCCTGCTGTTCCTGTCTACCGGTTTTGCAGGCGCGCGCATCAGCCCCTTCAGCATTGCCGTGTGCATCTATGGCGTTATTTTTTACACCGGTATCATCCGCTCGTTCACCGGCCCTTCGTTCAGCGCCATGATCGGCTATATCGTACCGCGCCATACGCTGCAGAATGCTACCACCTGGAGCCAGGGAAGCTGGCTGTCCGCTTCGGTGACGGGCCATGCCACCGGCGGGTTCCTGATCGCCTGGACGGGCCATACGGGCACCCTCATCACCATCTGCGTGCTGCAGGCGCTGTCTTTTATCATTCTTACCCAGCTGAACCCCAAACCGCCGCTGGAACTGCCGCAGGAGAAAAAGACCTGGGAGAGTGTAAAGGAAGGCCTTCGCTTCGTGTTTAAAACCAAGGAACTGCTGGGCGCCATGACGCTGGACATGTTTGCCGTGCTCTTTGGCGGCGCCGTGGCCATGGTGCCGGTCTTTGCCCGCGACATCCTGCATATCAGCCCGATTGGTTTCGGCTGGCTGAATGCGGCCAGCGATATCGGCTCCATCTTTATGGTCATCCTGCTCACCCTGTCTCCCATGCGCCGGCAACAGGGCCGCAAGCTGTTTTTTGCCATCGGGGGCTTTGGTCTGTGCATCATCGTGTTTGCCCTGTCCAAATGGTTCCTGCTTTCGTTTCTCGCCCTGCTGATCGCCGGCATGCTCGACGGTATCAGCGTGGTGATCCGCGGTACCATTATGCAGCTGAAAACGCCCGACCAGATGCGCGGCCGGGTGATGAGCGTCAGCTCCATGTTTGTCAACAGCAGCAATGAGCTTGGCCAGTTCGAGAGCGGGGTCACAGCCCGGTTGCTCGGCGTGGTGCCGTCGGTGATCTTTGGCGGATGCATGACCGTGCTGGTGGTGATCGGCACCTGGTTCAAAGCGCCGGGCCTGCGAAAGATGGAGTATTGATGGCTTAACGCCCCTTTTCCGCCTCTATGAGTTTTTCCACGACCAAATAAGTGATGGGACAAAAACTGGTGTTCTTGAGCGTAAGCGCAGGCCGTTTTACGAGCACGTCTTCGTCGGTATAGGGAAAGCGCCGGCAATCGGAGGGCCGTTCGTCGTAGATGCTGCAGGCATTGTCTGCGCCCAGGAAGGGACAGGGCGATGATTTTACCACGAAATCGCCTTCTTCGTCCACCTTCAGGTAAGTATCGATAAACTCGCTTTCCCGCATACGCAGGTGCCGGCTGATACGCCGGACATCGGGTGTTTTGAACCGGGGGGAATAGTTTTTACAGCAGTTGGCGCATTGCAGGCAATCGATCTTTTCAAACGCTTCTTCGTGCAGGGCAGGCAATTGCTTCAACACCCTGTTCTTATCGGCCCGCTGCAAAAACTGCTTGTACAGCTTTTGCCGTTCACGTGATTTTTTTTCCCAGCCGGCGGGTATGGTGGTATGAAGCGTATCCCTGCTCATGGTACTGCAAAAATAACACAACGACCCCGGCTGTATCCAACTTATCCCCACATTGAGGCGGGTGGCCTGCCTATATCTTTTTTTCTGGCGACCAGGCCGTAACTTTGCACCGTTTTTTAACCCAGTCGCTAACCCTCCTGATTATAATCGCTACTTACATGAACCTTTTTGAACAGCAATCCAACGAATTCATTCCCAGGCATATCGGTCCCAACGAGCGGGATACCCGGCAGATGTTGAAAACCATCGGCGCCTCCTCCCCCGGTGAATTGGTCAGCCAGACCGTGCC
>JBEVLT010000325.1:0-12034 GCA_040509055.1 Chitinophagaceae bacterium
CGCCCCATTGGGGCGGCTCTTTTATAATTGGTCTGTCAGATCGTGATCTTATCTCGCCAGGGTAGTGATACCCACTGTTGCAAAATAACCCAGTACTGCACTGGTAGCAGGATTGTACACACCAAGCTGGTAGCGCAGTGTGTGGCTGCCGGTGCACACAGAGAATTTGCCGTCTGCACTGGCGTGCTTCCTGATCACCAGGAACATGCCTGCATAAGCTGAGTTCAGCACACCTGCATCGGACGGAACCACCGTAGCTGTTTCTACGTTGATGGTAACGTTAGCGGTATTTGACCAGTTGATGATAAAGTTTACATCACCAAAGCCGGCATCCCATACGTTGTTGATTACAGCGCGGGCTGTTGTAGCCGTAAGCGGGGTGATGGACTTAATTGTTGTTTTGTAAGGACCCCATGCGCCAAAACCGGCGTCGTTGGACTTGTTGTAGTCACCAAGCATCTCGGCCTGGACAGCCGGATCATTGATATCCACACCGTCAAAGCAGGGGCCTCTCAGCACCAGCCGTACCGTGTCCATAAAACCTGCCAGCTTAACAGCAGTAGGCTCTTTCAGGCTGAATACCAGTGTATGTTTCTGCCCGGAAGTAAACTGGCTGTAATTACCCTGTACAGGTATGTTGACCGTAGCTTCTCCCGCCTTGATCACTACGGTATTACCGGTAGTGCCCAGGGTGTAATGCGTGCCTGCCACTGCACCTGTGGGTGAAGAGACGTTGAACGTAACCGTCCGGTCTACATCAGCTACATCGGTGGTACCTACTACCACATTGTAAACCGGGGCCGGGTTAACCGCCATGGAATAAATCTGGTTTTCCTCGCCCACAAAATGCACCTGGGCCTCGGCTTCCAGCGTGTCGTATGGCTTGGTCTTATCACAACCCGCCAGGAATACACCTGCTACCAGCAAGGCAGGCAGGCATATTTTAGTTAATAATTTCATTACTTATCAGTTTAATTGAAGTTAAAAGAACTTTCTATTAATACCCGGGGTTTTGCTCTATGTTGGGATTGGCGTTAAGCTCGGACCTCGGTATGGGATAGGTGAAGAAGTTGCTGCCGGCAGCCAGTGTTTGCCAGGCCGCGCTCGCATCGCTGGCCAGCCGCTGAACAGGCAGGTTGTTGCGCTTCAGGTCGAAGAACCGGAATCCTTCGAAGCAAAGCTCTTTGAACCTTTCGTTCAATAAGGCATTGACCAGGTCAGCCGATGATACAAATGCTTCGTTCACATAACCGGTAATACGCTTGGCGCGCAGTGCATTCAGGTCAGCTGCACCGGCCGACAGGTCCGGCGTAGCTTTCTTTGCATTGGCTTCGGCGCGGATCAGGTACATCTCAGCGATCCGGCAGGCCTTGATATCTACTACGCGGCCACCACGGGACGAGGTATAGAATTTATTGACATAATTGTTGCCCGGAGACAGGGTGCCGATATAAGCAGCCTTGCGGATATCGCCGGTGCCATAAGCAGCCACCAGCTTATCAGAAGGTGCAACGTAGATCTGTCCGCCTGTAGTCGTCCACATGCCACCGATAGCAGCACTTGTGGCATACCTGATGCGGAACAGGGTCTCGTTTGCATTGGCATCTGTCCAGATACCTGCAAAATCAGAACCGGTTACCAGCGGTTTTACATTGGAGCTGATCACCTCTGTGCTGTACGTGATCGCATTGGCCCAATCTCCTTTGTACAGGGCGATCCTGGCCTGGTAAGCAGCAATGTTTACCCGGTTCATCACCGTATCAGAAAAAGTAGCAGGAGTAACGGCAGGCAGCAGTGCCTTGGCATCACCCAGGTCTTTTTCGATCTGTGTCATTACTTCACCCATTGTGTTCCTGGCAGGTTTGCCCAGCGGGCTGGATGTAAGCAGCAGGGGAACGCCAAGACCAGAGGGATTGTAAGGTTTGCAATAATGCTCCAGCAGGCTGAAGTAAGCAATACCACGCAGGGCCAGCAGCTGGCCTTTGATGATATCGCGGCGGGGCTCTTCACCGGTGTTGGCCGTTACTGTAGGAACAAAGGGCAGCACGCGGTTTACCTGGTCGATCAGGCTGTAATAAGCACCCCAGGCAGCTACCACATCACCGCCGGTTGTGGCGTCAGAAGCGTATTGCAGGCGATAGGTAAGGGCTCCCTGGCCGGCATTGTCCAATCCAAGCTTGGCTTCGTCCGAAGTCAGGGCATTTACATACATATCGTTCGCATAGGCGCCGTAACGGCCATAAGCCGCATTGGCACCCAACTGAATGTCGGCGATGGTTAAAAAGGCATTGTCGTCACTGAATGTATCAGTAGGCTGCAGGTCCAGCTGCTTCTCACAGCTGCTCACCATAAAGGCTGCTGCCACGACGTAAAGACCGTATTTTATTTGTTTCATAATTTTTAAATTCAATTAAGTAGTGGTTAGAAAGTAATGTCAAGACCTGCAGTGAATGCCCTCGGATTGGGATATTCGCTGATGTTCAGGTTAACCGCTCCGGCTTCCGGATCCCTTCCTCTCCATTTAGTCCACATAAACAGGTTGGAGCCCTGCACGAATACCCTGGCACTTGAAACAACCTTGCCCAGAGAAGAATTCGGCAGCGTGTAAGACAGCGTTATATCACGCAGGCGCATGAACGATGCATCGTGAATAAACTTGGAAGAGAAATTCACAGAGTATTGAGCGCCGGGAGTCGTTGTGATATCACCTGGTTTCTTCCAGAAGTTCAGGTCAGAAGACTGGTTGTAGCCTGAAGCCATGAAACCACCGGGATTTTCTACGAAGTATTCGAGGTTGTCGAACTTCTTACCACCCTGCTGCCAGCTGAACAGTACAGACAGGTCAAATCCTTTGTAGCGGAGGGTTGTACCGAAACCACCTTTCCAGGGAGCTTCCCAGGTACCGAACTGCTGAACAGGAGAAGCATCAGAGTAGATGGAAGTCAGCTTGCCATCTTCTGTATAGTACAGCGGAGCACCGGTAGCAGCGTCTACACCACCCCATTTGATCTCGTAGTGCGTACCCAGGGGTTTGCCTACGGTGATCAGCTCGGTACCAGCCTCATAAGAGGTTTCGCCACCCAGGCTGAGTACTTCATTCTTGTTGTAAGCGCCCGTGGCAAACAGGGTCCACACGAGATCCTGGTTGCGGATCACTTCATAGTTGATATTCCACTCAACACCTTTGTTTTGCAGCTCACCAGCGTTGATGTTGATCGCTCCGTCATTGCCAAAGCCGGCAGTAGCGGAGAGCTTTTTGTTTACGAACAGGTCTTTGGTGCGTTTGTCGTACAGGTTGATATCACCATACAGCTTTCTTTTGAACAATTCGAAATCGATACCCAGGTTGGTAACATAGGTTGTTTCCCATTTCATTTCAGGGTTGCCGGGGTAGGAAGCGACGATCGTGTTCAGACCGCTATAAGAACCCTGGGTATACGTAGCCTGGTAAGGATAAGCACCACCGGGGAAGTTGTTGGCATTACCCGATCCGCCATAGCTCAGTTTCACACGCAGCACGTTCAGCGCAGACAGGCCGCTCAGGAAATCTTCCTTGGTGGCATCCCATGTAGCACCAACAGAGTAGAAGCCCTGCCACCTTGTATCCTTGGGAAGTTTGGAAGAACCATCATAACGGTAAGAACCGCTCAGGGTATATTTTCCGTTGTAAGTATAGCGTACGATACCCAGGCCTGATACCAGGGAAGTCTGGGCTTTGCCACCGCCCACAACCGCATACAGCTGGTTGGATGCATTACCCTGTGTAGTGGCTGCAGGCGTGTTCGGACGTTTGGGGTCCGAGCCATATCCCTGCATGCTGAAGTTCTTGCCATATTCACGAACGTACTCGCCCAGTGCTGTTACCTCTATATCATGTTTGTCAGCAAACAGTTTGCGGTAAGTAAGAGAAGGACGTACGCTGCCGGTAAAGAAGCGGGACAGTTGTTCGTACTGGAAACCAGCCTGGCCTGTGATGCTGGTAGAGCTGAGCCTGGTAAATACCAGCTTGCTGCCATAGTTCGTATTCTGCGTTTCGCGGAAGTCGACGCCTGAGGTCAGCGATGCAGTCAGGTCCTGCGTGATCTTGTAGCTCAGGGTGAGGCCCAGCGTAGCTTTCAGCTGGTCGTTGTAGTTCTCGTCGTAGAACGTTTGGTCCAGCTGGTTGGTAGCCACATATTTTGTACCCACGCCGGTAGCATACGTACCATTCGGCTTGTACACCAAATGATAAGGCACCGCCAGGGCAGAAGAGGCAAAGGGGTTGCTGGTATTGAAATCAGCGCTTTGCTGGAAGTTCCGTTTTGTATAACCGAGGTTGGTAGAAACTGACATGGTCAGTTTGTCATCGGCATAGTCGATATTGTTCCGCAGTGTAACGCGGCTCATGTCAGAACGGAGCGTGGTACCTTCTTCATTGTACAGCGCAATGCTGCTGTAAATGCGGGTCTTACCAGTACCGCCGGACAGAGATATCTGGTGGTTGCTGAAAGAACCTTGTTTGAAGATGGCATCGTTCCAGTTGGTATTGATCCTGGAAATAGAATCCAGTGTTGCAGCTTCCTGCGCTTTTTGCGTAGCAGTCAGCGTGGCATAGCGCGGGTTTTGCGTAGAATAGTACCAGCCTGGCAGGATGGTCGGATCAGGCATGGCGCCGCCGCCGATACCGTAGTCTTCCTGAGCTTTCAGCAGTTCTGCTGTAGTCATCGGGCGGAAGGCATAGTCAGGCCGGGATTTGATACCCATCTGGCCGCTATAGTTCAGCCTCATTTTGCCCGAAGTACCTCTTTTGGTTGTCACAACGATCACACCTGCAGATCCGCGGGAACCGTACAGGGCTGTAGAAGAGGCATCCCGCAGGATGTCTATCGAGGCAAAGTCGTTGGGGTTCAGGTTCTGGAAAACAGCGGCTTCCACAGGAATACCGTCTATGATATAAAGCGGGTCAGAACCACCTTCGATAGAACCTTGTCCACGAATGATGATGGTAGAAGCGTTACCGGGAGCACCGCTCGAGGTCAGACCCAGTACACCGGGAGCACGTCCCTGGAACAGTTGGTCCAGTGAACCTACCGGCTGGTTACGGATCTGTTTTTCATCGATCTTGGTAGAAGCACCGGAGAACTCGGATTTCTTGGTCCGGCTGATACCCGTTACGATTACCTCGTCGATCTCTTTGGAGCCGGCCGGAGCTAATGTAAGTGAATACCTGCTGGCTGTTCCCAGGTTTACAGTCTGCGTTTCATACCCGAGAAAGCTGAACTCCAGTTGCCTGGCGTTTGCAGGGAGAGTTAAAGAATAAGATCCGTCGGATTTGGTTACTGTACCGGTAGCAGATCCTTTTACCACTACTGATACATTGGGAAGGGGATTCCCTTTGTCATCGGTTACCGTTCCGGTAATCGTTTTTTGAGCCAACAACGTTCCTGTGAACAACAGGAATGCTGTTAAACTGAGTAACAGTTTTCTCATGTGCATTTTAGTTTTAATATATACAATTAACGTGTCATCCTTTCCCGAAAGGATAGAGTCGCAAAATAAACAAACTTGTTAATAAAAAGCCCTGAAACTTTCTTTCTTTTTACAGGTCTGGTTCCTTTCGATTGGTTTTGAGCGCCTCAGTAGGACAAAATTTTTACTGCAGGTGCTGCAAAAGGCCCTATTTTTTTGGCCGGCTCAGGCTGATCAGCAGGGCCGGCAGCAGTACCAGGTTGGTAAAGGTGGCCGTCACCAGCGTGAGCGAAGTGAGCCAACCCAACGCTTTGGTGCCCCCGAATCCACTGAAACTAAATATAATAAAGCCTGCGATCAGCACCAGCGATGTATAAATAATGCTGATGCCGGTGCTGTGAATGGTACGGATCACCGTCTGCTGCTGGTCAAAGCCATGCTGTGGCAGTTCCTGCTTGTAGTTGACCAGGAAACGGATGGTAATATCAATGGCGATGCCCAGTGCCACGCTGAAAACCAATACGGTAGACGGCTTCAGCGGGATGCCGGCCCAGCCCATGACGCCTGCTGTGATGATCAGTGGCACCACATTCGGTATCAGCGAGCAAAGGAGGATGCGGACCGAACGGAACAGGTAAAGCATACAGCCGGCGATGAGCAGGAACGCCCAGAAAATGCTGTCTTTCAACCCATTGATAATAAAACTGCTGCCTTCCAGGAAGGTGATGCTGGTGCCGGTAAGGGTCACCTTGTACTTCGACGTATCAAAAAGCTGGTTGGCCCGCTTCTCAATACTGTCGATGATCAGCGGCAGCCGCTTTGTCCCCACATCTTCCATATTGATGCTGATCCGGGCTTCCTGCCGGGCGCTGTCCATAAAGGTAGAGACCAGCCGGGTAAAAGAATTTTTACCGCTGCCGGCCGTATCGCCTTTGAAGCTAAGGTAACCGGCCAGCGCCGGCAGGTCGTACCCCGACGGCATGGCATAGCTGCTGCTGTCGCCTTCAAAAAAGGCCTGCCGGGCAAATTTCAACCCCTCGGTAATGCTCAGCGGCCTCGCGATCTCCGGCCTGGAAGCCAGGTATTGCGACAGCGAGTCTATCTTCAACAGGTTGTCCAGGTATCGCACCACGCCCTGCTTTTTCCGGGTATCCACCACGATCTCGAGCGGCATCACCCCTTTGAAATTCTTTTCGAAAAACTTCAGGTCGGTATAGATCTTATCGGTTTTCGGCAGGTCGTCTACGATGTACCCGAGGCTTTTCAGCCGCAGGATGCCGGCCACCGAACCGGCGATAATAATAAAGGTAGCCGCATAAATAAGCTTGCGGTGATTGAGCGACCAGCGTTCCAGGCGGGTCAGCCACCGGTTCAGCCACGCATTGTGCAGGTACTTCATATGCCTGGCCTTTGGCGGCGGCAACAGGCTCAGCACCACGGGGATCAGCACCAGCGAAATAAAAAACAGCGCCATGATATTGATACCGGCTACCACGCCAAACTCCTGCAGGATCTCGCTCTTGGTGAGGCCAAATACAGCAAACCCGATGGCAGCAGCCAGGTTGCAGAACAACGTGACGATGCCCATACGGCTGATCATGGTCACCAGCGCCTGTTTCCGGGCGGCTGCCGGCGAATGGTGGCCGGCGGCATTGTAGGAAGTATGGTATTTATTCAGGAAATAAATACAGTTGGGAATGCCGATCACCACTACCAGGGGCGGTATCAGCGCGGTCAGCAGGGTGATCTTGTAACCAAGCAGGTGCATGGTGCCCAGGCTCCATAGCACGCCGATGATCACCACGCCCAGCGAAAGCAGCATGGAACTGAAGGAGCGAAAGAACAACAGGAGAATAAGCGCAGAGAGCACAACAGACGCAAACAGGAACCATTGCATTTCACGGGCGATGCGCGTGGACATTTCGGTCCGGATCAGGGGCAGCCCGCTGAGGTATACCTCCTGCCCGGTATTTTTCTCAAACACAGCAGTGAACCGGCGGATATCCTTCGTCACTTCGTTGCGTTTGGGAGAGTTAATTACGTTCTTATCGATGCTGACGCCCATCAGCCAGGCATTCGTTTCCGGGTTGTACAGCAGGTACCGGTAAAAAGGCAGCGAGAGAAATATATTTTTACTGCTGTCGATCTCTGCCTGTGTCAATGCCCTGTCTGGAAAAACAGATACCGCGTTCAGCTTTTCCGTTTCCGGCTGCTTCACCAGGTTCACCGCAGTGGGCGCCGCAATAATATCCGTGACGCCGTTGACGGTTTTCAGCTCGCGCTGTAGCTGCGCATAGGCATTGAATATCTTTTCTGTAAAGAATTGGTCGGTTTGCACCCCTACCACCAGCATGTTGCCGTCCTGCCCATATTTCTGTTTAAACGCCTGGTAGGTTTTGTTGGCCGGGTGGTTGGCCGGTATGGCACGGGAAAACTCGTAGCTCAGCTGCACTTTGGATGCCCAGTAACCCATCAGCGCGGTGGCCGCTGCCAGCAGGATCAACAGGTAAATGCGCCAGGTGAGGATAAACTGTCCGAGTTTTTGCCACATAGGTTATTAGTTTAAATAGTTCGTGCATGAGTTCTTTCCGGTAAGCAGCAGCGGTGAAAAACAGGCAGAAACTGTAAGCAGGCTGCAAAGAAACAGAAAAACATGCAACCATAACCCGGCCAAACATTCCGGTACAGGCTCATATCACCCGATTGCGATACATTTGATCTGTGAGATTTGTTATCCTGCTACCGGCATTGCTGGCCGGCCTTTGCATCACGGCCCAGCAGCCCCTGCCGCCCATCGGGCTGTGGAGGGAGCACCTGCCCTATACCAGCGCGATCGACGTAGCGGCCGGGAATGGCAAATTATTCTGCGCCACACCCTACAGCCTGTTCACCGTCAGCCGCGAAGACAATAGCATCGAGCGATGGAGCCGCATTACCGGCCTAAGTGAAACAGGTATCTCGGCCATCGGTTACGATGCCGCCGGCGATAAGCTTTTCATCGCCTACCGCAGCAGCAATATCGATATCATCCATCGCAGCGATATCATCAATCTGCCGGATGTAAAACGCGACAATATTGCCGGCGATAAAACGATCTATGCCGTATACCCGCTGCAAAAGGACTTTTACCTCTCTACCGGGCTCGGCATTATCGTGATCAACGGGGAGCGATACGAAGTAAAAGACACCTGGTTTATCGGCAGCGGCGGCAGCCAGGTAAAAGTGAACGGCCTCACCAGCGACGGCAGCTTTTTCTATGCCGCCACCGAACAGGGATTGAAAAAAGCTGCCCTGACCGCAAGCCTCGCCGACCCGGCCAGCTGGGTGCAGGTGAGCGGGAGCGCCGGGCTCCCCGCCGGCAGCTGCCGCAATGTGCTGACCGCGCAGGGCAGGGTCATCGCACTGGTGCACGACAGCCTGTTCGTGCAGAACGGCAGCAGCTGGAGCCTGTTTTATGAAGATGGATGGCCCGTGATCAGCACGGCAGTGTCGGAAAACAAGATCACCATCTGCCAGCGAAGGCCGTCCGGCGAAAGCAGGGTGGTCATCCTGAATGCGGATGGTACGGTCAGCAGGATACTGGCCCAGCCCGGCATCATTGCTTTTCCACGCAAGGCCATCACGGAACAAACGGGTACCTGGATCGCCGATTCACTGAAGGGATTGGTATATCATACCGGCTCTGCATATGAACCGATAAGGCCCAACTCGCCGGATGGCATTGCCAGTGGTGAGCTGACCGTGTACAATGATGTATTCTACGCGGCGGCAGGCGAAGTGGATGACAACTGGAACCCGCGCTTCAACACAAACGGGGTATACCGGCTGAAAGAAGGGGTATGGACGAATATCAACCGCAATTATTTTTCAAAGCTGGATACGGTACCGGATTGCATCACGCTGGCCATCGATCCTGCCGACGAGGCGGCCTGGGTGGGCTCGTTCGGCGGCGGTTTGCTGCGTATCGGGGCGGGCCTGTCGCTGGACATCATCAAGCAGGGTGTGCTGGCGCCGGCTGCAGGCAATCCCGGCAGCTACCGGGTGGCCGGGCTGGCGTTTGACCAGAACCGTTCATTATGGGTATCCAATTACGGCGCACCGCAGCCCCTGCTGGCCCGCAAGAGTGACGGCGCCTGGCTGAAGTTTTCAGTGCCCTTTTTTCTGTCCGAAAACCAGCTGACACAGATCATTGTCGACGACAATAATTTCAAATGGATCGTGGCCGCCAAAGGCGGCGGGGTGATCGTTTACGATGCCGGCGCCTCCCTGGAAAACACGGGCGACGACCGGTGGAAGCTGTTCACCACGGGCGCCGGCAACGGCAACCTGCCCGGCGAACCTTTGTGCCTTGCAAAGGATAAGAGCGGTTTTATCTGGGTAGGTACCCGCAACGGCATCGGCGTGATCCAGTGCCCCGGCGAAATATTTACAGCCGGTGGCTGCGAAGCGATATGGCCGGTGGTGGAAGCAGGGAATTTTGCCGGCTACCTTTTTAATGGCGAGCAGGTACGCAGCATAGCCGTAGATGGCGCCGACCGGAAATGGGTGGCCACGGCAAACGGCGTATGGCTCACCGGGGCCACGGGGCAGGAAGTTATTTACCGGTTTACGGAAGACAACAGCCCCCTGCTGAGCAACGACGTAAAAAAAATAACCGTGAACGGAAAGACCGGCGAAGTGTTTTTTGCCACGGCCAAAGGCATCTGCTCTTTCCGGAGCACGGCCACCGAAGGTGGCGGCACCAGCCAGGATATACTGGTATTTCCCAACCCGGTGCCGCCCGGCTATACCGGCAGCATCGCCATCCGCGGCGTGGTGAACAATGCTATCGTAAAGATCACCGAACCCGGCGGCAGGCTGGTGTACCAAACAAGGGCCCTGGGCGGCCAGGCCGTGTGGGACGGCAGGGACTATAGGGGCCGCCGAATCTCCAGCGGCGTGTACCTGGTGCTGATCAGCGACGAAGAGCGGGCGGAAAAGGCAGCCGGGAAAATTGTTTTCATCAGCAAATAATGACCGGGAGGTGAGTAAAACATTTTCGACCAAAGGCATCGTGCTGCGCACCGTAAAATACGGGGAAACAAGCGTGATCGTCTCCATCTTTACCGAACTGTTCGGCATACAATCCTACCTGGTAAACGGGGTGAGGGCGTCTTCCAAAAAAGGAAGCGGCAAGGCCAACCTGTTTCAGCCCACCGCCCTGCTGGACCTGGAAGTGTACCACAACGAACTGAAGCAATTGCAGCGGATAAAAGAATTCCGATGGGCCTGCCTGTACCATCACCTGCTATCCGATGTGCGGAAAAATGCCGTAGCCCTGTTCATGGTAGAGCTGCTGGCCAAATGCCTGAAGCAGCCCGAGGCCAATCCCGACCTGTTTCATTTTGCAGAAGATGCTTTTGTACACCTGGACGAAAGTCCGGATACCGTCACGGCCAATTTTCCCCTGTTTTTCGCCCTGCACCTTCCCGTTTTTTTCGGGTTTCGCATCCACGACAGCTTTTCGGAAAAGAACGTTTTTCTCGATCTGCAGGAAGGCCGCTTTACCAACACAATGCCGCCGCATCCCCATTTCCTCGACGACCAGTATGCAGAAACCACGGCCCGGCTGTTGCGGGCCATGCAGCCCCGCGAACTAACAGACATCAGGCTGCACCGTGATTTTCGCAGGCACCTGCTCCATGCCTATGAAAAATATTACGCCCTGCATATACAGGATTTCGGCATCCTGCGCACGCTACCCGTACTGCGGGAAATACTGAGCTGACCGGCCCTTATAAAAGCCGCTGTGCCGAAGCCAGGTCGGTGCTGCTGAGCACCACACCCGGTTGTTTCCCTCGGTCAAAACTACCCAGCGCCGCATCCAGCTGCAGAGCCCGCGCACCGTTCAGCGTGGCCCAGCCAAACAACTGGTCGTCGGTGACCGAAGGAATATGCCGGCGGATAGCCTGCATCTCGGCAAGAATGCTCAACTGGTGGTTCGAAGCCAGGCTATCCGTGCCCAGTACCATCCTTTGCTTTTCCTGTACCAGCATGGCCATGTCAGGCAAATGGCCCGTTATATAAAGATTGGCGTTGGGACACAGGCACCACCAGGTATCAATGCCCGTCTCCCTGGCAAACCGCACATCTTCGCGGGTAGTATACACGTTGTGCACGAGAAGGAGCGATTGCTCCGGCAGGAAGCCGGGCAGGTAGGTTTGCAGGCTGCTTTTGCCCGACGGTCGGAAAAAGGAAATATCCATTCCCAGCATTTCGTACAATCGCAGGAACTCTCCCCCGCCCTGCATAAACAGCTCGTTCTCGGACAGGCTTTCCTGGTTGTGTATCGTCAGCAGCCGGTTGCCGGGAAACCGGATGATCTGCTCCCACAGCGCCGCAGAAACAGAATACGGTGCATGAGGGACGATGGAGTTGGCACCGGGACAATATTCTTCGTACTGGTTAAAAAGCGCTACGGACCGCCGGAACCGCTCTTCGGCCACGGCAGGTACAAAACCGCTTGCCTCTACGAAATTGTGGTAACGCATGCGCCCTTCCGCTTTCTGCGGCAGTGTAAGCGCATTGTTGCAGATATCGCCTGCCG
>JBEVLT010000326.1:0-31745 GCA_040509055.1 Chitinophagaceae bacterium
TACCCGGTTGGTTCAGGTTGTTCCCTGCCGGGTTGGTACTGGGGCAGGATGATGCAGAAAGTGGTACCGCTTCCTTTTGCGGAGCGGGCATGGATATAGCCATTGTGGTTTTGCACGATCTTCTTGCACATGGCTAACCCGATGCCGGTGCCTGCATATTCTTCGCGGGCGTGCAGCCGCTGGAAAATATGGAAGATACGCTCGGCATTTTCCGGGTCAAAGCCGATGCCGTTATCGGCCACTTCTATTTTGTGATACCGGGTGCCTGCCAGGTGGTTCAGTGCCGGGTATTGCTGTATTTCCTCTGTGCCTGGTATGCCGGACGTGATGGTTATTTCAGGCGATATACCGGGCCGCGTAAACTTGAGGGCATTGGAAATAAGGTTGCCAAACAGCTGCAACATTTGCAGCGGTATGGCTTCTATTTCGGGCAGGTGGCTGTAGTAAATGCGTGCATTCGTTTGGTCGATCAGCAGTTCCAGGTCTGTATTCACCTCCTTTACGATGCCTGCCAGCGATGTTTGTACAAAAGCCTCGTCATTGGTAGAAAGCTGGGAATAGGCCAGCACATCCCGTATCAACGACAGCATTCTGGCCGATGAGTCCTTTATTTTATTGAGGTAGTTCCCTGATCTTGCATCAATCGTTCCCAGGTTCATTTCCAGCATCTGGGCAAAAGTGCTCACCTTGCGGATGGGTTCCTGCAGGTCGTGCGAGGCGATGTAAGCGAACTGTTCCAGCTCGGCATTGGATTTTTGCAGGCTGGCATTGGCTGCCGCCAGCTCCTGGGTGCGCCCGGCCACCACGTCTTCTATCTTTTGCCGGGCCAGCACCTGCGCCGTTACATCGATGGAGATCGCCAGTACGCCCAGTATGGTGCCATCCGCATCTTTGTAAGGTTCGTATACAAAATTCTGGTACACCGTTTCCAGTCTTCCGTTGCGCAGGAGCACTACCGGCCGCTCATCAGCTTTAAATGTTTCACCGGTCGTATATACATTGTCCAGCAGCTGCTCCAGGCCCTGTTCGCGGGCATCGGGCAGGGCTTCGAATATAGGTTTGCTCATTACATCGGCCCGCGGCTTGCCCCATAGCTCTATCATCAGCTCATTGGCTACTTCCACCACGTGCTGCGGGCCCAGCATGATGCACATGGCCACCGGCGCCTGCAGTACCATGCTGCGGAAATTGCGTTCGCTCTGCTCCACTTTCTGCTTGGCCAGGTTCAGGTCGGTTACATCTGCTGCGGTATTCATGACGCCGTATACCTTTCCGTCAGCATCATGCAGGGGTGTAAAACTGTAGTTGAAGTAAAACGATTGCAGCCGGCCGTCTACTACCAGGTCCACCCGCTGGTTGCGGGCATGAAAGGGGATGCCGGTAGTATATACGCCGTCGAGCTGCGGGTAAATGGCCTGGCTATCCAGTTCGGGCAATACGTCCGAGTAGCGTTTGCCTACCAGGTCGCTGCCCTTGCCCCATACATCCATAATAGCCTGGTTCGCCAGCCGGATGCGCATTTCGCGGCCCACGTACACACCGATGGGAAAAGGGGCGCTTTCCACCAGGGAACGCACGCGCTGCTCGCTTTCTTCTATCTTTTTGCTGGCGATCACCTGGCGCGTTACATCGGTGGCCACGGAGATGACGCCGGTAATGCGGCCGTCGGACTCCCGGTAGGCTTCATTTACAAGATTGATGTACACTACTTCGATGCCGCCCTGCCGCAGCAGCGTCACGGGCACGCCCTCGGCGGAATAGGTGTTGCCGGTGGTAAATACGGCTGTCAGTATTTCTTCAAATCCCTGGTTCTTCACTTCCGGGACGGCTTCAAATACCGGGTTGCCCAGTACAGCGGCGGCGGGCCGGCCCCATAGTTCGATCATCCGGTCATTGGCAATTTCCACGCGGTGGCGGGGTCCCCGGAAGATGCACATGGCCACCGGGGCCCGCAGGATGGTATTGCGCAGGTTTTCTTCGCTCTGGGCCAGCCGCTTGCTGCTCAGCACCCGTTCGGTCACATCAGCGGCCATCACCAGTATGCCGGTAATGACCTGGTCGTCGTCCCGCAGCGGTTTGTAGCTGAAGTCCATGTACACTTCGTCCCGCTTCCCGTTGCGCTCCAGGTATACCAGCGCTTCCTGGGCCGTATATTCCCGGCCGGTAGTAAACACATCATCCAGTATTTGAGGGAAGCCCTGCTCTTCCAGCTCCGGCATGAACGCCAGCAGTGGTGTACCGGTGACAGCCTTGTCCCTGCCCCAGATCTTCAGCATGGCATCGTTGGCCAGTTCCAGCCGCATATCCCTGCCTGTAAAGATGGCTGTGGCCATCATGGCCCCGGATACCAGGTTGCGAAACCGCTTTTCAGATTGCAGCAACCTGCCGGCAGCCTTCACTTTTTCGGTGGTTTCCTGGCATACGACCAATACGCCCTGTACGATACCATCAGCATTGCGGATCGGGCTGTAGCTAAATGTCCAGTATACATCCTCCAGGTGCCCGTTGCGGTAAATGGGGATCAGCTGGTCTTCGCTCCAGGTAGCTTCGCCGGTAGTGCGCACCTGGTGTATCAATGGGTAAATGATATCCCATATTTCCGTCCAGCACTCCGGCCCGCGCTGTCCCAGCGCCTGTGGGTGCTTGCCATCATTGCCGAGGCTGGGGCGATAGGCATCGTTGTAAAACTGGATCAGCTCGTCGCCCCACCAGAGAAACATCGGGAAGCGTGAGCCAAGGATCATGGCTACGGTGAGCCGCAGGTTCTCCGGCCATTGGTCCGGCGGGCCGATGGGCGTCTGCGACCAGGGAAAGTCCCGGGTAAGCTGTCCCATTTCACCGCCGCCCTGCAAAAAAGGATAATTGTCGGTTTCGCTTGTCCGTCCCTGCCTTTTCATAGAACAATGAATGTAACGAATACCGGCTACATGAACAAAGCGTTGATCTCAGGCCAGCACCGAACCGAGAATGGATACCAGTTCATCAAAGCGGTCGGGCTTGGTAATAAAGCGGTAGGCGCCCAGCCTGCTGATGGCTGCGATGGTGGGTGGATGGGCAGAGGTGGAAAGGACAAAAACAGGTATATGCTGCAGCGGGGTCTTTTTTATTTCGGCCAGGAACTCCTGCCCGTTCATTACCGGCATGTTCAGGTCCAGGAAGATCACATCGGCGCTGATATCGCCGGCGATCAGCCGGTCCAGGGCTTCCCGTGCATTGGTTACTGCACGTATAGCTACGGAAGCAGCCAGTCTGTCCAGGGCGGATAAAAAAATCTCCTGGTCATCCTTATCATCATCGATCAGCAGGATGTTGCGGTAAGCCATAAAGCGCAGGGTGCAGTTAGTATCGCAAATTAATAAAAATATTTTCCGGAGTGCGGTTGCCGGCCGTTGGTTTTTATGCAGCTTCTCCTTTTTTGTTCCGCGCTTTGATCAGCCGGGTAAACCGGGAGTTGGTAGGGTAGCTCCGGTGAGGCGTCATGTTGTTGCACACCAGCGCTACGATAAGCAGGATGATACAGCCTGACAACACAGGCGATACTACGTACCAGTAGCCCAGTTCCTTCACCCGCGGCGTACCGATCACGGCAATCAGGGCAGTAGCGCCTCCCGGCGGGTGCAGGGTTTTGGTCATCTGCATCAGCACGATGGAGAGGCTGACGGCCAGTGGTGCTGCCAGTGCCAGGGCATGCGGAAACAGCTTGTATACCGTGACGCCGATGATAGCCGACAATACATGGCCGCCGACCAGGTTCCTGGGCTGGGCCAGCGGGCTTTGGATAGCGCCATAGATCAGCACGCAGGAGGCACCGAACGAGCCGATCAGGAAAACGTTTTCCAGCCGGTCCAGCAGCAATTGTTCCTGCAGCAGGGCGATGGCCAGGATACCGGTAAAGGCGCCGATAAAGGACCATACATGTTCCTTCCCGTCGATCAGGGTTTCTTTGTACACAATGTAACGGGTGATGCGGGCGCTGCGCCTGAGCTTTTGTTTCAGCATGGATGGTAGGTTCAGGAAAAAGTGACAGGGCAAATGTAGGTAATGTGATGTCACCACGGCAGCGCATTCCAGGTCTGATTTGAACTGGTTGTCCGGTAATTTTATCCGTTCGTTTTCCCGGACGTTGAAGTTTTCCGGGCGGGAAACGATTTGTAGCTCCAACCGGGAATAATTTATTTTCAACCCCGCCGTTCCTTTGTATTTGCAGGTAATAAGGCCCGCCCGATAAATAGTACCTTTACTTTCTATCGGCTCATCCAAACCCTTTCTTCATGCGCCGCACCCTTGCCATTATATTGCTGCTGACCTGCCTGCATGCTGCTGCCCTGCCGGATGTCAACGATCCGTATTCCCTGCAGCACTACGACAACCGCAACGGGCTTTCCAACAGCTCCATCAACCATCTCTTTACCGACGGCAGCAACCTGCTCTGGGTGGCCACCTGGGACGGGCTCAACCTGTACAACGGGTCGGCCTTTCACGTATTCAACTACAGCAAAGAAAGCGATACACGCAGTATCGGCAGCAATGTGATACAGCGGGTGGCCGAGGACAGGCGCGGCAATATCTGGATCACGACCATCGAGGGCATCTCCCGCTATGCCCGGGCTACGGGAAAATTCTATCATTATTTCTACGAACAGAACCGCCAGTCGCGCGTGAGCGAGAACGAATATGTGCTGGCCGTGGATACCGCCGGCGCTGTGTATTGCTTCAGCAAAAGAACGGGGCTCAGCTGTTATGATGCGGCCGCCGACCGCTTTACCGGCTGTACCCCCGATATAAAAGCAGGCAGTACGGTGACTGCGTTGCTCTTTGATGAAAGCAACCGGCTTTGGCTGCTCGATGCCCGCGGCGAACTGACCGTACGATCCGGCAGCAGGCTGGCCCGGATCCCCGGGTTTGTACCCGTTCATAACGTAAGCCAGCTATACAAGGCCGGCGCAGGCCTGTTCTTTACTACCGGCGACAACCGCCTCCATCGCATAGTCCCGGCATCGCTGCAGCCGGAATTCATCATGCCGCTGCCCTATACGCTGGCCGCTATCGGACTGTATAAAGATCATTTCCTGCTGGCCTGGACCGGGCGCGGCTGCGGCATTTACGACCAGGCCTTCCGGCCGGATAATTTCCTGGGCGAGCAGGCGCGGCAGCTGGAAAATATTCACCTCACCTCGTTTGCTACCGGCAGCGAGGGCATTCTCTGGTGCGGTACCGATGGCAGCGGCATTATCAAAATATACCCGAAGACCAAACCCTTTGGCACCGTATCCACTTCGGACAACGGTATCCCGTACAACCGCTCAGTGCGTGCCTTTTGCGAAATAAACGGCGACCTGTGGGTAGGCACCAAGGGCAGCGGCATCCTGGTGCTGGATGATTTTGCCGCCAACCAGGACCAGGCAGCCCGTCAATTGCTGACGGCGCCCGCATCGCTGGATAACAATGCCGTGTATGCCCTGCTGAAGGGCGCCGACGGGCTCGTGTATATCGGTACCGATGGCAAGGGCATTGGCGTATACGATGAGCGGGCTAAGAAGTTTTACCGGTGGAGCGATATCCGTCGGCTGACCGCTGTTTCCGAATTCGGTTCCGTCTATACCATCCGGCAGGACCATGATAGCTCGCTCTGGATCGGTACCAGCAGCTATGGCCTGGTACACCTGCGCATCGGGCGGGAGGCAACCGGCGGTCTCTCGCTCAGCTTTTTTGAAAAGTTCACGTTCAACGATGACAATACCGGCCCGGCCAACGATATCATCTATTCCATTGAAGATGCCGGCAATGAGCGGCTTTGGGTGGGCTGCCGCTACGGCGGGCTGAGCCTGCTGGACAAAAAAACACGCCGCTTCCGCACCTTCAAAGCCTTTGCCTACAACGGCAGCCTGTCCAACAACGATGTGCTGTCGCTTTTGCGCGACAACAGGGGCCGCCTGTGGATCGGTACCAGCTATGGCCTCAACTGGCTGGAAGAAAGCGAACTGGCCAGCAAATACCCGCAGTTTCAAAAGCTCACTACGGATGACGGGCTGCCCAATAATACCATTCACGCCATCGTGCAGGACAGCAGCGGGCAGGTATGGATCAGCAGCAACAAAGGGCTGGCCTGCATCAATGCACAGGGTAAAATATCGTATTACCAGCAGGCAGACGGTTTGCAGAGCAACGAGTTCAGCGACGGCGCCGTATGGAAAGATGCGCGCGGCTACCTTTATTTCGGTGGTATTTATGGATTCAATCACTTCCTGCCGCGCAACATCGGCCGGTCTTCCTGGCAGCCCAACCTGCTGATAGCAGGACTGCTGATCGGCGACGAACAGGCCACCGCCGAAGGGTATCATGTGCTTACGGGCGCTGCGCCCGATCTCTTATCTTATTCCGTGAAGCGAAGTGCTAATTATTTTGAGCTGGACATGAAAGCGCTCAGCTACCTGAATGCCGAGAAATGTGAATACGCATACCGCCTGGAGGGATACGACAAAGACTGGAAATTTACCGGCACCAATGGCCGCATCAGCTACAGCAACCTGCTGCCCGGCCACTACCGGCTGCATGTAAAATGGAGCAATGGCGAGGGCGCCTGGTCGGCGGAAAAAACCGTACTCAGCCTGGAAGTAAAGCAATACTTCTGGCTGCGCTGGTATGCCCTGCTGTTTTACGGGCTGGTGGCCGCTGCTGTTATTTATACCATTTACCGTTACCGGAAGAACAGGCAGGCCATCCGCCACCAGCTGGAAGTGGAGCACCTGCTTCGTGAAAAAGATGAGGCCGTGCACAAAGGGCGCATCGGTTTTTTTACCAATATCGCCCACGAGCTGCAAACGCCGCTCACGCTGATCATGGGTTCGGCCGAACGCTTCCGGGAAAAGAATACCAAAACGAGCCCCAGGGAAAACTCTTATTTCCTGTCGCTGATCCACCAGCAGGCTTCCAAACTGACCTACCTGGTGCACCAGCTGCTCGATTTCCGCAAGGCCGAAGAAGGATTTGCCGACCGGCATTACGCCTTTCTCAACGTGTCGGAGCTGCTGCAAAACCTGGCGGGCCCCTTCCTGCCGCTGGCCGAAAAGAACAAAACGGACTACGAGATCAACATCGAAGGGGATATGGCCGGGTGGACGGACAAGGATAAGCTGGAGAAGATCGTGTACAACCTGCTGTCGAATGCATTCAAGCATACGGCCTCGAGCGAGCAGATCGTTTTTACCGCTTCGCAGCAGGCCGGTGCGCTTGAAATAGCGGTCACCAATCCCTGCAGCCCGGTTTCGCAGGCCGAACTGGCGCACCTGTTCGACCAGTTCTATACACGGAGCCAGGGTGCCGGCACAGAGAAATTCGGTACCGGTATCGGCCTGGCCTTTACCCAACAGCTGGTGCAGCTGCTGCAGGGCACTATTGCCTGCCGGTATGAAAATGAGCGCATCACCTTTACCGTGGTATTGCCGCTGCAGCAACCGGCACTCGCTGCCGTGCCCGCATCGCTGCCGGCTACAGGGCATCAGCCTTCATCGCTGTACAAAACCATTACAGAAGCTGCCAGCCCGCTAACGATCGTGCCGCCGCAGGAAGCCAACAAGCATGCGGTAGTGGAGCGGCTGCAGGACGATGACCGCAAAAGCATCCTGCTGGTGGAAGATGATGAGCATATCCGCTTCCTGCTGAAAGACATCCTGCTGGACGACTATATTATATATGAGGCTACCGACGGGCTGGAAGCCATCGGCCTGATCGAAAAGATCGTTCCCGACCTGGTGATCTGCGACGTGATGATGCCGAACATGAACGGGCTGGAACTGTGTAACCGGGTGAAGAGTGCTTCGTCCACCTGCCATGTGCCCTTTATCATGCTGTCGGCCCGCGGCAGCGAAGACCACCACCTGGAAGGCTACGAGGCGGGCGCCGATGCCTATATCGCCAAGCCCTTCCAGGCGGCCCACCTGAAAAAGCGGGTGAAAAAGCTGATCGAATACCGGCAAAAACTGCTGAGCATCTTCAGTCAGCCCGGCGACCCGGCCGAAACCATCGCTCATGCCGACCTGCCGCAGGAGGACAAGGCATTCCTGACCCGGCTTTCTGCCGTGATCGAAGAGCACCTGGCAGATGCGGAGCTGAATGCCGTGTTCCTTGAAAAGAGCTTTAACCTGAGCAAGATGCAGCTGTACCGTAAGCTGAAGACGATGACCGGTATGACGCCCGGCGAGTTTATCAAACAGGTGAGGCTGAAACAGGCTGCCGCCCTGCTGCTGTCGACCAGCCTGAACGTGACCGAGATCTTTTACCGCACCGGGTTCAATAACCAATCGTATTTCTTCCGCGAGTTCAAAAAGAAATACCAGCTGGCGCCGAATGAGTATCGGGCTTCGAGGTCGGCTGTATAGGAGAGAGATTCAAATGTGAAACGGGTCAAAGAAGTAAAAAGTAAAAGGCAAACGGGAAGCGCATTTGGATTGTGAACGGCCCCTTTTACTTTTTCAGTTTGCCTTTTTCATTCTTTTCTCTCCTTTTGTAATCCCGGTACAGTAAAATGAAACGATAGTGTAGTCATCTGGTGCGGTAACATCCTAATTTTCAGGCATAAATAAGTTGTATGCCATTCCCGAACGCTGCTTGCCCTGCCCGGTTGCGGGTGCCTCTTTCTCCAGGATATTACGATTGGTTATCTACCTGCCGGCACTCACGGCGATTCCCCTGATCATATATGGGCAGATGATTATGTAAGCAGAAGCGGTAATTTTTCCAATTCTTCCAAATCTATTTTATCAAACGGTTGTATTATGAAAAAGCTAACTACGATTGCTTTGCGCTATTCCCGGCTCTGGCCGGCAGGACGCCTCTTTCTCCTTTTCCTATTAGTATGTACACTGTCATCTTCAGCCTTTGCGCAAACCGGCCGCATCACCGGTAAGATCACCAATGCACAGGGCGAACCCCTGCCCGGGGTCACGGTGCGGGCCGGCAGCAACGCCGTTACTACCGATGCCGAAGGCTTCTACAGCATTGATGTGGTACCCGGCGATTCCCTGCAAATAAGTTATGTCGGTTTCCGATCCGTGAGCCGCCTGGTGGCAGCCGGCGAAAGCCTGGTGAACCTGAGCCTGGAGCCGCAGGAAAATACACTGGGTGATGTGGTGGTGGTAGGCTATACCAGCCAGCGCAAGAATACGATCACCGGCTCGGTGAGCACGGTAAACCTGAACAGTATTTCCAAAACACGCATTCCCGAGGTAGGGCAGATGCTGCAGGGGCAGGTGCCCGGCGTGTTTGTGGCGGCCAATACCGGCGCCCCGGGCGATGGCTTCAAGCTACGCATCCGTGGCGAAGGCACGCTGGGTAATAATGATGCGCTGTACATAGTGGACGGGGTGCCTACCCGTGATATCCGTTTCCTGAACGGCAATGATATTGCTTCCATGACCGTGCTGAAAGATGCGGCTTCGGCGGCCATCTATGGTTCGCGTGCCGCAGCCGGGGTAGTGGTGATCACCACGCGCAGCGGGCAGAAGGGAAGGACCAGCATCGACCTGGATTACTTTACCGGGTTTTACAACGCGGTGAACCTGCCCAAAATGCTCAATACCGATCAGTACCTGACGGTAAAGGATATGGCCTGGCACAATACCCTTGGCAATGCGCCCGGTGCTACCAGCCCTTACCAGGCCGATCGCAGCCGTCCCGACCTGGCCAATACCAATTGGCTCGACGAGCTCTTCACGACCGGCGTGGCCAACAGCATCCAGCTTTCGGCCAGCGGCGGCACCGATAAAGTACAGTTTCTCCTGTCTGCCGGCTATTTCGGGCAGAACGGCATCGTGGTGGAAAAAAATGACGGGTTTGAGCGGTACAACTTCCGCGTGAACGTGAATGCCAACCTGACCGAACGGTTGCGGATCGGGACCAACCTGAACCTGAGCTATTCCAAACAGGATAAGCTGTCGTCGAGCGGCGATGTGCCCGGTGTGATCCGCCATGCCATGATCCGGCCGCCGGTGCTCGGGGTATACAAGGATCCTTCGGACCCTACTTACAACCCCGCCAACCCCTACACCGATCTGCCGTTTTATACCGGCAACAACAGCGGCTGGAGCAAGAACTACGAATATTCGTCCAACCCGCTGGCCATCGTACACTTTACCGATGATAAACGGAAGACGTTCCAGACCTTCGGTAATGTTTATGGCGAGTACGCCTTCCTGCGCGATAAATCGCTGCGCTTCCGCACCAATGTGGGCGTGGACATCAGCTTTGCACACAATAAGAATTTTGCCGAGAACTTCGGCGATGACAATGACAACGACCCTGCAGAACTGTATCCCGGCCTGGGCCGTAACAACAAGCCCAATAACCTGGACGAGAACTATGGCGACGTGATGACCTTTACGTTTACCAATACGCTGAACTATCTCAAAACGATCAACGATCGTCATAGCCTTAATGTGCTGCTGGGTACGGAAAACATCAGCAGCCGTACCACGGGCATCGGCGGCAGCCGCCAGAATTTCGACAACAGTACCGATCCCTTCCGTTACCTGGACTATGGCAGCGACGTAAACAAAAGCAGCGCCGGCTCCGCCAGCGAATGGAACCTGGTATCGTTCTTCGCCTCGGCCAGCTATTCGCTCGATAATAAATATTTGCTGAGCGGTACCATGCGGGCAGACGGCTCTTCCCGCTTCGGGCCCAACAACAAGTGGGGTTATTTCCCGTCTGTATCTGCCGGCTGGCGCATCTCGCAGGAAAGCTTTCTGCAAGATGTATCGTGGCTGAGCGATCTGAAGCTGCGTGCCAGCTGGGGGCAGGCCGGCAACCAGGAGATTCCCGATCATGCTTACGAAACGCTGGTGACAAGGGTAGGCGGTGTGGTGAATACTATCCGCTACGGCAACCCTGATATAAAATGGGAGACCACCACGCAGACCGATGTGGGTTTTGATATGGCCCTGCTGAACAACCGGCTTACCATTACCGCCGATTATTTCAATAAAAAGACAGACGATATCCTGCTGTCCGTTGGCCTGCCGGCTGTATCGGTGGGTGTGATCCAGAGCACCTATGTAAATGCCGGTGAAGTGACCAACAAAGGATTTGAGCTGGGCATCGGCTACCAGAACCGCGATCATGCTTTCAAATATTCAGTAAATGGCAACCTCTCTACCGTGACCAACCGTGTGAACAAGCTGCAGGAGTTTGTGAAGAACATCAACGACGATGCCACGCGCACGCGCACGGTAGCAGGCCAGCCCATCAGCTCCTACTACGGATTGCAGTTCGAAGGCATTTACCAGAATGCCGGCGAGATCACCAAGCAGCTGTATGCCAATGCCAACGGTGCGCTGCCCGGCGACATCCGCTTCAAAGACGTGAACGGCGACGGACAGATCAATGCCGACGACCGCGTGTTCATCGGCAACCCGGTACCGAAATACACTTTCGGCCTGTTCTTCAATGCCGAATTCAAAAACTTCGACTTCTCGTTCCTGGTGCAGGGTGTGCAGGATGTGGACCGCTACAACGACCTGAAGCAGATCCTGAACTACGACAGCCGCCCCTTCAACTCTACCACGGCCGTGCTGGAGAGCTGGCATGGCGAAGGCACCAGCTATACCACGCCGCGGGTGACGTTTAACAACAATGGCGGCGGCAACGTGTCGAGCGTGTTTGTGGAAGATGCCTCGTACGTGCGCCTGAAGAATATCGAGCTGGGCTACAACGTGAACCTGAAGAGTGGCAGCATCAAAGGGCTGCGCTTTTATGTATCGGCGCAGAACCTGGTGACCATTACACACTACACAGGTCTCGATCCTGAATCCACTTCGCTGATCGATAAAGGCACTTATCCTTTGTCGAGAGGTGTGCTGGCCGGCGTAAGAATGAAATTGTAATCACCCCTGAAAAAAATAATTTATGAACCGCATTATCATCACTCTTTTAGCCGCCACGCTGTTGCTTACAGCGGGTTGCAAAAAGCAACTGGAGACCGACGCGATCGGCCTCACCACGCTGGAGCAGGTAAACGAAGTGCCGACGCTCGCTACGGTGGAAACATCCGTCCGCTCTTCGTATCAACTGATGTCGAACCGGCTGAACATCCTGGGCAACTGGGATTGGGGCGGCGGTCTCGTGTTCCAGAACGACTATGTGCTGCAGGACATCGCTTCCGACGACGTGGAGAAGAAATGGAGCCCGGACGGCGACCAGCCCTGGATGGACGACATCAATAATTTCACGTTCACCTCCACCAATGGCGGGCCCAATGGCCTCTGGAAATACAATTATGAAGGCATCAAGCGTATCAACCTGGCCATCCAGCTGCTCACGAAGCCGGATATCGAAACGGTGACCGGTATTACTACCGCGCGGAGGAACCAGCTGCTCGGCGAAGCGTATTTTATCCGTTCGCATTACTACTTTTCGCTGATCACCAACTTTGGCGATGTGCCCCTGATCCTGAAACCCGTGCAAACCTACCAGGAAGCCTTTGCGGTGGCGGTGCGCGCCCCGGTAGCGCAGATATGGGATACCATCAAGGCCAACCTGGCCACTGCAAAAACCCTGCTGCCCAACACCAAATACAGTTCTGCCACGGAGAAATGGCGCGTGTCCAGGGGCGCCGTTATCGCCCTGGAGGCCAAGGCCGCGCTGTACACCAAAAAGTGGAGCGATGTGATCGCCCTGGTGACGGAGCTGGAGACGACTGGTTTTTACAACCTCAATGCCAACTACTTCAGCAGCTTCAATACCGAGTTCACCGACAACGAAGTGATCTTTGCTTATGACCACCGCTCGCAGGAGCAGCCGGCCAACGGGAATGGTATCTGTGCGCCGCTGGGCTGGGGTTTCTTTGCCCCCAGTACCGATTTTCTTAATGCCTTTGAACCCAACGATCCAAGGAAACTGTATACGGTAAATGCGCCTGCACAGAACATCAATAAAATGCTCGGCAGCACCGACGGCACCAACAAGGGCAATGACGATGCGCCGAACAACCGCATCTATATCCGCTTTGCCGATGTATTGCTGTGGAAGGCGGAGGCCTATATCGAAAGCAATAACCTGCCTTCCGCCATCGCCCTTATCAACCGCATCCGGCAGCGGGCCCGTACCTCGGTGGATGTAAGCGGCAACCTGCCGCCTGCCGGCACCCTGGCCGACCGGCCGGCCTCTACCGATGCGGGGCAGGTAAAGAACTGGCTGATCCAGGAGCGCCGCGTGGAGCTGGGCTTCGAGGAGCAGCGCATGCTGGACCTGAAGCGCTGGGGCATTGCCAAACAGGTGATGACCGCACATGGCAAGAACTTCCAGGACCGGCATTACCTGTATCCCATACCGCAGAGCGAGATCGACGCTTCTGCCGGTACGCTGACGCAGAACCCGGGCTATTAACTCTTAAAGCAACAGGACGTTCACGCAAAGCGACAACAGGGCCGGGGGTGATGGGCTGAAGGCCTTGCCTGATCATGTCTTTGCGTGAAGCCTGTTGTGTATCCTGATAAAAAACTTTATGAGCAGCAACCACGATATCGCGAAACGGTTTCCGCAAAACCCGTTACTCTCGCCCGGCGATCTGCCGCCCAGCATGGACGGGCTGGAAATCGCCTGCCTGCTGAACCCCGGCGTATTTGCCTTCGATGGCAGAACCTGGCTCATCGTACGGGTGGCGGAGCGGCCGCGGCAGCAGGATGGGGTCATTTCATTTCCTGTGCTGGACGGCAAGGGTGGTATGCGCATCATGGAGATACCTGCCGATGCGCCGGACCTGGATGCATCGGATGCCCGTGTGATCAATTACAAAGGAGAGGATTTCCTGACCACGCTATCGCACCTGCGGCTGCTGTGCAGCGACGATGGTATCCGCTTCTATGAACCGGAGGGATACCCGAAGCTGGTGGGCGAGGGCGCGCTGCAAACCTTTGGTGTGGAAGATTGCCGCGTTACCAGGCTGGGCCACCGGTATTATCTCACGTATACCTCCGTATCTGAAAATGGTGTGGGCGTGGGTATGCGCACCACTACCGACTGGAAGACGTTTGCCGATCACGGCATGATCATCCCGCCCCACAATAAGGACTGCGCCATTTTCGAGGAAACCATCAACGGGAAATACTATGCGCTGCACCGGCCGAGCAGCGTGGATCTTGGCGGCAATTATATCTGGCTGGCCTCCTCGCCCGACGGATTGCACTGGGGCGATCACCGCTGCCTGGTGAAAACGAGAAGCGGCCACTGGGACAGCCAGCGCGTAGGCGCCGGCGCTGCGCCTATCAAAACACCGCAGGGCTGGCTGGAAATTTACCACGGGGCCAATGCGGAACATCAGTACTGCCTCGGCGCGTTCCTGCTCGGCCTGGATGACCCATCGAAGGTGCTGGCCCGTACCAAAGACCCGATCATGAGCCCGGTGGCGGAGTATGAGCGTACCGGTTTCTTTGGCCATGTGGTGTTTACCAACGGGCATATCGTACACCCGGACGGCGATACGGTAACGGTGTATTACGGCGCGGCCGACGAGCATGTCTGTGCTGCGGATTTTTCCCTGCAGGCGATTTTATCACAACTAATTCCCGACCATGCTTAATAAACTGAGAACGGAAGTACAGCACTTCAATGCCCAGCCGCACAACTTTCGCATCTTGGTGTTCACCAACCTGGTGTATGCCTTTGTGCTGCCGGTGATCGACATCTTCGTGGCGGCCTATGTGATGCGTAATTCCAACGATCCTACCCGCGTGGTCATCTACCAGCTCACTATCTATACCGGTATCCCGCTCACGTTTTTGCTGAACGGCGTGCTGCTGAAATACTTCAATATCCGCAAGCTGTATGCAGCCGGTATGATGCTGAGCGCGGTGTCGATGATCATCATGATGTCGCTCAAAAGCCTGAGCCTGGTGGGCATCGGCGTAGCCGGCATCACCATGGGGCTTTCGTTTGGCTTCTACTGGGCCAACCGCGATTACCTGGCGCTGGCCATTACCAACGATGGCAACCGCAACTATTATTACGGCCTGGAAACGTTTTTCTATACCATCATTGCGGTGGTGATACCGGTCTCCATCGGCTGGTTTATCGAGAGATGGAGCGGTGGCGGCAGCGCGGAGGTTCGCAGCGCTTATATTATCATTACCGGGCTGGTGTTCGTGGTCACGGTCATTGCTTCCATCGTGTGCTTCAGGGGCACGTTTGCCAATCCTGCGCAGAAGAAATACATATTTTTTAAGTTTCACCCGCTGTGGTACCGGTTGTTATCGCTGGCCATGCTGAAAGGGCTGGCGCAGGGCTTCCTGGTCACGGCGCCGGCCATGCTGATCATGCTGCTGCTGGGCAAGGAGGGCGCGCTGGGCTCCGCCCAATCCATCGGCGCCATTATCGCTGCCGTGGTCATGTACATTCTTGGCCGTGTGAGCGGCCCCGGCGACCGGATTAAGATATTTGCTGCCGGCCTCTCGCTGTTTGCGCTGGGCGCTATCCTGAACGGGGCGCTGTTCAACTCGACGGGTGTCATACTGTTCATCCTGCTGCTGCTGATTGCCAAACCATTGATGGACCTGGCTTATTTCCCCATCCAGTTCAAGGTGATCGACATTGTGTCGAAGATCGAGAAGCGCGGCGAGTTTGCCTATATCCTGAACCATGAAGCGGGATTGTATGCTGGTCGTTTTCTTGGCGCCGGCACGTTTTTGCTGCTGGCTTACCTGGTTTCCACGGAGGCGGCACTTCGGTATGCCATCGTGATCATCGGGCTGCTGCAGCTTTGTTCCATATTCGTGGCAAAACGTATTATTGCGGAAGGGAAAAAGCTTACGACTACCATGGAGCCGGAAGGCGGAGAAATGAAGGTGGTAAGCAACGTGGCAGAATCGATTGTCTGATATTTTTTGAATGCATGCTATGAAGAAGATAAAAGTTATTGCGCTCGGGGTACTTATTGTAACCGTGATCACGAATGAGAGTGTTGCACAGGTAAAGCAGCGCAGGCTGCAGCGCGTGGAGCAGATGGCCTATGTGCCAAAGCCGCTGCAGATCATCGATTACCGGGCGCTGGCCCGCCAGTTCGATGCTACGGTGTATGATTTCAATGCCAAAGGAAAGTTCTGGCCGCTGATCTGGATGGACAGCAGCCGCCGCAATTTCGATCAGCCCGTGGCCGGCATTTATACGGCTATCGGCGATGTGCGCCAGGGCCCGCAGAACAACAAGGGTATCTTTCACGAAGCACTGGCCACTATGGGCGCTGTGCTGGGCGCTTCGCTGGTGGATATCGACAAGAGCCGGCAGCAGCACAACTATGTGGGCATGCTGAAGAACTATTTCAACAGCGAAACGGGGTGGAATATCATGATGAACAATACCTGCCCCGAAGTAGCGCTGCTGGGCGGCGGCTATGGCCGCGACTGGTGGTACGATGTATATCCCAATGTATTGTTCTACGCTATTTACGACCTGTATCCTGGTGAGCCGGGTTTCGAAGCCATTGCCCGCAGCATTGCCGAAAAGTTTTACAAAGCCGATTCGGTGCTGAACGGCAACTACAACTGGTCGTTCTTTGATTATGCAAAGCTGCAGCCGGTGAAGAACAATATCTGTATACAACCCGATGCGGCGGCCGGCCACGCCTGGGTACTGTACAGTGCGTATAAAAAATTTGGCGACGCGCGTTACCTGCAGGGTGCGCTTCGTGCCCTGCAGGCCTTGCAGGCGCAACCGAAAAACCCGACCTATGAAGTGCTGATGCCTTTTGGCGCTTACCTGGCGGCGCGGATCAATGCCGAAATGGGAAAGAAGTTCGATACGGACAAAATGCTGCGGTGGAGCTTTGACGGTACGCCTGAATGCCGCGAAGGCTGGGGTGTGCTGGTGGGCAACTGGAACGGCTTTGATATCTCCGGTATCGTAGGCAGCACGGTAGACCATGGCGGCTACGGCTTCCTGATGAACACCTATGATGCGGCCTGGCCGCTGGTACCGCTGGTGCGGTACGATCCCTCTTATGCCAATGCTATCGGCCGGTGGATGCTGAATGCCGCCAATGCCGCGAAGCTCTTTTACCCGCAGTACATGCCGAAGGAGCACCAGACCTTGCCGCAACTGGCCGAAGTGACCAAAGGCGTGATCGCGTATGAGGGCATGATCAAGCAGTCATCGCATCCGCAAACGGCACACCTGCCGGGGCCGGTGGCCCAGGGCGACGGACCGTTGTGGGTGCCGGATGGCAAAAACCCGCCAGAGAGCCAGTTCAGCGTATACGGCAGCGGCCATGCGGGCATCTTTGGCAGTATCATCGACACCACCGATGTGCCGGGTATCCTGCGGCTGGACCTGCTGGCTACGGATTTTTTCCGGGACCCTGCTTATCCTTCTTATCTCTATTATAATCCGTACCCTGTGGCTAAAACCGTATCGGTAAAAGTGGAAGGCGGTAAGGCCGTGGATATCTACAATACCGTTACTGGTAAATTCATTGCGACCGGTGTAGCGAAAAACGAAACCATCATCATCATACCTGGCAGATCATCGGCCGTCCTGGTGATGGCGCCGGCAGGGGGTAAAAGAACGTGGCAGGGCAACACATATAAAGTGGACGGGGTAGTGATCGGTTACAGGAAATAAGGAAACCGCATCAAAGCTATTTTGAAGAGATAGGTTTGAAATAAATCTGCCACTTCAGGTAGCATGACGGAGGAAGACACCCTCACATATATCTTCGATCATACTGACAACTACCCAAACAAATTTTTCAATACCTGTACCCGCTGTAATAAGCCGGCCCACACTCCACAGGCCAGGCTATGCCGTTATTACCGGGCACGACTGGTGCCAGGCCGCTGCCCTGATCCTCTTGTTTTAATCGCCAACTAAACAAGGCCGGTGATCACCCGCCGCTAACTGCAGTGTTGTGACCGATCTCCTGCTATTTCTTTTGTACTCTTGCCCGGATTGCCGAAATCTCAACTATTGCCTGCCAAAAAGGTGGAATAACAGTGCTCTCACCGTCTAAACACCCTTGCATTCCCTGTCTCCTGGCTTTTATCTTGTATTATCTTATTAACAAGTAAAAACCTTAATCCTAACATCATGGCAAAAAGCATTAAATCAGCCAAACTGTCAACAAATTCCCTGGTGGCGACAGCATCTGCAAGTTCAAAACCTGCATCTATTAATTTTACTTTCTCCTCCGGTATCGGGCAGGCCACGGCCTCGCTATTCCGCAATGGTGTGCTTATCAATATGCAAAGCATCAGCAGCAGCGGCGCCATCGGGTTTTCCGATGTGCAAAGCGGAGATGTTACTGCAATAAACGGTATTTGTACAGGACAAGCCGTTATCTCCGTAAGCGTACCCACCACCCCGGCGACTCCCAAGAAATTCAAAGCCGGATTAATTATCGGTGCTTTTTTAATTAACTGAAATTGATGTATATGATTAACAAAGCTGCTGCCGTCTGGCTGGCTTTCCTGCTGTTTTTGTCGATGAATGCAAAGGCTCAGATAAAGCAAGTTCCAGGCCCAGTGCTTGCTACAGATTCATTGAAACTGTTAAAGCAAGCTCCCAACCCGGTTCCCAATCCCGTGCTTACTGCTGATTCCCTGGCTACCGGCAACTACAAAGATGTGCTGAACAGTTTTTTCCAGCTTGGCTTTGAAAAATTCACCGGTCCTGCTAAAGAGTTTAAGTTCACGGCTACACCTTTTGCGGTTATGGCAAAGCTGGATACTACTCTGCTGGTGGACACCAGCTACATCCGGTACAGAACCTTGCGGAACCTGAATTTCTCTTTTTCAGCAAAGCTGGACAGCTCCTTTAAATTTAACGGGTTTTCATCCGGCATCAAATATGCGTTGATCAATAAAAGGGATGAGACCGTTTCAAGAGCCTTTGTTAATACGGTCCTGGGTAATGTGAGCACCAAGCAGCTTTTTGCACTCAATAGCCTGATCTCAGAGCAGATATCAAAAATGCCTGAATCGGAAAAGAGCAAAGCTATACTGGATTATACTGACTTCACAGACGGCGTGAAAAACTTCGGGGCGCTTAGCCAAGCGCTGCAGGATACGATCCTGGCCATTGCCGGGAGGGATGACGCCACTAAAACCCTGGCCCAAACGATAGGGCGCAATAAAAATTTCAATCTCAAGAAAACAGCAGACAGCCTCTACCAGGACATGAAGGCCAATTTCAATAAAAATTTGTTGTGGACCATTGGCATCAGCGATACCACCTACAAGGATGAGTTTATCTTCTCCAATATCGTGATCACATCGGAGTTGTTGCAGGGGTTGAACAACTACAACGAAAGAAAGAACGACCTTGAGTTAAACATTAAGACTGCCCTGCAGTTGGTCGACGACAGCACCCGCAGCGGGCGTGATCTCAAGCGTGTCCTCTTTAGTTTTGAGCCGGGTATCAACCTGGCATTCAAGACCCGCGGTACAAAGAAAAGCTACCTCGAAATCAAATTCAGCGGCGGTTATTATCACAATTTCAGCTATTTGTACCAGGATGAAGAGCGCGACCGGTTTACCATGAATACCACCCTGCGCGTAAGAGTGTTCAGCGATATCTGGATTCCGCTGGATATCAAATACGATCCGAAAAGCGGCAACCTGTTTGGCTATCTCAACGTACGGGCCAACTTCAAGGCGCTCGGTAATGCAGCAAAACAATTATTCTGATTTAAATCATGGTTATGAGTATCGGAAAAACTCCTTCACCTTTTTTAGTGGTTTTCACAATCCTTGCGATAGCAGGATTGGTTTTCGGCGGCATTAAGTTGATACAGTCTTCCGGTAAGGTATATGAACAATCTTACCTGCAGTCTGAAAAGCTAATGGAGAAGATGCTTGATTCCTCCTTCAATAAGCAGCCCTTTATTGTTTCTCCAAGCTACGGCACCATCAAAGACGGATATGCGCAGGCGACTACCCTGTTCCTGATTGCCCTGGGAATTTTTTTATTCTTTTTCCTGTTTCCACGACTTCAAAACCTTTCCATCGGGCCCACAGGTATCAGCGTAACATTGAAGGACGTTCAGCAAAACGTAGAGTTGCTGATGAAGCAAGCCAACGCGGTCCAGGGGGAAATCGCCGGTAAAGGAGGTTCAACCACAAAAAATCCCGTGCGTGCAGTAGAAAGCAAACCGGTAACCAGTGAACTGGTGGATAACGATGACCCGCAAAAGGGCAAATGGGGAGGCCGGGATGTCGATAATTTCAGGGAAATTTCTGCAAAAGTGAAGAATACTCCCTGGCATGGATTTTACGAGGTGACCATCACCGTGGCAAGTACGAGTGCAAAATTTCCTCTCGAAGGCCTTGTCAGATTCCATTTGCACAACACGTTTAAAAATGCAGATCCGGTCATCACCGCCCGCGATAACAAGGCCGTTTTAAAATTGTCAAAGGTCTACGGCGCTTTTACGGTAGGAGCCGAAGCGGATGAAGGCCGCACAAAACTCGAGCTGGACCTTTCTACGATTGAAGGTGCACCGGAGGATTTTTTGACCAGCTAATTAAGTTCTTTTTAGCATATCGGGGAATGTTCCTGTTTTTTTTAGCCTGCAAAACATGGTAGCTCACCTCTTGCACAACCAGGACGGATTTATTATTTTGGACGAATTCGCTCAAAATAATAACCAACCACCATGTTTCACACCCGGCTCAATTTTATCAACCGCTCCAAAGACAGCAACGATTCGCAGATCCTCCTGTTCCAGAAAAACGAAGCCATGCCCGGCGCCGCTGCCGTGTCATGGCGGGTGATTGCGGATTGCAAACCCGGGCAGAGTGCATCCTTCAAGTTCAGCCGAGACCTCACGATAGCGGCCAGCGACAGCTATGGCACATTCACCGAACAACAGCCGGCTGCCAACCGCCAGCGGTTCACGCTTACCAAGGACGCAACTGGAACGAAAGTGCTTACCGCCGATGATTCGGGGCATCCCCGCTCCATCAGTTTTGTAAACGACCTGGAAAAAGATCCGGCTAATGTCAACCTGTACCGCAACGGGCGACTGGTGGCCATAGCCGCAGGCGTGGCATCCGGGCGGGAGGTAGCCTTTGGTTTGTCCGACTCACTATGGATCGGCGCGGTCACCCTGGTGGAAGAGGGGGTGATCCTTCATCCGGCGATCATCGACAGCATCCGGCAAAAGCTCATTCTTACAAATATTGCAAGCGCGGATCTGGTTATGTCAGGTGGGGGAGTGGGTCCTGGTGCAAAGCCCTTTGAGTTTGCGCTGGAGAACGTGGTGTATGCGTGAGGTACTCAATCCAATCTTCATGACTAATACCTGCACTGGCTCATATCCGGTTTCCGGTAATAGCTTTTGTAATTCTTTGCCTTCGGGTCGGTGCATCCGGCCAGGTTCAACAGTTCCATGCGGCGGAAATCGACCGGCTGGCTTTCGGCCTGCAGCGCGAGATAGCCTTCCTTCAGCGGCATGCCGGCCTGTTTGATCCAGGTCACCGAATCGGTGATATGCCCGGCCGTCCAGGTCATCCCGGCATTTACGAACCCGCCGCCGATCTGCGGATGTGTATAGGTCAGCACCGTATCGCCTTCGATGATATGACGGATCAGCGAGTCGCCATACACTTCTATTTCCGCGTTCATCCACCGGTCCAGGCCATAGATTTTGGAGGAAGAAGTAATGCAGTGATCGGGATGGATGCTGCCGTTGATCTGTACCTGGGTACCGGGCGTACACAGGTTGCCTGTGGGCTGGTCTGCCAGCAGCTGCATTTCCAGCGACACCGGGAATTCCTGGTCTGCATCAACGCTTTGAGCGGATTGGGAGTGCAGCATCACACCGCTGTTCTTATCGGCCCAGATGGGTGCGCCGGGTGTCTGCTTGCCGGTGAAGCGGTACTGGAACCGCAGCTTGTAATACGAATACGGCGTGCGGTAGTACAGGTGGCCGAACTTGTGGTCGAAAGAGTCATATTGATCGTACACCACCCGCAGCATGCTGTCCTGTACGCGGAAGGTGTTTTTGTAGTTATCGTTCAGCGGCCGGCCGGTGATCTTGATGTCCCAGCCATCCAGGTTGGCGCCGTTGAAGAGGGATACCCATTCTTCGGAACCGGTATCCTTTTTATGTTCGGTGCAGCTTTGGAACAGCAGGCTAAGCAGTAAGAGACCTGTAGCAATCGGGAGGTTGATTTTTGTACGCATGGCGGGATCGTTAGGCTGGTGAATGATGCGGTTTTAAAGATAATCGTTTTGATCAGCTTTTCAGTAAGGATTGCGTCGCTATAAACGGGCCTGCCTTGCTTTATTGCTCCATAACCTGTAATTTGTATACGATCCACCGCCCCAAAAACCATAAACCTCTGCTATGTCGTACACTACCCTGCCCGCCGGCCCGCAGCAGGCCATACAAAAACTGAAACAGATCGTCAGCCAGCCCGATATGACTGTCCTGCTCGTATTCGGTAAGGATGAAACCGCCAGGAATGCCCGTGCATACAGCAAGGCGCTGGCGGAGATCGACGACTATGTGTCCGTCGCTTTCGTGGAAGCGGCCGAGCCGGATGACCTGCTGCCTTACCTGCGGCAATTGCCCGACCCGAAAGTGAGCCTGAACAGCCTGGATGGTTCTATCGCCCTTTCCATTAGTCCCGGCACCAGCTCACCGGCTTACCTGGTGAGCCGTGCCCAATTCGAACATGCCAAAGGCTATATCAAAACGGCTATCCTTCGCGCCATGGCCATTTAATTTTCCTGCAACCTTTCAATCCCTGCATTATGCGTAAAATCATTGGCCTTGCCGGTCTTTTCCTGATTGGAACCATTGCTCGCGCGCAGCTGCTCCGCATTCATGAGCAGGACCCGGACAATAAATCGTACAGCAATATCCGGTATGCGGATATCAACAGCACGATCCGCCTGGAGCTGGACACGGCTGCGTTATATGCGCGCATCAGCAAGGCCGGCCTGCAGCCTTACCCCTCCGATGTGTCGACACTGCTGTCTATCCTGGTGCAGGCGCTGGCAAAGAAAAACGAGATGCTGGAAGAATTCGATGCGGCCATCCGCAGCCACAGAACCACTATCGACCCGCAGGCAGCGGCAGCCGAAGCTGCACGGTTCAATGCCCGGATCCGCAAGATCGCCGGCGAGATCGTGGCGCTCTTTGATGCCGACCCGGTGCTGGAACTATATTATGCCGAAGAAACCGATCTGCGCCTCATTGCACCCCTGTATCCGGCGCTGGAGCGGCGCATCCGCGACCTGGAGCGCGACCTTGCGACCGCCGATGCGGCTGCCGTTCGTATTCGCCTGGGCGGGTGGCTGGTGCACAAGGGGCAGCCCGTGCCGCTGCATTTCACGGGGCTGGACAGCCTGCCCCGCGGCGAATTCTATGAGCTGGACCGCTGGCGCTTCCTGCCTACAGAAGCACAGCTGGAAGAACTGGAAAAGCTGCAGCAACTGGCAAGGACCAGTGCGCTGAAAGAAGCCAGCCTGAAGGAACTGCTGGTGGATACCTACCTGAAAGAATTTGGCAACCTGCTGCGCCAAAGCCTGGAGACGGCCGCTGCGTCTTTTGAAGAAGAAGCCCGGCGGCTGGTGGACAACAGCGCTGCCGGTCCGCTCAAGGCAACGCTGGAGCAGCTGCTGGCCGATGGCGACCGCCTGGAAACCCTGCTGAAAGAACGGATCGCTTATTATGGCAGCATCAGGAGCAACACGGCATTTACCCTGGCCGGCTTGCTGGCCGGTGTGCGAACCGACCTTACTACGATCGGCGCTTTGCAGAAAAATATTGTCGCCTCCGTCAAACGCCTGAAAACAGAGGTAGCGGCTGCCGGCGCGGCCGTACAGGACCTGTCGCGGGAGCTGCTGGCGCTGGCAGAACAAAAGTTAACAACCGCTGCCGCCTCGTTCCTGGAGGCCAGCAGCCTGGACCGGCTGGCTGCCACGGCGCGCATCGATGTGCTCGCGCTTTCGTTCAGCGACAAGGTGCTGGCGTTAAGCATCAAAGAGCTGCCGGCCGATATGTCGACCGACCTGCGCTATGCCGGTCAGCGGGAGGTGGGCGACCGCGTGGAAGTAAAGCTGGTGGTGACCGGTGGTGCCGACCAGCGGCAGCTGTTGCAGGAAATGGCAGGTATCGCCCTGTACCGCATTGCTCCGCACCTGGAGGGTACGGTCGGCGTCATCTTCGCTCACCCGCTGCGGACCACGCAGGTAAAAAAGGATTTCCAGATGGCGCCGTATTACAACCTCCTGTTCAAAGGCATGCTGGGCATGTCGGGTCGCTGGAAGCGGCGTTCCGCTCTTCCCAATACCCTGCTCGATTTGAGCTTCGGGCTGCACGTGTCCTCGCCCGACTTCAACAAAGACGATGTGCCGGAGCTGGGGGTAGGCCTGGTGGCCTCCACGCTGCGGGACTACCTGCAGTTTGGCTGGGCTTACAATGTATTCGAAGGCGGACCGTATTTGTTTTTCGGGTTGCGGCTGCCGGTGCCGTCGATGAACTTTGGAGGGAATGGAAATGGTGCGGGGGCGATCGATCGATAGAAAAAAGATTGTGCTCGCAGGTATTCCTCAATCGTTTGTGTTGCGCCGGAAAAGTGATAGACCAAAAATCGGAGAAGAGCCTTTGAACACTCTTGCTGGTTATGATGATAGCATTGGAACACTCTATGTGTGCACTGATGTAACTTCCACAATTTTACGGTTCTTCACCGTAAGTGATTAACAAGACGGGGGCTAATAATTATATCGGAAGAAGAGCGAAAAGCGTTTGTTTTATCATTTCGGACCAATACTACTGCTGAACCTTCATCGTATATTCAGAATGAGAAGAGATGAGGCTGATCAATAGACAAAAAACAGATTTAAGTACTGGCTATTGTCTTCAGCTATTCGAATACTATATCATCAGGATCTTCCGGGAAGAGTTAACCCTTGTCGCAAACCACCTCCCCTTTGTCGTGTCTCCCCTTCCCCATGTGAAAAATCCAACCAATCTTTGCACTGTCAACAACCCCTAACGATTTTAAAACATACCAGCATGGAACAACAGCAAAAAACAATTATTACGATAGAAGCTACTGTCAACGCACCCGTAGCCAAAGTATGGGACTACTGGAACCAGCCGGAGCATATCACTCAATGGGCCTTTGCTTCCGACGACTGGCATGCCCCCTGGGCAAAGAACGATCTCCGTGCCGGCGGCAGCTTCAGTTCCCGCATGGAAGCCAAAGACGGCAGCATGGGCTTCGACTTCGGCGGTGTGTACGATGAAGTAAGGGAGCATGAATACATTGAATACACGCTTGGCGATGGCCGTAAAGTGACCATACAGTTCGACGCCGATGGCGATACCACGCAGGTGACCGAAAGCTTTGAAGCGGAAGGCACCCACCCGGCGGACTTCCAGCGTGCGGGCTGGCAGGCGATCCTGGACAACTTTAAGAAATATACCGAAGCAAACTGAGTGCATTGAACGATCTGTTGACGTTCCGGCGCAAGCCGGAGCGTTTATGCTATGCTTTTGCATATACCGGCGAAAATTTCCTGCCAATTCTTTGCAGCTGTTTCCCCTGCCTGTAAAAGCAGTATCATTGTGCTTCCCGTGTACCTGCACGGAATCGGCATCATGGAGCAATACCTGGAATCGAACCATAAAAAAATTGGCCTGCTGGAGATCGGCAATAAGACGCTGGATTTGCTGAACGGCGACCGGTACAAGCCTTATATCCGGATACTCCACCTGCCGGCCGGCAGCACGCTGACGATCGACTTCCGGCAATTCACCACCCGCAGCGGCAGCCTCTTCTTTATCAACAGCAACCAGTACCTGCAGCTGCAGCAGGCAGCCGGCAAAACCGGTACCGCTATTTATTACAACCGGGATTTTTACTGTGTACAGATCCATGATGAGGAAGTGGCCTGCGATGGCCTGCTGTTCAACAACGTGTTCGAAGTACCGATGATCGCACTTGCCCCGCGTGAACATGAGGTGATCTCGACCATCATCACCGGCATTGCCGAAGAGTTTTCCAGCCAGCTCTCGTCAAGGGAAGAAATGATCCGCACCTACCTGAAGCAGATCATCATCCGCGCCACGCGGCTGTGGAAACAGCAGCATATCGAGCAAAGCAAGGCCGAACCCTCCTACGATATGGAGTTCTTCCGCAATTTCAGCCGCCTGGTGGAGATACACTACCGGGACAAGCATGGCCTGGCCGACTATGCAGCGCTGCTGGCCATGGCGCCGAAAACCCTGAATAAAAAGCTGGGCCGGCTGAATGTCCGGCATCCCAACGATATCATCAAAGACCGGATCCTGCTCGAGGCCAAACGGCTGCTTACCTACACGCCGATGAGCATCAAAGAAATTGCCTATCACCTGGGCTACGAGGACCCGGCTTACTTCAACCGGCTGTTCACCAACAAAAACAAATGCACCCCCGCCTCTTTCCGCAAGCAGTTTACCTCGGAAACAGATGGTTGACCGGGCGCCTGCATTGAATGACCTGCTTTTGCTGAAGAGCAGGTGACCCCTGGCTGAAAGTAATATTTTCTCTCACCGGGGAAAAAAGTACAATTTTCATCGACCTTTTGATCTTGATGGGCGCCCGCGCAGGGTATAGGTTTGCAGTATCAAATTCATCAACAAAACAAATGATTATGAAACGCAGATCTACCGCCGTATGGTACGGCACCATCAAAGAAGGCAAGGGCCACCTGACCACCGGCAGCACCGTGCTGAATCAAACGCAATATTCCTTCAACAGCCGCTTTGCCGACGGCATCGGTACCAATCCCGAAGAGCTGCTGGCTGCTGCGCACGCCGGATGCTTTACCATGAAGCTGAGCCTGGACCTGACCACCGCCGGCTATACACCCGGCCAGCTGGAAGCCGAATCGGTCATTACGCTGGACAATGGCCGCATCACCCAATCGGCCCTGGCTCTGAAAGCGAGCGTGCCGGGTATTACCGAAGAAGAGTTCCAGCGCATTGCAAAAAATGCAGAACAAACCTGCCCGGTCAGCCAGGCTTTCAGCTTTGCCATCACCCTGTTTGCACAGCTGGTATAACACCCTTTAAACCTTCAAAAAAACAAAGTGATGAGAACCACAAGCTTTCTCCCCCTTGCATTCGCAACCACCTTGCTCTTTCACATTAACAATACAACCATGATCGCTCAAACATCTCCTGCACAGCAGGTACAAAATGACCCCCGCATTTTCAAAGAAGTCCGCACCTTCCTGCAAGCCCTGAACACCGGCGGCGGCAAACCCATCGAACAGCTCAGCCCTGCCGAAGCACGCCAGGTGCTGGTGGGCGCGCAAAACTCCGTGACCGTTGATTACTCCGGCATTGAAGAATCGGAACGCGTGATCACGCAGGACGGCATCACGGTAAAGATCCATATTGTAAAACCCGCAGGTGCAACCCATGATCTTCCTGTATTCCTGTACTTCCATGGCGGTGGCTGGGTACTGGGTGATTATTCTACGCACCGCCGCCTGGTACGCGACCTGGTGGTAGAGAGCGGTGTCGCCGCCGTATTCCCCGATTACACTCCTTCGCCTGAAGCCCGGTACCCGGTGGCCATCAACGAGGCCTATGCCGCTACCAAATGGGTGGCTGCACATGGCCGGGAGATCGGTGTAGACGGAACGAAGCTGGCTGTAGCCGGCAACAGTGTGGGCGGCAACATGGCAGCCGTGGTTGCACTGATGGCAAAAGACCGCAAGGGACCGGAGATCAGGCTGCAGGTATTGCTCTGGCCGGTTACCGATGCCGGCTTTGACAACGGATCGTACCAGGAGTTTGCGAACGGACGCTTCCTGACCCGGAACATGATGACCTGGTTTTGGGACAACTATACCACTGATGCCGGCGAGCGCAACGAGATCTATGCTTCTCCGTTAAGAGCTGCCACCGATCAGCTTCGCGGCCTGCCGCCTGCCCTGGTGCAAACGGCCGAGCACGATGTGCTGCGCGATGAAGGCGAAGCCTATGCCCATCACCTGGATGAAGCCGGGGTGGAGGTAACCCTCACCCGCTACAACGGGGTGATCCATGACTGGGGCCTGCTGAACCCGCTGGCCACACTGCCGGCTACCCGCTCGGCCTTGCTGCAGGCCGCTGCTGAACTGAAAAAAGCATTGCAATAATCGGCGATCTTTGTGCCGGCACCGGATTGCTCCGTCATTCGCCACACCACCAAAACACGCACCATGACCACCACGCTCATCACGCCCGGTACGGGCAGCCCGGCACGTATCAACACCATCGACATGATCAGGGGCACCGCCCTGTTCGGTATCCTGATCTTCAACATCCAGACCTATGGGCTGTTTGCCTTCCTGCGGCCGGAGCAGGTGTATGAACAGGGACTGGACCAGCCGGCTACTTATGCACCGGTTCAGTTTATCATCCATCTTTTTGTAAAGGGGCAGTTTTATACTATCTATAGTTTTTTGTTCGGTCTCGGTTTTTACCTGCTGCTGCAAAAGAATGTACGGCTGGGGCTGGATGGTAACCGTATCTATAAACGAAGGTTATGGGCGCTGCTGTTGTTTGGTTTGGTGCATGCGCTGCTCTTTTGGTTTGGCGATATCCTGCACAAGTATGCCCTGCTTGGGTTCACGCTGGTGTATTTTAATAAAAAGAGTATCGCCACCCTCCTGAAATGGATCGCCGGGCTGGCCGGCTTTGTCATCCTGTTCCAGGTAGTAAAAACGATATTCTTCGACCCTGCTACACCGGTACCTGATCCGGAGACGGACAAGGTGATCCTACAGGTGGTCGATACCTGGCAGCATGGTTCGGCGATGGACGTGCTGGGCCTGCAAAAGCTGGGCGTGGCCATGCTGTGGGTGATGTCGGTGCTGAAAGGTTTTGCCGGTTTCGTGCATTACGAGATCATGTTCCTGCTTGGACTGATCGCGGGCAGGCTGGAACTCTTTCGCCGAGTGAAAGAGCTAAAGCCCCGCCTGTTGAAAACAGCGTTGCTCCTGCTGCCGGCAGCACTGGCATTGAAAGTACTGTCCTGTCTCGATCTGCTGAACATCCAACTGCTGCCTGGAAAATATGATGCACTGTTGCGGTCGATCGCAGAATTTATCGGCACACCCCTGCTGGCCATTGTATACCTGGCAGGGCTGACCTTGTTCTTCCACGGGCGTTCTTCGCGTTTCTTCACCCCGATCGCCCATACCGGGCGAATGGGATTGACCAACTATCTGATGCAAACGCTCATCTGCATGCTGCTTTTTTATGGCTATGCGTTCGGCCTGTCCGGCCGGCTGTTGCTTTGGCAAACGGTGGTGATAGCGGCAGGTATTTATATCATACAGGTGATCTATAGCTATTATTGGATTAACCGCTATGGCACCGGTCCGATGGAACGCTTGTGGCAACGGTTGACCTATGGCAGCCGGAAGCGCCGCTAAGCCGTCAGCTGTTATCGCAGGAAGATGGTTCCTGGCTGATGAGAGCGGATCAACAATAACCAATTACGGTGTACGCAAGTACACCGTTTGTTTTCCTGCTTTTTCCACAGCTGTCACAATGATTTGTTGGTAAGTCCTGCCCGTACATTTCTGCTGCCATCAGTATCTTTTCTGTATGAAAGCACCACCGCCACCTGGCTAAAGCTTCCCGGCTATTGATACTCTTTCCTGCTGACCGGCCTTCTTTATTCCCCACCATATTGATAGTGCCAGCTCCGGATATTTCCGGGACCTTCTCATTGCTACAGGCAGCTGAGCTGCTATGCGTATACCATTTATTCTTTCACCTTCAAAAACAAAACAATTATGGATGGATTTATCGGGGAGATCAGGGCCTTCTCCTTTCCTTTTGTACCCCGGGGCTGGCTGCTGTGCGATGGCAGAGGGTACAGCTACAGTTCCAATTCCGATTACTTTTATCTTTTTAATGTGATCCAGGCAAAGTATGGGATCAACTACCAGGACGGCACGTTCAACGTTCCCAATCTCCAGGGCAGGGTAGCGGTCGGCGCCGGAGCGATTCCCGGTGGAGGCGGTTATTACCTGGCGCAGAATGGCGGCTATACAGATGTAGCCCTGCAGATCTACGAGATGCCTCCGCATTCGCATACCGCCTATGGAATGGTGACTAGCGATACGTCTTCAGCCCCGCTGAAAGAAGTATCGAAGCCGGACAGCAGCTGTTACCCGTCCAACGTTTTTGAGGTGCCGCCTTATACTACCAAGCGGATGGGATTGGCTTACAATGCTGCCCTGCAGCCTGCTGCTGCATTGAATAGCAATACCGTCAGTGTATTCCAGGGCGGTAATGGCCTGCATAACAATATGCAGCCTTACCTGACCATGCTGTATTGTATCTGCTACGATGGTCAATGGCCTCCGCGGCCCGGCCAACCCGAAAAACCTGAAAAACCTTCATTTTAAAAAGTAATACAATATGGAAAACTATATCGGGGAGATCAGGGCCTTTACCCTGAATAAAATCCCTTCCGGGTGGGTACCCTGCAACGGGCAATCGCTCCCGATCCAGGACAAGGCCAACCAGGCGCTTTATTCCCTGATCGGCGTCATGTATGGCGGAGATAATAAAGCCTTCTTCAACGTGCCGGATCTGCGCGGGCGGGCTGTGCTTGGGTATGGCAAGTATGTGACCGGGCCCAATTCCAATGACTATATCGCTTACGCCATGGCCTCCAAAGGCGGCTCGGAAGGCATCACCCTGGCTGCCCAGAATGTACCCTCGCATACGCATGCTTTTATTGTGTCGGATATGAATGGCAATGATGTGCTGGCCCCAGGCAATCCGACCCCGGGGTATATTGCAGCGAAGCCGCAGGTGCCCCAGATCAATAACGAGGATATCTGGATGTTTACCCTGCCCGGCGCGTCCGTCAAGACCACGCAGCTCAATGCCGGCATGGTAGCGACCGTAGGAGGAGCTTCGCACGAGAACCGGATGCCTTACCTGCCCCTGCTGTTCTGCATCGCGCTGTCAGGCATTTACCCGCAACGGGACTAATTATTTTATATCCCTAAAAAACTTAAATACGATGGATCCTTATGTAGCAGAAATCCGGGTTTTTGCCGGCGATTATGCCCCGCAGAATTGGTTGCTCTGCGATGGCTCTCTGGTTTCTATTTCCGACTATAGCCAGCTCTTTAGCGTGCTGGGCACCACCTATGGCGGCAATGGCACCAGCACCTTTGGCCTGCCCAACCTGTGCGGCCGGCTGCCGGTGCAGAATGGCCAGCTGCAAGGCGGCAGCAATTACCCGTTTGCCCAGCCCGGGGGCCAGGAAACGGTGGTGCTGAATGCTTCCCAGACACCTGCGCATACGCACAGCATCACCGTGAGCACCTCGCCGGCTACCACCAGCCACCCGCTTGGCAACTGGCTGGCCGCGCCTGTGGACGACGGGAATGCCGATGACAGCTCCGTGCTGGCCTATATGCCTGCCAATGCCGGCGACGCCACGTTGCAGACAGTAACCCTGGCAGCCAATACGATCAGCCCGAGCGCCTATACCACCTGGCCTCATGAAAACCGGCAGCCTTACCTGGTGATCAACTATATCATTTGCACGAATGGCGCATACCCGCCTCCTCCTCCTGAAGAGTAGGGTTACGATCATCTTTTGCGACAGCGTTACAGCAAGGCGATGGCCTGCTGTAACGCTTTTTTAATGAATTTGTAAAATGGTTTAGCAGGGGTTTTGTAATAATAGCAGCTACTGAATGGAGAACTTATTCCAACGGAAGAATACACCAAATTA
>JBEVLT010000327.1:0-5451 GCA_040509055.1 Chitinophagaceae bacterium
TACCTGCTTTATCCAACCTCGTCCTTTCACCTTCCGAGCACCTCAAACATCTCCGCCACCACTTCCTTGTCGTCAAAATGATTTTTTACGCCTTTGATCTCCTGGTATTTTTCATGGCCCTTTCCTGCCACCAGGATGATGTCTTCGCCCTGCGCCAGGCTCACCGCCGTTTTGATGGCTTCGCGCCTGTCGGCGATAGAGATATATTTCCGTTTCATCGCCACCGGCAGTCCCTTTTCCATGTCGGCGATGATGGCTGCCGGGTCTTCGCTGCGCGGGTTATCGCTGGTAAATACCACCCGGTCGCTATACTCGCAGGCCACTTCCGCCATCACCGGCCGCTTGGTCCTGTCCCTGTCGCCGCCGCAACCCACCACGGTGATCACCTGTTCGAATCCCTTCTTCAGTTTTTTGATCGTGGCCAGCACATTCAGCAGGGCATCCGGCGTATGTGCATAGTCCACGATAGCGATCACGTTATCGTTGGGCGATACCATGTATTCAAACCTGCCTTCGGCGCCGGTCAGTATGCTCAGGCAGCGCAGCACTTCCTGCTTGTCCTCTCCCATGCTCATGGCGGCGCCGAATACCGCCAGCAGGTTGTAGGCATTGAACTCGCCAATGAGCCGGAAATGAACTTCCTGCTCGTTGATCACCATCACCAGTCCCGATAAATTATTTTCAATGATCTTTCCCTTGTAATCGGCGGCCGTCTTCAGGCTGTACAGGTATTTGCGCGCCGGAGTATTCTGCAGCATCACCGTGCCCCGCTTGTCGTCGGCATTGCTGATAGCAAAGGCATCGGCAGGCAAGGCATCGAAAAAGGATTTCTTTACACGGATATATTCATCGAATGTTTTATGATAATCCAGGTGATCATGTGTGATGTTGCTGAACAACCCGCCGGCAAACCGCAATCCTGTGACCCGGTGCTGGTGCACGGCATGCGAGCTGACTTCCATAAAAGCATGCGTGCAGCCGGCATCCGCCATCTGCCTCAACAGGCGGTTCAGGCTCACGGCATCCGGCGTGGTATGGGTAGCCGGCACCACGTCGTCGCCGATCCGGTTCTCTACCGTGCTCAGCAGGCCGCATTGGTAACCCAGTACTGTAAAGAGCTTGTATAACAAGGTGGCGATCGTGGTCTTGCCATTCGTTCCCGTCACGCCTACCAGCCTGAGGCCATGCGATGGCTGCCCGAAAAAATTATGCGCCATATACCCTGCCGCAGCCGCACTGTTCTCCACCTGCACGTACACCACCCCCTCGCGGCGCGAAGCCGGCATCGCTTCGCATACCACTGCTGCTGCTCCTGCCTGCTCCGCTTTCTCTATAAAGGCATGCCCGTCTGCAGCCGTTCCTTTTACGGCTACGAACACAGAACCCGGCGTCACTTTCCTGGAGTCGGTCTGCATGTCGCTGACGTCCGCATCCGTGCTCCCTGCTACCGACCGGATGGCTGCTTTATATAGTATGTCGCGTAATAACACGATAAACAATTACTCTTCTGTTTTTAATATCCTGTACTTCAGCTCAGCTCCAGCGTCACCGCGGCACCTTTGGCGAGCACGGTCCCTGCGGGCAAAGACTGGCCGGACACTTTGCCTTTGCCCTTTATGGTCACTTTCAATCCCAGGTTTTCCAGCAGGTACAACGCATCTTTCAATCCCATGCCGCGAACATTTGGCATCACGTTGCCGCTTACCGCAGCCGCCCTGATCACCGGGTTGTAATCCACTGCATACACATGGCTCCATTCGCCCTGCTTTGCCGAATCCTTATACGGCATCTTCAGCGTGCCGTAAATATTTTTGAGATCGGCTGTATTGCCGGCATAGAAATAGGCCGAGCTGTCGCGGCGTGCAGCGTACATCACCGGTGTTTTCTTATCCACGTACATCGTGTACACCTTGGTGGCCACCTCGCGGAATACCGGCGCTGCCAGCTGCCCGCCGTAGTGCAATACAGCATGCGGCTTTGTACGGATCACCACGATGCAGGAATACTGCGGCGCATTGGCGGGGAAATAGCCCACGAACGATGCCTGGTATACCCGGTCGTTGTATTTGATGCCGCCGTCTGCCACGTGCGCCGTACCTGTTTTGCCGGCTACGGCAAACGGCATGTTTTTAAAAGCGGGCTTGCCCGTACCCTCTGTGATCACGGCTTCCATACTTTCGCGTGCCGCCCTGATCACATCTTCCCGGCAAAACTTATTGTCGAGAACGGTTGGTTCAAACTGCCGCACCACTACACCGTCCTGCCGGATGCTGCTGACGAGGTAAGGTTTCATCATCACCCCGTTGTTGGCAACGGCGTTGTACAGCGTGAGCGTATGCAGCGGGCTTACCTGCAGCGCATACCCGAAGCTCATGGTCACCATGTTCATCACGCCGCCGTTGTTCTTCTCCAGCGGGGCCAGCCGGGGCACCGGCACATTGGACAGGTCGACTCCCGAAGGAATGTCCATATGGTATTTATGCAGGTACTCCCGGAACTCTTTAGGATTGTCTGCAAATGCTTTATACGCCAGTTTGCCCATGCCCACATTGGAGCTATGCGCAAAGCATTCCTTTACCGTCAATACCGGCCGCGGCGACCGCTCGGCATCATTGATATTGCGCGGACCTACCTGCATGTGACCGGCGCTGCCCACTTCCACCATATCGCTCATCTTCGAAGTGCCTTTTTCCAGTACGGCCAGCAGGGTTACCAGCTTGATCGTAGAGCCGGGCTCCGTCACCCGCAGGGCATAATTATCGTCTTCCCAGTAGCTGCCATCCGGGCGGCGGCCCAGGTTGGCGATCGCTTTGATCTTACCGGTCTTTGTTTCCATTACGATACAGGTACCGTACTCCGCCTGGCTGGTATCCATCATGCGGTACAGCGCCGTTTCAGCGATATCCTGTATGTTCACATCCAGCGTGGTATACACGTCTTTTCCATTCTCCGGCTCCACCTGGAAACCTTCAATCGGAATGGCGCCGCCGGCTGCATACCGCACCAGCCGCTGGCCCTTCTGGCCGGTGAGCAGGCTGTCGTAGGTTTTCTCCAGCCCCACGTTCATCTTTTTCATCTTGCCATTGCTGGAAATATGTTCGCGCGAAAGCCCGATCGTCCGGTTGGCCAGCAGGCCGAACGGCGACAGGCGCTTGCTGCTTTCTTCCACGATCACCCCGCTTTTGTTCTTGCCCAGCTTCACCAGCGGGAAGGCGCGGAATGCTTTGTATTCTTCAAAAGACAGCTTTTTCTTCAGCGGGTAATAACGGGTCTTGCTGCGGTAGCCATCCTGCATGTCTTTTTTATACGCGGCCGCTGTTTTGTCTTTGAAAAACCCGGCCATGGCCACGGAGAAGCTGTCGATATTGTCGTTGAACACTTTGCCGTTGCGGGCACGGAGACCGTCAGCCAGGAAGTCGATGTAGATATCGAACTGGGGAAGGGAAGTGCTCAGCATCTGGCCGTCTTCGCTGTAGATCGTGCCGCGGTCCGCATCCAGCTCCACGATCTTCTGGTGCAGGCTATCGCTCATGGTACGCCAGTGATCGCCCTGGACACGCTGAATGAACAACGCTTTACCCAGGATCACCAGGCTCAGCACTACCATGCCAAGAAAGCTGACATACACCCGCCACAATATGTCCCTCCTTACTTCCAATGTCCCCCTGTATTAGTAGTTGTTTATAAATACGCTTATTCACCTGCACCGGCCGGCATCAGCACCACGGGCGATTCCGCCGGCTCTTTTAATCCATATTCCTTTACCGCCTTCACCATCTCGCTCCGCTTGCTCAATCCCATCACTTTGCCCTTTACCGTTTTGTATTCATGCTGCAGCTCCCTTACCTCTCTCGCCGTCTTGTCGATATTGCGGGCCGTCTTGTCTGCATAATGCCCGTTGTAGATATACACCACTGCCAGCAGCGCCAGGAACAGGAAGAAAGGAACCTGCCTCACTACCGACTGGTAGTTGAGCCACCGCTTCCATACCCACACACGGGCTGCCGGGGCCTGTGGCGCCTGCTTTGGCTCTTCCGTGCTCTCTTTTTGCGGCTGCTCTTTTTTCATTTGAATAAATAATATATAGATACCGCCAGCCTGCCTGCAGGCTGATGCGTTCTTGTGTCAATACTGTTTTGGTGGATTGGCTTGTGTAAAAAAAACGCTACTATACCATCATTACCTTCTCTGCTATCCTCAACCTGGCGCTTCTTGCCCGGGGATTCTGCTTCATTTCTTCTTCAGACGGACCTACCGGCTTTTTGGTGATCACCCGCAGCTCATTCAGCGGCTCGTTGCTGATAAACGGGTTCGGATCCGGCTCGTCAAACGAACCGCGGCGGAAAAAATTCTTGACCAGCCTGTCTTCAAGAGAATGAAAAGTGATGATGGCGATCCTGCCGCCGGGCTTCAACAGCCCCGGCGATTGCTGCAACATCTCTTTCAACGCTCCGAGCTCATCATTCACTTCGATGCGCAACGCCTGGAAAACCTGGGCAAAATACTTGTTGGGATTTCCCTTCACCATTCCACGGAGTGCATTCTTAAAAGCCTCTGTCGTCTTCAGCGATACCACGGAGCGAACCTGCACGATCGTGCGCGCCAGCGTACGCGCATTGGTCACTTCGCCGTATTGCTCAAAAAGCTTGTGCAACCGCTGCTCGTCGTAGGTGCTCACCACATCAAAGGCGGTAAGCGGCTGCCGCTGGTCCATGCGCATATCCATGTCCGCATCGAAGCGGGTGGAGAAACCCCTGCCCCCTTCGTCGAACTGGTGGCTGCTGACGCCGAGATCGGCCAGGATACCATCCACGCTTTGCACCTGGTGCAGGCGAAGAAATCGCTGCAGGTGACGAAAGTTGTGCGGCACAAAAACAATCCTGTCATCGGCAGGAAGGTTGCGGCGCGCATCATCGTCCTGGTCGAAGGCGATCAGCTTGCCGTGCGGGCCAAGCTTTTCCAGGATGACCCCGGAGTGCCCGCCGCCGCCGAATGTACAGTCCACATACACGCCGTCCGGGCGGATATGCAACCCCTCTATCGACTCGCGCAGCAACACAGGTATGTGATACCCGTCGTTCATGCTGCGCACCGAAGATGATGGATTACCCCTCCGCTCATGACAGGTTTCCTCCTTTTGCCATGACATCCTGAGCAAGATTGCTGAATGCTTCCGGTGAGAATGAATCAAAGAGCTGCTTGTACTTATTACTATCCCAGATTTCTATTTTGTCGCCCGCCGCTGCCAGCACGATATCTTTCTGCAGGTCGGCATGGGTCTTCAGATTGGGCGGCACCAGTAAACGCCCGGCGCTATCCGGCTCCACCCTCGTTGCCCCGTTCAGGAAATACCGCCGGAACTCCCTCGCCTTCGGATCAAAGTCGTTCAGCGCCCTGACCCTGGCGTACAACGGCTCCCAGTTTTTCACAGGGTACAGACACAAACACTTC
>JBEVLT010000328.1:0-4124 GCA_040509055.1 Chitinophagaceae bacterium
CTGAAAATGCCAGGTATGGCCGCCACCAACGCCGGCAAACGGCAACAGGTGATCGTGATGGATGGTCCGCTGCTGGTCAACTTTTCGGTGCGGCTGGCTACTGCTATCCGTGAGCTGCATGCGCAGCTGGAAAAAGTAATTCCTCAATCCTAAAACCGGAAGGCTTGAAAAAAAAGATGATCTATGGCCTGCTGACTGCCGCACTACTGGTGGCCATTGCCTTTTCGCTGGGGCTGGGCGCCATGGATATTCCTGTGCGGGATGTGCTGCGGGTGCTGGGCAGTAAAGCCGGTTTATTTCCTGCTGCCGCTATAGACGAACAATATGATGCGGTATTGATGATCGTGCGGTTGCCGCGCGTAGTACTGTGTGTGCTGGTAGGAGCTGCACTGGGTATTTCAGGGGCTGCTGTGCAGGCCATCTTCCGCAACCCATTGGCAGAGCCGGGGTTGATCGGTATTTCGGCAGGCGCTTCGCTGGTAAGCGCCGTGATCATAGCACTGGAGATGGGGGTGCTGGCCAGCCTGAGTGAATGGCTGGGACAATACCTGCTCGTGTTTGGCGCTTTTGCAGGAGCCGGCATAGCAGCGATGCTGGTGTACCAGCTTTCCAAAACAGATGGTAAGCCCAATGTGGCTACCATGTTGCTGGCAGGCATTGCCATCAATGCACTGGCCGGAGCCATGACAGGACTTATTACTTATACATCCAATGAGCAGCAGCTGCGCACCATCACCTTCTGGATGCTGGGCAGCCTGGCAGGCGCCGGCTGGGCGAATGTGGCCTGTGTAGCTCCCTGCATCATCATTCCACTGGTATTGCTGCCATTGCAGGGAAAAAAGCTCAATGCTTTTTCCCTCGGCGAATCGCAGGCCGACCAGCTGGGCGTGCGCACCAGCCGGGTGAAGAAGATGATCGTGCTATTGGCCACCCTGGCAGTGGGCAGTGCCGTGTCTGTAACAGGCATCATTGGTTTTGTAGGTCTGCTGGTGCCACATACGGTAAGGCTGATCGGTGGCGTAGACAACCGGTATGTATTGCCCGCTTCTGCTTTACTGGGAGCACTGGTGCTCACCGTGGCTGATATGATCGCGCGGGTTGTAACCGCGCCTATGGAACTGCCCATTGGTGTAGTAACAGCCCTGCTGGGTACACCCGTGTTCCTGTACATTCTCATTAAAGACAAAAAGAAATTGCTCCATTAAATAGGTTTGTGTCATGCTTAGAGTAGATGCTGTTTCCTGCACACTGAAAAAGAACCCGATCGTAAGAGAGGTCAGCTTTACTGTGCGGCCCGGGGAAGTGCTGGCCTTGCTGGGCGCCAACGGAGCAGGCAAGTCGACCTTGCTGAAGATGCTGTGTGGCGAGCGGCAGCCCAACAGCGGCCACATCCATTTCTACGGCAAACCGCTTGCAGCTTACCCCATAGAAGCGATGGCTACCAAACGCGCCACCATGCACCAGCACAATGCCGTGACCATGCCGTTCACGGTGGCAGAGATCGTATTGATGGGTCGCTATCCGCATTACCGCAACCTTCCTGCTGCCAAAGATCACCTCGCCGTAGAAGAAAGTGCCAGAATATGTGGCGTGCACCATTTGCTCGACCGTTCTTTTCTATCGCTTTCGGGCGGAGAGCAGCAACGCGTACAGCTCGCGCGTGTATTGTGCCAGGTATGGGATATGCCCGGTGCTTTGCTGTTGCTGGACGAACCGGTGGCCGCCATGGACGCCTTGTACCAGCAACAAACAATGTCCATCGTAAAGGCCCTGGCCAGGAAAGGATATATGGTGGTGGCAGCCTTGCATGAGATCAACCTTGCCGCACAATATGCGGACCGCATCCTGATGATGAAGCATGGAAAAAGATGGTGTGATGGCACTCCTTCTGAAGTGCTCACTCCCCTGAATATTTATACCGTATTTTCGATAGAGGCAGAAGTAGTGATCAATCCACGGACGCTGAACCCCTATATGATCCCGAAAGAGATCGAGCTGAATGCCACCCTGTTCAATACATTGCTGCCGGTAGATGAGCAGGCCATGACACTGCGGGAGCAATATGCATTGTTCCGCACAGCGCATCCCCGCCAATCTGCTCGTGAAACAGCAGCAGCGCTGGGCGTGAGCGAAGCCGAACTGGTGATGACCGGGTTGGGCAACAATGCCATACTCCTGCAGCCTTCCATCAAAGACATCCTGAAGGCGGCCGGCGAACTGGGATATGTTACGGCGCTTACGCGCAACGAAGATTGTATCCATGAACGGAAAGGCCTGTACGATCAATCCATCTGCCTGCAATCGCAGCTTGACCAATGGAGCATTGCCATTGCTGTACATGATGCAGACAACGAACGTGATAGTATCGAGTTCTTTTCTGCATCGGGCACGGCACTGCACAAGATCATGCTCACGCCTCAAAGCAACCGGCAGGCCTATGATGCCCTCATCGAGCGTTTTAAAAGTGACGTACAGCAACCGGTAGCTATAGAGGTTATCCCCCACCCTGTAGCACTTCGCGTGCACGATGCAGGACGTTTGCAAAAAGAGTTCACAGTAGATGACTTCAAGAACCTGATGGCCTTGTGCTCAGACAACAATATACCTTTGCAGGTAACTGCCGGCAATGAAGCCTGTGTGCAGCAGCATACCGGTGTTGTTAAAAACCTCGTGGGTATGGGAGCATGGTACCATGTGAATGATGCTACTTTCACTTTGCACCTGCGCGAAGCCGCTGTGAAAAGTGCCCGGTATATGGTGCTGCCTTCGGCGGAAGGCGATGTGCATTGGGTAACACTGCTCAATCAACAGGGCGAATCCATCCTGCAGGTGTGTGGCTGTCCGGAACCAGGCGCAACAGAACCAACAGCCTGGCGCGAAGCGCTGGCCAGGCTCTCTGCCTGATCTTTCCTTTACCGGTTACGGCCTGATGTCGCTGGGAGAAATACCAAAGTATTTTTTGAAGGCACTGCTGAAATTATTCTGGTGGTTGAAACCGCTCAGGGTAGCCGTTTCCTGGATATTCTTTTTTTCCACCAGCAACAGCTGACGGGCATATTCCATACGGAGCCGTACGGTATATTCATAGATCGTAGTGGCAAAATACTCTTTGAAGCCACGTCGCAGCTTGGACTCGTTCAGGGCTACCGCCATAGCCAGTTCCTTTTGGGTGGGCGGGTTCACGAAGTTGGCTTCCAGTATGCTGCGGGCCTGTTCCAGCTTTTCTATATCACCGCCTTTGAGCATGGCTTTGGGATCGTCGTCCTCTTCCTGGAACTGTTCCAGCTGACAAATGAGCAGCTCCATGATCTTCGCCTCCGTGTGCAGCCTGCGCAGCTCTCCTGTTTTCTGGGTTTCCCGCAGCTCATTGATGATACGCAGCATTTCGGGTGTTACTACTTTGTCTTCCTGTTTAAAAGAAACGTACGCTCCTTTGTCTACTTCACGTACAAAATCTTCCTGTAGTGAAAAGTGCCGGTTGATGAGGTGGAAGTAATAATCTTTGGACAGTACCATGAGGAAATAGGCGTACTGCATGCCTGCTTTGAGGTCGTATTCCTGGGAAAGAGAGGGTATGTAGCGGATGTTGTGCCTGCTGCGGCCCTGTATGCTTAGTTTCTTGACGTTCTTGTCGCGGTAGAAGATGAACTGACTGGTAATGGTTTCGCCCTGTACTTCCGTATGGACCTGCACCTGCTCATCAAACCACATTTCGGAATAGAGCAGAAAGAGCCCGGCGCTGCTCAGCTGGAAGTTTTCCATGTTCACGGGGCTTCGCCCGATGGCCACGCGTTTTTCCTGTACGGTATTTTTAGGCGAATAGGTATCGGCAATGTCTTCGACGAACAGCCATTCATTCACCCCCTTGATTTTACTTTTAACGACCATCCCAATAATAAAAAAACAAGATACAGCTTTTATAAAAGCTCCCCGGTAAAATACCCAAATTCGAAACAATGTTTTTCGATCGTGTCACGGGCGGGCATTTTATCTTCCCTGACATTAAATAGTGGTTAATTACCGCCAGGGCAAGCTGGTCTGCCTTTTTTAGTAAAGTGCGCCTTTTATACGGCCAATGCACGGCTGATGTACGGAGTATCCAGGGAGTATCTATGGAGTATCTC
>JBEVLT010000329.1:0-3814 GCA_040509055.1 Chitinophagaceae bacterium
GTCAGTATTTTCAGATCAGTAATATCGATGGAAACAGGCATACAGAATTTTATTCTTATTAGTAGTCAAAATAAAGAATAAAATTCTAAAAAAGTAATTAAATCAGGAATTATTATCGGGGCGTTTCTTTTTGAGTGCACTGGCCCGGGCCACCGATTTGCTGCCAAACTGGTTTTTGATATTGTCCACCGCTTTGTACAGGTTCAGCTTTTCCGATCGGTTATCGAACAGGCTCATCTGCATGGTAAACGGTATAAGCTGGCTGAAGCGAACGCCCAGCAGGCGCACCGGCCTTCCCTTTTGCCATGATTTATTGAAGAGGTCTTTGGCCCTGGCGATCAGCAGGTCATCCAGCGAGGTATAATCGATCGTTTCCTGACGCGACGTGGTCTCGAAATCCGAATAGCGGATCTTGACCGTCAGGCAGCCGGTGAGCAATTCATCTTCCCGCAGCGAATAGGCCGTTTTTTCCGTAAGCCTTACCAGTTCGCTGTGCAGGAACTCGATATCGGTGTAGTCCTTATCGAACGTATTCTCATGGCTCATACTCTTCTGCTCCCAACTGGTATCGATATCGGCATTACCGATGCCCTGCGACTTACGCCACAGCGATTCTCCCCATTTACCGATATATTTTTCCAGTATCTCTACGGGTGTGTTCGCAATATCGCCAATGGTATAAAGGCCCAGGCCCTTCAGCTGCATTTCGGTATGCTTGCCTACGCCGTTTATCTTCTCTATTCCCAATGGCCATAAAAAATCCTTTTCCTTACCCCGGGCTATTTCGAGAAAGCCGTTTGGCTTGGCTTCGTTGGTAGCCATTTTGCTGATGAACTTGGCGGAGGAAAGCCCGCAGGAGATAGGCAGACCGGTTTCTTTCATGATCTGCTGGCGCAGCTCGCGGGTATATTTACTTACGCCGAAAAATCGGTCCATACCGGTAAGGTCGATATAAAACTCGTCGATGCTGGCCTTTTCAAATGCAGGTACTTTGGAAGCAATGATCTCTGTAACCCACCTGGAATATTTGGAGTATTCGCTGCGGCTGCTGTTGGTAATGATGGCATGCGGACACAGCTGCATCGCCTTTTTCATCGGCATGGCGGAATGAATGCCATATTTGCGGGCCTCATAGCTGCAGGCAGCTACCACGCCCCGCTCATAACCGCCTACCAGCACCGGTTTTCCTTTCAGCGAAGGATTGTTGATGATCTCAACCGATACAAAGAAAGAGTCGAGATCAAAATGAGCAATATGGCGGACGGGATCAGCAGACATTCCACCACAAAGTTATGATGAGCGAAAACAAGATTAGCCCAGGTAAATATCCAGCAGTCCTTCCGGCAGTTGCACGATCACCTGCCTTTTCTTATGATCGGCTTTTTGCAGGGTCTGCTCATGCAGCGGGATCAGTACTTCTTTTCCCTTTATTTCCAGCCGGCAAAGCAACTGGTGCGGCTGTTCGATCACTTCGAGTATCTCTCCCAGGGTTTCACCCTCGTTCACCACCGTGTAGCCCAGCAGCCCGGCAGGCGCCGTTTTGGTGGTGAACTTTTTAAAATCGGCTTCCGGTAGCCATACTTCCTTTTGCGCCAGCCGGGCAGCCGCTTCTCTTGTTTCGATACCTTCCAGTTGCAGGTATATTTCGTCAGCGTCTTTGATCTTTGCCGACCCGATGAACCAGGGCAGGAAGGAGTTTTTCCGTTCCTCCACGAACAGGGCAGACAGCCCTTTCAGCGAGGTTTTTTTACCGAGCGTATGCTTCAGCAGCAGCTCGCCCTTCAGGCCGTGAACGGCCACCAGCTTTCCTATTTTAAAGTATTCAGCCACTGTTTTACCGGTATGGTTATAAAAAAATCCCGCCACGTGTGATACGGGCGGGATCATGAACTTTCAGGATGCAGATACCTGCATACAGGCGTTGGCCTGCAGGCAGCATTTATCCTTCACTACCACCTTCCGGATTCCGGGGAGCAGCGGGCCGGCGGGCAGGCATCGGTCTCCGGGTCCTTCTCTGGCGGTTAGCTTCTTCCTGGCGTTTTTTCACCTGGGCATCATGCTCGATGCTCCATTTGGTGAACTTCTCCATTGCCGTTGCTTCATCAAACAGGCCCAGCTTCACACCGCGAAGCAGGTGTTTCAGGTACAATACGCCTTTGAAGCTCAGGATGCGGCGAACCGTATCGGTAGGCTGCGCACCTTTGTGGAGCCAATCCAAAGCCTTCTGGCGATCCAGCTGGATAGTAGCCGGGATAGACAGGGGATTGTACGTACCTAATTTCTGGATGAATTTCCCGTCGCGGGGGCTGCGGGCATCGGCAACTACGATGAAGTAGAAGGGTCTTTTCTTAGACCCGTGGCGTTGCAGTCGGATTTTTGCTGACATTAAATGGACATTTAACAGCGTTAAACAATAATTGTTACGTTCCGGTAGAGACCGGACGGCAAAAATAAGCATCAGGAGCTAAAACGCCAAAGGGAGTTTTGGATAAACGGCTTGAAGAAATTTCAACGTTACCGCTTCATGCCCGGCATCATCCGGCCAAACATATTCATCTTGTTCATGCCTTTCATCATATCCCGCATCTGCTCGAATTGTTTCATGAAGGCATTTACTTCGCTGATATCCTTGCCGGCGCCTTTGGCAATCCGTTTGCGGCGGCTGCCGTCGATCAGGTCGGGATCGCTCCGCTCGGCAGGCGTCATGGAGTTGATCATGGCCTCTATGCCTTTGAAGGAATCATCGTTGATGTCCAGGTCCTTGATCTTGCTGCCCAGTCCCGGTATCATGCCCAGCAGGTCCTTCATGTTGCCCATTTTCTTTATCTGCTCCAATTGCATCTTGAAGTCTGCAAAGTCGAACTTGTTCTTACGGATCTTGCTCTCCAGCTTTTTTGCCTGCTCTTCGTCAAACTGCTGCTGTGCTTTTTCCACCAGGGAGGTGATATCACCCATACCCAGTATCCGCTGGGCCATCCGCTCGGGATAGAACACATCCAGTGTATCCATTTTCTCCCCGCTGCTGATAAATTTGATGGGCTTGTTTACCGTGTACTTGATAGACAGCGCGGCGCCACCCCGTGTATCACCATCCAGCTTGGTGAGTACTACCCCGGTAAAGTCCAGGCGGTCGTTAAAGGCCTTGGCGGTATTCACCGCATCCTGGCCGGTCATGCTATCTACCACGAACAGGATCTCGACAGGGTTCACAGCATTTTTAATCCCTGCCACCTCGGTCATCATTGCCTCGTCGATGGCCAGCCGGCCGGCCGTATCGATAATGACTACGTTCTTATTCTTACTGCGCGATTCTTTTATAGCGTTTTGAGCGATGGCGATCGCATCCTTGCTTTCCGGCTCGATGTGCACGTCTACACCGATCTGCTCGCCCAGCACCCGCAACTGCTCCATGGCAGCCGGGCGGTAAATATCCGCAGCTACCAGCATGGGCGACAACCCTTTGCGTGTTTTGAGATAGTTGGCCAGCTTACCGCTGAACGTGGTTTTACCACTACCCTGCAGACCAGCGATCAGGATGACGGCGGGACTACCTTTGGCATTAAAAACGGCTTCCTGGCCGCCCATCAGTTCCGCCAGTTCGTCTTTTACGATCTTGGTCATCAGTTGCCCGGGGCTGATCGCATTGATTACCTTTTCACCAAGGGCTTTGTCTTTGATCTTATCGGTAAACTCCTTGGCAATTTTATAGTTCACATCGGCATCCACCAGGGCACGGCGGATGTCCTTCACGGTAGAAGCGATGTTGATGTCGGTGATCCTTCCCTGGCCTTTCAGGTTCTTAAAGGCGCTTTCT
>JBEVLT010000330.1:0-6720 GCA_040509055.1 Chitinophagaceae bacterium
CCTGGTAAAACATACTGATATAAATCCGGAAAGAAGAAATGACTGGCAAGAGGTAAATAATTATATCCGGGCTATGAATCATGCCATACCCCGCCTTCAAACTCTTCCTTTGTCTTCCCGGTTTTTAAAGGAGACGCATGCCATCTTGCTGGATGGAGTAAGGGGAGAGTATAAGCTGCCAGGTCATTTTCGTACTTCTCAAAACTGGATTGGCGGTGCTTCCTTAAACGACGCAGTTTTTATTCCACCTCCGAATCACGAGGTGGACAGGTTAATGGGAGACCTTGAGAACTTTATACATAATGAAGAAATTTCTGTACCACATCTTATTAAAATTGCATTAGCTCATTATCAATTCGAGACCATTCACCCTTTTCTGGATGGTAATGGACGTATTGGTCGCCTGTTGATAACGCTTTATCTGATCGAAAATAAGATTATTGACAAGCCTGTTCTGTACTTGTCTGAATTCTTTGAGAAGCATAAAGGGTTGTATTACGATAACCTTACACGGGTAAGACGGAGTAATGATCTTATACAATGGATCCGTTTCTTTCTGGAAGCCATCATTCAGACTTGTGAAAAAGCTACTTTGAGCCTGCAGAAGATTATGCAGCTGAAACAGGACTGTGAGGGCGGAAGAATTATCCATTTTGGGAAAAAGGCTCCCAATGCAAAAAAGCTATTGGATTATTTGTTTACTCAACCTATAGTAACTGCACAGCAGGTAGCGGAAGTATTGGATATCTCGCTGGTGTCCTCCTATAAAATAATTGGTGATTTTACAAAAACAGGAATGCTTACAGAAGCTACAGGCTTTAAAAGGAACAGGTTTTTTCTGTTCAAAGAATACCTCGACATTTTCCATTCCTGAGTGCTGCAGCGATGCGCAGACATTCTCTGCATCTTCGTCTATCGGTTGGTATCCACCCGCATCGCAGCAGTATCTGTGCTGATCACAGAGCCGTTGCTCATGCCATTCGGGTGCTGGGTAGGATTTTCAATAGCTGCAGGAGCTTCTTTGGTCTCTTTGGTGGTAGTGCTGTTGCAGGCCGCCAGCAGGCACAGCAGGAGGATACCGGTACCGTATTTTTTCATGATGCGGGTTTACAGCATGTGTATCAAATACCTTACCAGAGGCAGGCTGCTGAATCTCCCTGGCGCTAAGCCCTGTACACGCAATGCAGGGTGCAGGTAGAAATTCCGGGGATGGGTTATTTTTGCAGGCCGGTTGCCTGCCAGACGAACGCGCTGGCCCGAAGATCATCGGTCAGGATGAAGCATTTTAGACCTGCGGCGATCCCATGATCAATTATTATCTTTAAGAACACCTGATGGACCCAATAAAATCACCTGCCTTACCCGGGCAGGATGCGATAGCAAGCAAAACCGTTTACCCGATACTCTTTACGATCAGTATCTCCCACCTGCTCAACGACCTGACGCAATCGATCATCCCTTCGGTTTACCCGGTTATCAAGGAGAAATACAATTTTTCGTTTACCCAGATCGGTATGATCACGCTGGGCTTTCAATTGACGGCTTCGCTGCTGCAGCCTTTTGTAGGTGCGTACACCGATCGAAAGCCTCAGCCTTATTCCTTGCCGCTGGCCATGCTGTTCACCCTGATCGGGATCATTTCCCTGTCGGTAGCCACCGGCTTTTACCCATTTGTACTGGCGGTGAGTGTCATGGGGTTGGGTTCTTCCATCTTTCATCCCGAGGCGTCTAGAGTGGCCTACCTGGCTTCCGGCGGCAGGAAGGGACTGGCACAGTCCATCTTCCAGCTCGGCGGCAATACCGGCACGGCCATTGGTCCGTTGCTGGCTGCGCTGATCGTGCTTTCCTATGGCCAGTCGTCTATCCTCTGGTTTGCCATTGTGCCTGTGATTGGGATAACGGTTCTTTTTATCATCAGCAAATGGTACCAGGGGCGTATTTATTTGCGAAAAAGCAATCCGGCTGCGATCCTGACGGAATTTGCGCCCGGCTTGTCCAGAAAGCGGGTGATGATCTCGATCGGCATTTTGCTGGTGCTTGTATTTTCAAAGTACTTCTACATGGCCGGCATGACGAATTACTTTACCTTTTTCCTGATCGATAAATTCCATGTTTCGGTCGGGCAATCGCAGTATTTCTTATTTGCATTCCTGTTTGCCGTGGCGCTGGGCACGGTGATCGGCGGTCCGCTGGGCGACCGGTTTGGCCGCAAGTATGTGATCTGGTTCTCGATCCTTGGAGCGGCTCCGTTTACCCTGGCGCTTCCTTACCTGAACCTGGCCTGGACCATCGGGTTTGCCGTGATCATTGGGGTCATCATGGCTTCCGCGTTTTCTGCCATCCTGGTATATGCCACCGACCTGGTGCCCGGCAGGATCGGGACGATCGCAGGCCTGTTCTTTGGGTTTATGTTCGGCATGGCCGGGGTAGGCTCAGCCCTGCTGGGCTGGCTGGCGGATCATACCAGTATTGCTTATGTTTTTAAGATCTGCGCTTTTCTGCCGCTGATCGGGATCATCACGGTCTTTCTTCCCAATATAGCGCACAGAAGAAGCCGGTAATTGAAAATCCTTCCTTCCCTTCAGGACAAATGCGTTCGTTGATCTTCCATGCGAAGATTGTATCAGGTTCCGATGCGATACTCAGTAACTCTGGTAAGGATGTTTTAAGTGAGAGAGTTTCCAGTCATGCTGGATAGGACTTGTCCAGTCTTCCATGATAGAACACGAATGGCTGTCAATAAAGATTCCGACCCTCCCGACGAAGTCACGCCGGAGTTTCCCGGCCTTAGAGCCGGGACCTCCCGGCGTCTTTCTCTATTCTCAAAAAAAAGTACTGGATCAAACTTAGTATTGGTCCAACTAACTTAATCGATGACCCGTTTCAGACCAATTAGCAGCACAGTACCATTTTCCTCGCATGCTTTCCTTACTGCCCGTTGGCAAATTCCACCATCCATTCGATGCCGTATTTGTCCCGGAAACAGCCAAAATAAGAGCCCCAGGGGCTATCGCCGATAGGCCCCTCTGTTTGTCCGCCTGCCGACAGCCCGTTGAATAATTGGTCTGCTTCTTCTTTACTTTCTGTGTGTATCACAATTTTGCTCCTGTTCTCATTCTCATTTGTTTTTCCGAGGATCGCGGGTACATCGTTTGCCATCAGCATGCTGCTCTTGCCGATCGGCAACGCGATATGCATGATCTTATTTTCTTCTTTTTCCGCTACCGGGAATTCGGGGCTTGCCAGGTCTTTGAAGCGGATCACCTTGGCAAACTCTCCGCCAAATACCGATTTGTAAAAGGTAAATGCTTCTTCGGCATTTCCATTGAAATTAACATGGGGATTGATGTGTGCCATCATTTTAGTTTTTAAGTTGTTGTATGTTGACGCTTCGGCCGGCATCCCGGCAAGCTTTGCTTCGCCGGGACATCTTACTCCAGCTCTGCGCAATAAAAATTGTGAACAGCCAGCAGTCCTGTTATTTTCAAAGCAATATTTTCTTCGCTGTCAATGCGCAGGACCCTGTCGCAGTCCTGTAGGTCGAAATTCCATTTACCGTTTGGAAGCAGTTGATCAATATGTGGCCCAAGCTGCTCAGCCTGGTCCTTTGTTTTGACAGAAGTTTTGAACACGTAGATCATTTGCCGGACAAGGTTTGCAGCAGCTCTTTCAGGTTGCCGTAGGTCATCGTCATTCCTGTTTTGAAGCCTTCCAGCACACTCTCCAGCCGCTCGAGCGATTCATTGTAAATGGAAATATGCACGATCGTTTTCCCGTCTTTTGCTGCAAAATGCAGGTCCCAGTCAGAGCCATAGGGGTCAGGGTTTTCATCCTTGTCGGCAAACACGTTGAAGAGTTTGAAATGCGTCTTCGGGGTGATGGCCGTATAGGTTTGAAGGGCCCAGCGCTCCTGCCCGTCGGGAGTGACCATGGCATAAAACCGCCGGCCTCCCACTCTGAAATCCATATACTTTGTTTTGGACACCAGTGGCTTCGGCGCATACCATTGGTCCAGCAGCTCGGCTTTGGTAAAGGCATCCCAGACCAGGGATGGGTCGGCGTCAAACTCCATGTCGATGGTGACGGTTTTGGTCGATTTGTCAACGGCAAAATCGAATAGCGAATGATTGCTCATTTTTTCTGTTTTTTCATGTTTGATAATAAGGCGTTGAGCTGGTTGTAGCGGGCTTCCCAGATCTGCCTGAACTGGTTGATCCATTGATCGATCTCCTTCATTTTTTCAAGTTCAAGGGAGTAATAGATCTCCCGGCCCTGCTGCTCCTGTTTCACCAGGTCGCATTCAGCCAGTATTTTGATATGTTTGGATACAGCCTGCCGGCTGGTGTTGAAATGCTCGGCCAGGGCATTGGGGGTCATGGCATGCAGGGCGATCAGCGTGATGATGGCCCGCCGGGTGGGGTCGGCGATGGCCTGGAAAATGTCTCTTCTGGTTTCCATATTGATTTTTTGCAACTACGTGGTTGCAAATATAAGAGCAACTACCTGGTTGCGCAAAATTTATTTCAGCATTTTTTTTCGGGGTTAATAAGAGAACCCACGCGTTGTATGCACCGTTGGCCACCCTTGTGTGGCAACCGTGCTCCGTGAGTGCACCACGGCCTCACGCTGCGGGTGTACAAGCACCCTCAAAATACTATTGCACCCCCGTTCCTACTCCACCACCAGCGCAATGCCTGCCTTCCGCGCTTTGTAGGCAATCTTTTCCTTCAGGCTGTAGTAGCTCCAGTTGCGCAGCAGGAACTCCTCTTCCTTTGCAGCGGCCTCCTGCTGCTGCTGGCCGGTCAGCAATAAAGTGGCCACCCGGTGCCGGATGCACAGATCGATCAGCCGGCGGCTGTACACATGCAGCTTATAATTTACATACCGCTTCTCCGCGCCCCGGTAGCGCTCCAGGTGCTGCAGCTTCCGGGCCAGGCCGTTGGCTGACCGGTTGTAGGTGGCGGATTGCTGGCAGCGGTGCAGCGCTTGCTGAATAGCGAGCCGCCGGTACAGGAAATCCTCTTTGGTACCGATGGCATAGCTGTGCCGCCCGATCTTTACCCGGATGGGAATTTCCATAGACAGGGTGGCTTCGGCAACTACTTCCGGCTGCAGGGCATGATCGTCTTTAGATACCTCAAAGGTGGCCAGCAGGAAGATTTTGTGCTCTTCCACTTGAATAGAGCTGGTGCGCAGCTTGTACTCTCCCCGCAGGGCCGCCTCCCAGATCGCCCGCTTATCACCACCCTTTTTCCCAAAATACAGGCGGAAAGCGTGGCCAAAGACCTGGCAGGTGTAAAACCGACCGCCTTCTTCCGTTTTTATCTGCCGCAGGTCAGCAGGGGCTATCGGCATGGGGATGTCCCGGCGGAAGCTGCGGAGCGATCGCTCTCCTTTCCACAGCCCGTCCCGCTCCTTGCCAAAGGTGCACACCAGCTGCTTATTCAGGCAGCTCAGGATGCTCATGGGCATCTGCCCTTTGAAATGGCGGCTCAGCAGCTGGTAGGTGGTATTGAGCCGGGAGGTGGTGAGGATGCCGTCCTCATCCTGCCGGATATTGGCCAGCCTGGCCCGCACCCCGTCTGTGAAGTAAAACAGGTCTTTCACCTGCTCCTGGATGTACTGGTGGGTGTAGATATAATTGGCCGCCCGGTGGCAGATGCGCTGCCATTGCCAGAGCGTCTCCCGCGTTTGCCGCCTTATGGCAGGGTCCTGCGTATGGATCAGCAGCTGTATTTTCCGGGTCAGCAGGATTTTGTTGTCTTTCATCGCGGGGTGTGTTTGAGCAGTTCATGGGCCGCTACGTATTCCTGCACGGCCTGCCACACAGGCATATCCAGCTCCCGGGCTATCCGGTCAAAGCTGTATTTCTGCCCCAGCCGCAGGCGGCAGATCCGGAGCTGCCGGTCGTTCAGCAACCCCTCCCAGCCCGGTGGCGGGGCGGTGGGGCCGGTGGGCTCCGGCAGCCTGGCGCGCAGGATCATCCGCTGCAGGGCGCCGATGCTTGCCTGCACCTCCCGGCTGATGTGCTGGCAGGGCGCGGCAAAGCGGCGGGCGATCTGCTTCAGGCTGAGGCCGTAGCGGAAATGCAGCGCCAGGATGGTATGCCGGTTGCCGGGCAGGCAGGGGATGGCACGCTGCACCAGGGCGATGCGCTCCAGCTCCGTGGCGGCAGCGGCTGCCTGATTCTCTTCTGTTTCCGGGTCGCAGGCGGCCGCCGGGGCATGGTCCAGCCGGTCCGGGTGCAGCAGCAGGCGGCCAAAGCGGGTGGCCGGCTGGCGGAAGTGGTCATAGCAGCCCCACCGGGTGCACAGGCGGATGAAGCGCAGCAGGTGCAGCATGCTGGTCATCCGCTGGCGGCACTGCCAGGCGCGGAGAAAGGCCTCCTGCACGATGGTGTGGCTGGCAAACTCATCGCCGGTGATGCGGAGGGCATAGCGCAGCACCGGCTGGTACAGGCGGGTGTACACATAGGTGAGCGCGGCTTCCTCGCCGTTGGTAAAGCGCAGCAACTGCGCATCGTTTTCAGGGGAGTGGGTAATAATGGAGTAGCTCATGGCGCCGGCAGCTTGGAAGGGGTGAGGGAAATGGAGGGGTAAGGACCGGAAGCTGCCCAACGCAAAAAGCAAGACGTGGGTTGGTCCTTACTGTTCTGGAAGGGCTACGACACCCTGACGACGAAATAAGGACGCCCACGCCCGCCTTTAAAGGTATAAAGGA
>JBEVLT010000331.1:0-4124 GCA_040509055.1 Chitinophagaceae bacterium
TCTATCTTTCCCGGTGCTGATCATCCACAAACCCCTATGCGTTTTCGATGGAAACAGGTCGATACAATCGCCATGCTGCAATAAAATAAAGTGTTGCCATTAGAGCCCACTAAGTGAATACACTTATAAAAAAATATTTACATGATTTGGGCTGGTTATCAGGCAAAATATTCGATAAATTCATTTTGTTATTACCACACACTCACATTAAACTAAATTTTATGAAAAGACTTTTTTTGGTAATTGCAGCAGGTTTTGTAGTTGCAGCGGGGTGTAACAAATCTGCTCACGAAAAGACGGCTCTTGCTGAAGAAACCGGTACCAGTGCCGTTACCCAGCGTAACTGCGCCTCGCAGGACGTGCTGGAGCAGCAGTTGCAGGAAGACCCTGCCCTTGAAGACAGGATGAATGCCATCGAGCGGTTCACACAGCAGGTGATCGAGAACCCGTCGGCTTACCGGTTGCTGGCCAATGGCACCGTCGAAATACCCGTAGTGGTAAATGTGCTGTACCGCACCACGGCCGAAAACATTTCCGCCGCGCAGATCCAGTCGCAGATCGATGTGCTGAACGAAGACTTTTCTGCCACCAATGCCGATTACAACAAAACATCCACCTACAACAGCGTGAAATCGGGTAATATCGCTATCCGCTTCGTGCTGGACCAGGTGATCCGCAAAAGCACGACCAAGACGAGCTGGACGACTAACGATGCCATGAAAAAAACTGCACAGGGCGGCCTGAATCCTACCAGTCCTACCACCAAGCTGAACCTTTGGGTGTGCAATCTCAGCGGCGGCATACTGGGGTATGCGCAGTTCCCGGGCGGAAGCTCGGCCACCGACGGGGTAGTGATCGATAACAATGCGTTGGGCAGAACGGGTACGGCTGCGGCGCCGTTCAACAAAGGACGTACGGCCACGCACGAAGTAGGCCATTGGCTGAACCTGCGCCATATCTGGGGCGATGCCAGCTGCGGCAACGACCTGGTAGGTGACACACCGGTACACAACACCGCTAATTACGGCTGTCCCGCTGCCGGCCACAAGAGCACCTGCTCCGGCCAGCCTGTTGAAATGACAATGAACTATATGGATTATACCGACGATGCGTGCATGTATATGTTCACGCTCGGACAGGAATCAAGAATGTTGGCTGTTTTTGCAGTCGGAGGGCCCAGGAACAGTTTCGCACAACCATAACCAACCTTTGCCTGATTAAGAACGAAACAGCCCCTGCAGAGCGATCTGTTTGGGGCTGTTTCTTTTTATGCCGGTTATGCTGCTTTAGCTCTTTTTGGCGTTTGCATTTACATACAGCGTCAGCTGTGCCGTTTGTACCGAGTCCAGCCTGGCCTTGGGTACCATCGATCGCAGAATGCCCACCCAGCGTGCTTCGGTGTAGGTGTCTACGGGTTTAGCAGTATGGCAGCGGATGCATTTTGTTTCATAGATCTTTTTGCCGGCTTCCAGGTCGGCTGCAGATACTACAGCTACCACAGGCGCTGCAGGAACAGGAGGCGGGGGCGGTGTTTCCACCACCGCAGGCACCGTTTTCCGGTGGCAGGCAGCGAAGATGATGAGGCAGACGATGCCGCCTGCGAGCAGTTTTTTCATTTCATTTATTTTTTTGTGACGAGGGCTAACTGATTTTGCTGTCTCCAAAATAGGCATGCAATACTTCCGGCAGCCGGATGCCATCAGCCGACTGGTTGTTTTCAAGCAGGGCGGCTACAATGCGCGGCAGGGCCAGGGAGCTTCCGTTGAGCGAATGGATGAGCCGGGTTTTCCCGTTTCCGTCCCTGAAGCGGATCATCATCCGGTTGGTCTGGAAGGTCTCGAAGTTGGATACAGAACTTACTTCCAGCCACCGTTCCTGCGCGGCGCTGTACACTTCAAAATCATAGGTAAGCGCAGAAGCAAAGCTCATATCCCCACCGCAGAGACGGAGTAGGCGGTAAGGCAGTTGCAATGCCTGCAACAGTTTTTCCACATGGGCTACCATTTCCTCCAGCGCCTCATAGCTTTTGTCCGGGTGCGTCAGCTGCACAAGCTCTACTTTTTCAAACTGGTGAACGCGGTTGAGACCCCGCACATCCTTACCAAAGCTGCCGGCCTCCCTGCGGAAACACGGAGAATAGGCGGTCATTTTTATGGGCAGCCCGCTTTCTTTCACGATCTCGTCGCGGTAGATATTGGTGAGCGGCACTTCCGAAGTAGGGATCAGGTAAAAATTGTCGGCCGGCATGTAATACATCTGTCCTTCCTTGTCAGGCAGTTGCCCGGTACCGTAAGCCGTGGTCTCGTTTACCATAAACGGAGGCAGGTACTCGGTGTACCCGGCTGCCGTATTGTAATCGAGAAAATACTGCACCAGGGCCCGCTGCAGCCTTGCTCCCTTTCCTTTGTACAGGGGGAAGCCGCTGCCTGTGATCCGGGCGCCGCTCTCAAAGTCGACGATATCGTATTTCGTGATCAGCTCCCAGTGGGGTACTGCGCCATCCGCCAGCTGCGGTTTGTCGCCCATTTCGCGCACCACCACGTTCTCCGCAGGCGTTTTGCCGGCAGGCACCTGGTCCGAGGGAAGATTGGGCAGTTTGACCAGCTCGTCATGCAGTTGCTTTTCCACTTCTCCCAGCTTTTCGGCGATCGGCTGCAGCGTTGATTTCAGCGAGGCTACTTCCTGTTTTTTTTGTTCCGCCTCTTCCTTAGATCCCTTAGCCATTAGCTGGCCGATCTCTTTGGAGGCACTGTTTACCCGGGCCTGGCTGGTATCAAACTCCAGCTGGAGCTTTTTGCGCTGGTCATCGAGCGAGAGAACGGTGTCCACCAGTCCGGGTTCCGGGAAATATTTCATGGCCAGCTTTTGCTTTACCCCCTCCGGATCCTGGCGAAGCGCCTGTAACTGCAACATCTTATTTCATTTTGCGGCAAAGATAACCGGGATTTCTGTCCGTCTCCCTCCGGGAGAAAGGATTTATAACAGAGCCATCGGAGCGATCGCCTGCCAAATGCCTGCTATCTTTGCAGCATGGTACAAATAAACGACGACCTGCAGGTGCGCTGGTGGAACCTGGAGGCGAAGCTGGTAGAACGGTTTAATAAGAAGCCGGATATGGAAGCCATTTTGTTCCTGATCGGCATCCAGGAGTTCGGACAATTGAGAGAAAAATTTACCAAAGAGCAAAAGCAGGACCTGATGCACATTGCCATATGCAGCCTGCTGGCGCCCAGCGGTTATTATGAGCTGGAAGGAAAAGATGAAGACGGGTGGCCGCATTTCCGGCAGCTGAAAGCCATGCCCGATATGAACCCGCGGGAGCAGGAGAACTTCCTGAAGGACCATGTCCTCTTTTATTTCGAAAACACCGGTTTTTTTGATTAAACCCTCATTCATGAAAAGAACTGTTGTCATGGCCTGCTGCCTGCTGGCGGTAGTGGCCGGGCTGGCCCAGCAGCCGGCGCTGAAAAAGAAAGACCTGAAAAAAGACGTAGCGCTCGTGACCAGCTATGGCACCATGGTCATCCGGCTGTCCGACTCCACGCCGCTGCACCGGGATAATTTTTTAAAGCTTGTCAAATCCGGCTATTACGACAGCATCCTCTTTCACCGCGTGATCAGCGGGTTTATGATCCAGGCCGGCGACCCGGATAGCAGGCGTGCTGCCGCCGGTGTTGCGTTGGGCAATGGAGGCCCGGGCTATACCATTCCCGCCGAGATCAGGCCAGGCCTGTTTCATAAAAAAGGAGCCGTAGCTGCAGCCCGGCAGGGCGACAATGTAAACCCTGCTAAAGAAAGCAGCGGCAGCCAGTTCTATATCGTTCAGGGACGCAGGTTTACCGATGCGGGACTGGACTCGCTGGAAAAATTTCGGCTGAAGGGAAGACTCATCCCTGCTTCGCAAAAGGCGGCGTATACCACCGCCGGCGGCACACCCTTTCTCGATCAGAACTATACGGTATTCGGCGAAGTGGTCAGCGGCCTGGAGGTGATCGACAATATAGCCGCGGCGACTACCAGCAAGGGTGCGGACCGGGACCGGCCGCAGCAGGATGTGCGCATCATCAGCGCAAAATTGATCAAACGAAAAAAATACTGATACCGCAAATAAAAAAAGTGATCCC
>JBEVLT010000332.1:0-6277 GCA_040509055.1 Chitinophagaceae bacterium
TACAGGAAAAAAAAGAAAGGACGAGGGTCGAAAACAACATGAATGCCAGGGGAATAGTTATTTTTTTCATCGTATATGAGTTGGAATGGTTTATTAAATGGATCAATGCCGCCTTACCGGATGAAATAACTGATGGTCAACCCATAGGTTATACCAGGAGTCAGTTTCTGCGTCAGCATATCTTTATCCGCGTCGTAAAAAAGAAACCGGGTGGAATAATGCCCCTTTTTGGCCTCCGTCATTTCCGCTTCTGTTCCAAAATTCCGGTACGTGACAATCTCCTCATTCAGGATATTACCAATATTGAACCTGGCTTCTGCCCGCTGATTCAGGAAACGGCACGCGATCTGTGCATCCAGCGAACGTAATGGTTTTTCATACTGGGAACCTATTGCATCCTGTTCGAAAATCATCATCCTGCCGCTCATGGCATTGTAGCTAAGGCTGATGTGAAGGAGCTTGTCGTCATAGTACAGGCCTGCGTTGCCGGTGTAGTTGCTTTGACCCATCAAAGGGCGTTTTTCCTCCTTGCCGGTTTTGACCTCCGGCACCACCACATTGCCATTCACCCTGTTGATCTCTTCTTCCATGGGCGTAACCTTGCTGGCGAGAGCTGTAAAATTTCCATAGAGAGTAAGGTTCCTGATAAACCGCACTCCTGTAAAATCCAGTGATTTGCGCATTTCCAGTTCCACACCATAGTTGTGGCTCTTATAATTATTCTTCAGCGTGTACACATTTTGCGACTGGTATTTGAATATCTCCATGGGGTATTTTACATCTTTATAGAAAAGAGAGGCAGACAATACTTCACCGGCAGAAGGATACCATTCCAGCCTTAAGTCATAATTATTGAACCGCGTCGACCGCAGCAGGTCGGATATGTATTCCCCACCCAGCTCAAAATCGTACTCCCGGAAAACAGACATTTCACGCAGATCGGGACGGATAATGCTTTTGGCATAGGCCAGCCTGAGATTCATTTTTGGCGTTATGCTGAACGAGAGGTTTACAGAAGGAAACAGGTTCCAGTTCTTTTCCCTGCTATAAAGAGCGCTGAAGTCAAGCTTGTCGTTGTTTGGGCGCGAACTGTTGATCTCGCCGACAATCCTGTCCAGCGCCTGGTTGGTACTGTTGATATCAAAATATTCAGCCCGTAGCCCCCACACGATACGCAGCTTTTTGAACAGCTGGTTGTCAAACATACCGTATACGGCATGAAGCAATGCTGCACGGTTATAATCATCTCCAAAACGGGAAACAATGCTTTTTCCGCCCTCAAAAAAATCACCTACAGGGAGCAGATTGTTGCGTGGCAACGGCTTATCGCCGATAAGCGCTACATAAAAGCTGCGGTCTTTGTACCAGCCTGCATACCCCGTTTTAAAACTGTTTTTTGTCTTTCCTATCCTGAAAGGCAGCAGGACGGACCCCTCCCAGCCAATATTCTTTTCAACCGCTTTGGAGAACAGGCGGAGGTATCCTTCGCTGATCCCTTCACTCACGGCGCTTACAATATTGAACTCATTGTACGGGAAAGAAAAAGCATTCGTTGGCGCCGACCATATCAGTATATGGTTATCCGGCCGCTCCCTTTCCACATAGGTATAGTTGCCCAGCCAGTTCAGCTGGATCCCTTTCCTGCCGATATCATGCTGTCCTTTCAGGCGGCTTTGCCACAAGCTGGTCCGTTGTACTTTTTCTGCAAGCGCATAACTGTTCTCACCTGAGTTATGATGGGTGCCTTTCCCGAAATTCACCTGCTCGTCAAGCAGCCGGGTAAAGAAGTTCTGCCAGCTGATCTTTGCCTTCGGCGCATCATAGCCGGCTCCGGCCACAGCCCCGATATTCGTTGTAAAACCATATTGATTCCCGCGCAGCAACCCTGCTCCGTGATCCGTCAACGATCCGTTTTCGAAACCGAACCGTTCTGAAACCAATTGCTGTATGCTCTGTGTATTGCGATAACTGGCTGCCGCAATAAAACCAAGCCTGCGTTGTTTATCCGTACTCAATGCCTTTACCCTGCCAAAAGACAGCTGGTAGTTTTGCGAAGGCATCGCTTTGTAATAATAAGGCTCCCAGTTATTGCTTAAGATCGTCTCATCGGCATGTGCCTCCTGGTAGGCCCTGATCGCACTCAGTGAATGCCAGTTTTTCCTCCCAAACAAATTCCGGTGATCCGCATAGTCGCCCCGGTAGCCGTTGCCATCCCGCTTCAGCGACAGCTGCTCCTGGCCTGCGGTCAGACTGTTTACCGAGATACCGGTAGTAAGCGTGAGGAAATTTTCGGCAGGAATATCTTTGGTATTGATTTCCACCAGGCCTCCGCCAAATTCGGCACTCTTGTCCGGGGTGATGGTTTTACTGACCGTTATATTATCCACCATATTGGAAGGAATAATATCGAATGAAAACTGTTTCCGGTTTAGTTCGGTGCTTGGCATTGCCTGCCCGTTCAGCAATGCCTGGTTGTACCGTTCGCTCAGTCCCCTGACTACCACATATTTGTTATCCACGGTAGAAACGCCGCTGATACGTTTCAGGCTTTCACCGATGTTTTTATCCGGCGTCCTGGCGATCTGTTCCGCACTGATGCCATCAGTAATCCCCGCAGCATTTTTCCGGCGACTATATAATGCGGCCACACTCTCTTTCTTCACAGATGATTTAACGACAACGCCGGCCAGGCTGCCTGTTTCCCGCCGGAGCGTTACATTCAGTTCAAAAATTTGATGGCCTGTTATTATATCCACGCCACCGATCTCCTTTGTACCATAACCGATATAGCTGATCATAGCGGTATAACTGCCCTGGGGGAGCAAAAGCGTAAACCCACCCTCCGTGTCCGTAGCCGTTGCCTGGTCACCGATGTGGATGGTAGCTCCCGGCACCGGATCACCCGTCTCTTCGTCGATGATCTTACCCGCGATCTTACCCCGTGATCTGGAGGGTATTGCAACCGGCTTTGTTTCCGGTTTCGGACCCGGCCTTACTGAAATGTTGCGGTCCCGGACGGCAAATTGCAATCCATAATTTTTCTGAAGCAGCAGCAGCGCTTCTCCCAGGTCCATTCCTTCTGCTTTGAAAACCGGGATGGCAATCACAGAAAGCTGCTCCCGGGCATAGGTGAAGCTATAGCTGCTTTGCCGGTCGATCGCCTCGATCAGGCTTAAAGCTGTCGTCTGGCTTTGGGTCACCGTTACTTTTTCTTTCAGTGCAGATAGCTGCGCTGTTGCCGGCAGGCTGCAGCCTGCCATCATTGCCAGGAACAGGTATCGAAAAACCGCCGCCTGGAACCGGTTTTTGCACTCAGGATTTTTTTCTCTAAAATTGTGGCTCATACTGATTCTTGTGTTTTTAATGCAAGTATTCAAATAAGGAGGTGTTCGCTGCACCTCCTTTTATTTATGGAGACAAATGGTTTACCGGACGATGATCACGCTGTCTTTTACGGTATAAGAAAGATGATGGGCAAACAGCAGATTGGACAGGACATTCTGCCAGCTTGTTTTGCCAAAGGAGGCAGTAACGGTTTTATTGGCCAGCTGCTTTTGCCGGTAATCTATTTTCAACTGGTAGCGCACCGCCAGCCTGTCCAGCGCATCCGTGAGCGGGATGCCGTTAAATGAAAGCCCCCCGTTTGTCCAGGCTGTCACGTCTGTGGCAAAAGAGGTAGTGGACATTTGCCGGGTCGACCGGTCGTAGCGGAGAAATTCTCCTGGTGTCAGCAGGCTTTTCCGGGCAGGTTCGGTTACAGATGTAACAGCGACCTTTCCTTCCGTCAGGGCAACCTGTATCTGTCCTTCACTTTTACGGGCTTCTACATTAAAAGCCGTTCCGAGTGCCCGGGTTTCCAGCTCATCCGTTTGCACGATAAAAGGGCGCAAGCTATCCTTGTACACGGTAAAGTATCCTTCACCCTGCAGGGTCACCCTTCTTTCGGCCTTATTATAACCGGCATCATATTCCAGGGAAGAGTAAATATTCAGTGTGACCCCGGTACCGTCAGGCAATATCAGCCTCTTAACCGATTTTCCATCGGTCGTATAGGTATGGTTCTGAACAATTTGTTTTTCGGAAGTTTGCCGCATCATCCAGATGCCGCCGGTAATAAGCAGGCCCAGCAAAACCGCGGCAACTGCAATGGCCCGTTTGCCTCCCCGGCTTTTTTGCAACGCTATAGCCGGATCGGTTGCCAGCAGGATATTGCCCCAGATCCTTTGCTGCCGCTGCAGGCGTTCCGTTTCGTTCAAAGCGGTTTCCTGCTCACTGATGTCCAGCCTCCACAGCCATTGCCAGAATAAAGATCGGTCCTGCCCGTTTGCCTTGCGTTGCATAAACCGGGTAAAAAGCCGGTTCAACTTTCTTTTATAGGGTGTCATACACCTACTAATTGCACGACACCGTAAAACGGGGGAATGACACGGTGTTAATTTAATATGAACTCTCCAGCATGGATAAAAAAAGCGGTAGCAGCAGCGCTCCGGGAGGATATTGTTCACCTGCCTTTCGCAGGCGGCTCATGGCTATTTTCAGGTGGGATTTTACCGATTCGGCAGAAATACCGAGCTGCGCTGCAATAGCGGCTACCGGCTCGCCCTGGTAATGCCTCAGGGAAAATACCAGCCTCATTTGCGAAGGCATCAGTGCAACGGTCTGGTCGATGATGTCCCGGAGCTTGCCATACTCGGTTTCAAATGAGAGATCGGCAAGTCCGGCGGTCTCCATAGCAGCTTTTGCAAACCGGGCGAAATCTTCATAATGCCTGTCGCGGAAACCTTTTTTCCGGAAATAATTAAATGTTTTCAGGTAAATGCAGGAAACCAGGTAGGTTTTAAGCGAAGAGGTAAGAATTACCGGATCTTTTTTACTCCACAACTCAATGAAAAGCTCCTGCACCATGTCCTCAGCCTCCTTATCGTCACCGGTCTTTTTAAAAGCCAGGCTGTACAAGGGATGCCAGAACCGGTCAAATAATTGCTTAAATGCATCATCATCCCTTTGCCGGATTCGTTCGAGCAGGTCAACATCTGTCAATATCGGGTGGAGCATGATAAAAGCGGAAAGGATTGCGCAAAAATAACCGGGGTATATTATCAAAATGTTACGGGCATACCCTTACCGATACAACAGCGCATCCAGGTTGCAGGAAAAATAAAAAACAAAGAGGGTACCTCCCTTGTAAGGAGACGCCCTCTTTTTGTTTTCACCGCTTTCCCGCTTCTGCAGCAGGGCCAGGTGTAAATAAGCGTTACAGGCACCGGGTTTGCCGGCCGGCTGCCATGGATTGTTTTCTCAGCTCTGCACGCAATCGTTTCTGAACGATCTCGTACCGGGCGATGAGCCGGCGCAGGGCGGAAAGATGCTCCCGGTACCGGCCATAGAGATCACAAAGCAACCTGCTGTCGTGGCAAAACTCCTCATCCAGCGTTTCCATAACCGTTCGTTGGTCAAGCAGCTCCATAAACTTTTCATGCGCACGGGTACTGATGGCTGTCATATAAAAATAATGTTTCTCCGTTCGGTCACAATTTATACAGGGGCTTGCCCATCTGCCACATCCTTCATCGGTGCTAACCAAAGCCTGGCCTCAAGAGTATGCTTAGCAAATTGCTGGTTTCATAGTACTGATCAGGAGTCGCTTTTCCATGCTCCGGCCGTTCATTTACAGTACAACCGGTTCTATTACAAAAAAATGGAAGGGGCCGCTTCCGTAATTCATTTCGATTGCAGCCAGCATCAGGATATATTCCTTGCCTGCCTCTAATCCGCCAAATACATTCATGTCATTGCCGGTTCCATCCACGAGGAATGCTCCTGTCTGTGTATTTTTGAGCCTTATAAAATAAGTGAGGTCCATGCCGCCTGCATCCCTTACAGGAACCGTAATGGATTCAGGATGCAACCGTAACCGTTCGAAATTTTCAAAGGTGGCCACTTCTTCAAACTCACCCGTGGTATTATTGAGCACGTATAAAATAGCATCTGCGCGCATACCGGAGGGCTGTATTGCCTCCGGGTATTTGTTAAACAGCCGCAGGGACATGGAATCCATGCTAACCGCAGACTGGTTGCTCAGGAAACCGTTCATGGACAGATCTTCGCTGTAAGCAATCCGTAAATTTATTGTTTCACCCTTGTCCAGCAACACCACTGTGTCCAGCGCTGCATTAGCCGATCCGGGTTTCCGGAAAGCTATTTTCGTTGGCCTGCCCGCTTCCGCTACCTGTGGCGCCAGTAAAGCGGGACCGGGTGTCAGCAGTTCACTGAGTTT
>JBEVLT010000333.1:0-5791 GCA_040509055.1 Chitinophagaceae bacterium
GGCAGGATGGAGGATAGTGGCTGGCTATACTAATTGCCTCCTGTGGCCGCACCCCCATCGATGTAATGGATGGAGGTGGCCTGGATGGCAAAGCCGGTAAAGAACCCTTCCACGCTCAGTATGCCTGATTCGAAACCCGGCTGGAGCGAGATGGAAAGCTGCGCGGTAATATATTTGGGCGGATCCGGGCGCACCGTGATGGTGCCATGTCCTTCGGCGCTGATGGTGGTGTAACCGGTGCTGCCGTTGAACGTGGCCGGCCCGTTGATCGAAAGTTGGGTGACGGTGCCCAGCCCCCACAGCGTGTTGATGATCACCTGGCCCACGGCCGTCTCCGCAGACGTGCCGGCAGAGATGGTGAGCGACAGGGTGCCGAACGGCCCGTTGATGGAATAGGGATTGGAAAACGCATAGTCGGCTTGTACGCCGATATTGCCGGTGGCCAGCTTCGACAGCGCTTCACCGGAATCCGTAAGCACGGTAGCCTGGGTTTGTGTCTGTGTTGACATATAGGATGGTTAAAGGTTTCGGTAGTTTGGGTAAAAAATGATAAGGGGAACAGCCTGGAAGCAGGTCTGCTCCCCCTGCAAAAAGCAGGATGAGACCCTCGCGGGCCCCACCTTATACCCCCTTAGTCAGGACTTGGAATGGGCGACTGGTACGTTTTCCACATGCACATTGGCATAGTTGAACCCGCCGGTACCGTTCCAGGAATTATCGATGGCCATATGCGCATTGAAAGGAATTTCCAGCGGCATAGGAGAATTGTCGGGATGAACAAAGCCCTGCAGGCTGACCACCTGCGTTACATTGCCCAGGCCGGTGGAATAAATGACTCCGGTGACCTGGCCGCTGTAGTTGCCGTTCTCAACGGCCTGCGAGGCATATACGGTGCCGCTGACTTTGTGCTGCGAAGGCACAACGACAAGGCTGAAGCTGACGACCGGCGCGCCGGGCATGCCTGCATTGCCGATGGTACCATTAACGAGATAAGCACCACTGAGCGGATTGTTGTCGGTTGGCATAATAAGGTATTAAAGTTTAAAAGAAGGGTTTTGAAGCTGGCTGCCTTTGTAGCGTTGTTTCCGGGCAGCTCAAATGTAGCCCGGTCCGGAGGCCTGCCATAGCGTAGAAATATCTGTTTTCAAAAACAGGTATTTCTACCTGGTCGGGAATGGGCCGGGGCGGGAATGTGTTCTGAAAGGCAATGCTGGACCGCTGACCTGCCGGCGATCGGCAAGGGTAACTATAAGGAGATAACAAGTAGCGTGAACGGCAGAATGGGCAAGGTGAATAACACGCTACCCGGCAGTGAAGAATTTCTTACAGTACGATTTCCTTTAAAAATTCATCGGCGGCCGTGACCGCCTCTTCCAGCTTGCCCGGCTGCTCCAGGCCATGACCGGCGCCTTCGATGACGCGGTAGCGGTTCACGGTGTTATTGCCGGTAAGCAGCTGCGTGTAGGAAAGATACAGCTCATGGCCCGTATCCTGCGAAGGCCGGATGTTCATCACCGGCACAGTGACCAGGTCACGGCTGCTGACCCAGTACGGACTGATGGCCATATAAGCCAGCTTGTTGGCATTGGTAGCCGGCACGCCGGTGGCGCGGTACAGCACTTCTACCAGCAACGGATCGGCCAGCGCTACCTCCGATTCGTCGGAATAAGCAAAAGTGATGGCGCCGGCCACATTGACCCCAGCTTTGACACGGCGGTCCTGGTTGTGCTCGCCATGCGCATACAGCAGCGCCAGCGTGGCGCCGGCACTGTGCCCCGCCAGTACCCATTGGTCCGGGCTCACCTGCCAGCCTGCCGACAGGGTGGCAATCTTATTCACCAGCGCCCGGATGTCGGCCAGCTGGTCGGCGATCTTTACCGCGCTCGGCTGGTGCAGGATGGGCTGCTGGTCCAGGCCGGTGGCATCGATCAGCCGGTAATTGGCATTGACCACCGCATAACCTTTGGCCGTAAACAGCGCCGCCACACGCGCCACATCCCCCTTATCCCCCGCCACAAAACCGCCGCCATGCAGGAAGATCAGCAGCGGCGTCTGCGCCGAACGGCCGGCCGGCAGGTACACGTCCATTTGCTGCTGCGCATGGGCGCCATAGCTGATACCGGTAAGTATTTTTTGTTCCGAAGCCGGGGCTTCGTTTTCACTGTTTTGTTTGGAGCAACCTGCTGCCAGCAGGAGGCCGGCAAGCAGCACGGGCAGGCAATGACGTAGCATAAGACCGGATTAAGGTTGAATAATAATTCCGTAAGCCTAAATTCGTGCCATTAACCCCGGCATCTGCCGCACCGGCAAAAGCCTGTTTCACCAGCCCGCGCCGGAGTTCAAAAAATAACAAACCGTTCTGTGCCCGATCCCCGCAGTTGGCTTATATTTATCCTTTAAAACCGAATGAATATGGACATGCAGAATTATCAGAAACAAACACCGATCATATTACCGCATACCGGGGAGCAGACCACGGCCCGCAATTTCATGGCCAACGTGTTCTCCTTCATGTTCCTGGCGCTGGGCCTGTCGGCCGTGTTTGCCTGGCTTTTTGCCAACAACCAGGACCTGCTGGCTTACCTGGTAGATTTCAACACCGGCAAGCTGAACGTGATGGGCTATATCGTGATGTTCGCCCCGCTGGGCTTTGTGCTGCTGATGTCGTTTGGTTACGCCCGGCTGTCGGCGCCGGTGATGCTCCTCCTATTCCTGTTGTACTCCGCCATCAACGGTATCAGCTTCAGCTTCATCCTGCTTACCTATACAGCCGGCTCGGTGCTGGCCTGCTTCCTCTCGGCATCTGCCATGTTTGGCGTGATGGCGGTGATGGGCTATACGACCAAACAGGACCTGACCGGTTTCGGCCGCATCATGATCATGGGGCTGATCGGCATCATCATCGCTTCGCTGATCAACCTGTTCCTGCAAAACGGGACCATGGACTATATCATCAGCTTTATCGGCGTAATGGTGTTTACCGGCCTGACGGCTTACGATGTACAGAAACTGAAACATATCGGCCAGGGCATCGAACAAGAGGGCGCGCCGGCCGTGGAAGTGCGCAAACGTTCCATCATGGGTGCGCTGACGCTGTACCTCGATTTCATCAACCTGTTCCTGTTCCTGCTGCGCCTGTTTGGCGGCCGCAGGGATTGATCCTGATATAAAACTCTTCAAAGGTGGCTACGGTCACCTTTTTTTATATGGACCTGAGAGCAACCCTGCTGGCAGAGCATTCGCGGGCGCAAACCGATACGATCGTAAAGTGGATAGGCCGTTCGCAACAGCGCTTTGATGAACTGTTCGGCCTGTTCATCAGCGAGGACTACCGCATAACCCAGCGCGCCGCCTGGCCATTGAGCTATGCTGTTAAAAATCACCCGGGTCTGATCAACAGGCATTTAGGGAAATTGATTAAAAATTTACAAAAGGAAGGAACCCCGGCCGCCGTCCGGCGGAATACCGTTCGCATCCTGCAGGACATCCCTGTTCCCCGGCGCTACCATGGCGATATGATGAACACCTGTTTTGCCTTTATCGCTTCGCCCGAAGAGCCGGTAGCCGTAAAAGCATTCAGCCTGACCATCCTGGGCAACCTGGTGCCGCTGTACCCGGATATCAAAAACGAATTGAAGCTGGTGATCGAAGAGCGGTGGGAACACGAATCGGCCGCCTTTCACAGCCGGGCCAGGAAAATACTGAACAAGCTTTAGCCGATCACCTGCTTCCATGAAATGGTGATGGGCGACCCGTCGGCCAGCAAGACAGAGTCCGGCTCCTGCCCGTCCAGGCAGCTGAAGCGGCGACCGAATGCCTGCCCGAACCGGCAACGGACGGTGTGGGACGAAACGGGATACACCTGCCACTCCGCATGCTGCACCTGGTAGAGAAAGCTTTGCCGGTCGTTTTTCAGGGCAAAGCCCCAGCGCTTATGGGTCAGGAATGTTTCTTTGCAGGTTGCCGGCGCCGGACGATTGGCGGCAGTGGCTTCCAGCAGATTCCATCCCGCTTTTTCCCAGGCATAGTGCACCCGACACTCATCCGGGGTTTCGGCCAGCGCGTACTGCATGGCAGCTACCACATATTTCTCCCGGAACAACAGGTTGGCCGGCCAGGCGATCAGCGGGCGCGACACGATTTCCCGGATAAAGACCACTCCCCTCCTCCACTCATTGCCCTCGCGGCGGCGGGCATAAAACCGCAGGTTCACCTCCGGGAAACGGCTATGGAAAGGTACCGGTATCCCCTTCACTTTCATGTTTTCAAACAGGAAACCGACCAGGCTCACATAGCAGTTGCCCTCGTACAGATCGATCTCCGTGCCCGGCGGTACCAGCGGCGCCAGGATAGCAGGGTCCACGATATAATTGGCCATCATCAACCTGCGCCAGGCGGCGCGGACAAAGACCGCATCCGTGGCACTCATGAACGCCGGGGTTTATAAAAGTCACGGAAGATGAGCCGCAGGTTCTGATCGTAAGTAATGTAGTTGTACAACCAGTTGAAGAACACGAAGAAGCGGTTCTTGACCCCGAGGATCAGGAACAGGTGCAGCCCCATCCAGATAAGCCAGGCGAAGAAGCCGCGGAAATGCAGCTTCGGCTTGGGAATATCGACTACCGCCCGGTTGCGGCCCACGGTGGCCATGGAGCCTTTGTCCTGGTACACAAACTCCAGGAACTGCGTGGATTTGCGCTCGATGCGCTTCAGGTGTTCGGCCAGCAGCTCGGCCTGCTGCATGGCTACGGCAGCCAGTTGCGGGTGGCCTTTGGGGTAAGCCGGCTCTTCCATATACGCCAGGTCGCCGATGGCATAAATATTCTCCGTGCCCTGTACCAGGCAGTGCCGGTCTACCCGGATGCGGTTGCCCCGCACCACCACGGCATTATCGATACCCGGCGGCACGTTGCCCTTGATGCCGGCGGCCCAGATGACGGTGCAGGCCGGTATCACCTTACCATCCTGCAGCTCCACCTCGCGCCCATTGTAGTTTTTGACCAGGGCATTGGTCATCACGTTGACGCCGAAATGCTTCAGGTAGCGGCAGGACTCTTCGGCGGATTTGTCGCTCATCACGCCGAGCGTTTTAGCGGTGCCTTCGAGCAGGTAAATATTCATCCGGCTGAAGTCGAGCTCCGGGTAATCTTTAGGCAGCACATAGCGCTTCATTTCCGCCAGGGCGCCGGAGAGCTCCACACCGGTAGGCCCGCCACCCACGACCACGATGTTCATCCGCCGCTGCAGCTCGTCCGGGTCGCTGATGCCCAGCGCCGTCTCGAAGTTTTCCAGCAGGCGGTAGCGCAGCTGCAGGGCTTCCACGGTCGACTTCATGGGCAATGCGTGCGCGGCGATGTCGGCATTGTTGAAAAAATTGGTATCGGCGCCCATGGCCAGCACCAGCACATCGTACGGGATCTCGCCGGCATCGGTCACAATCCTGTTTTCGGCGTGCACCACCTGCTGCAGGGCCGTGAGCCGGATCTTCACGTTGGAACTGTTGTGGAATATTTTGCGGAGCGGGAAAGAGATATTGCTGGCATCGAGCCCGGCGGTGGCTACCTGGTAAAACAGGGGCTGGAACTGGTGGTGGTTGAATTTGTCGATCAACGTGACATCAAATCCGGCCTTGTTGTTCAGCTTGCGGGCCAGCTTCAGTCCGCCAAAGCCCGCGCCTACGATTACGACTTTCATACTGTATCAGTTTTGCAACACAAAGTTACACTATTTTCAATATTTTTTGAAAATATCAAAACTATTTATTTGTTTTATCTGCTGCCCTGGTCCTGTT
>JBEVLT010000334.1:0-7637 GCA_040509055.1 Chitinophagaceae bacterium
AATCGTTTTACCCGCCCTTTTAGCCATCGGGACCATCACAGGTCTGACAGCCAAGGCTCAAAACACTGCGGCTACTGCCCAGGTTTCCGTAACACTGGCTTCCATCCTCGATATCCACATCGGTAACGCTACGGGAACGGACGCCGCCGTTGCTATCCCCGCGTTCAACAGCGCCGAACGCTATCAAAATGGTGTGCAGGAAGCAAAGACTGACCACCTCTATATCGTAGCCAGCAAAGGATTTACTGTTCAGGCCTCTGCTACTGACCTGAGCGATGGATCCGGCCACACTATCCCTGCTGGTGGTATCAACATCCTGGGTGCTGATGGCAGCTCTGGAAGCACCAATAAGCCCGCAGGTACTTCTTACCTGAACCTCAACCTGGCTAACACTGCCGCTAATTTTATCACGGCTACCGGTGGTACACCCCTGTATACATTCAATGTAACTTATACGCTCGGTGGTAGCACCCGCGCTGCTTACTTTATCGGTAAAGAGCCCGGCAGCTATAGCTCTACTGTTACGTACACGATCATTCCTTAATCAGGAATTCCCGACGTTCCTGTTTTTCTCTTTCATAAATTGATTTGACTAACTGCCGGGTATGGTTTACGAATCATACCCGGTTGTTATTATCATGCCTAGATGAAGCGACTTGTACTGTTGTTTAGTCTGTGGCTGGGGATTGGTTTGTTTGCCAATGCCCAGAATGCAGCCGTTACCGCTACGCTTTCTGTCACCCTTTCAGATATCATGGACATTCACATTGGTTCTGCCAGCGGAACCAGTACTGCCGTGAGTTTCCCGGGGTTCAGCACGGCGACAGCCTACCAGAACGGAGTGCAGTCCGTACAGAACGATCACCTATATATTATTGCGAGCAAAGGATTTACCATCCAGGTTTCTTCGACCAACCTGACTTCCGGCGCCAGCCCGGATGCCAACCATACCATTTCGGCAGCCGGTATCAACGTAGTGGGCGCAGACGGCAGCCAGGGAACGACGAACAAACCGTCCGGAACCACGTATAATAATATCAACCTGTCGACCACCGCAGCCAACCTGATCGTGGCTACCGGAGGCACACCATTATACAAGTATAAGGTAACATATACACTTGGCGGAGGCACCCGCGCTACAAATTTTATTAACAAAGCAGCCGGAACCTATACTGCCACCGTCACATATACGATAATTCCATAGTCGCCGGGCTATAGTAGCCGCCCGGGCTATAAAATTTCGTATTAAATAGTATATTTACTTAATGAAAAATCTTCTTCGCCTCGCAATACTATTGCCGGTATTGCTGCAACTTGCTGCAACTCAAAGTTATGCGCAAGGAATGACTGCTTATCCCGTAAGAAATTTCCTGCGTGTGCCCAAGGGCAGCTCTGGTACACAGCGAATTTCCGTAACCAACCCGAACACAACCCCGCTGGACATTGGCGTCTCCATCAACGATTGGCACACCGATACAGCCGGGCTGACTCAGGTAGTGACCGCCGGGACGCTGAAAACTTCGATGGCAGACTGGATCCAGATCCAGCCGGGAACATTTTTCACACTTCAGCCGAAAGAAACCAGGGAGCTTACAATCGTGGTAACTCCGCCGGCAGAAGTGGATGCAAGCGTGCCCGTACACACCACCCTGCTGTTCCTAACCCAGCTGAACCCCCCGACACCTACAGATGGCGGTGCAGCGTTGAGAATAGCCATCCGGCTGGGAATCAAGCTATACCATAGCTTTTCCTCTGCCGATGAGAAGGACATGGAAATAACAGGCCTGCGTGATGTACAGATACCCAAAGATTCTACTACCGTGCCCGGCCTGGAGCTGGAAGTAGTAAATACGGGCAAAATATGGATGGATGCCAGTACCAAGTGGGAGCTGGTGCATAACGGCACAGGCAAAAAAACAGTGATCGAAGGAGATGAATTTCCCAGCCTGCCCGGCGATGTACGCGTGATCCGGCAGGAATTGCCTAAAAACCTGCCCAAGGGCCGATACACGGCTACTGTGCTGGTGAACTACGGTAAAAAAGACGAATTGAAAGTAGGGGAACTGGAGTTTGCTTTATAACGAACAAGGTAATATTGCCGGGAACCCTGCTACAGATTGGCTGATTGAATTAACATATAGCTTGATCGAATGTACAGGATTCCCGGCTTCCTATTATTGTCATTTCTAAGCCTGAAATTACAGGCACAGGCCAACCTCAATACTTCTCCCCCACGCCTGTATTACCAAACGGCAGCGGGAAGCAGCTCCAAGCAGCATATCGCTATTGCCAACCGCGGCAATAAACCCATCGAACTGGTGGTATCGGTAAGCGACTGGAATTACGACTCGCTGGGAAATAACCATTTTTATGATGCAGGGCAATTGCCCGCCTCCTGCGCCGGTTGGGTAACCGTCAACCCCGGGCCATATATTACACTTGCGCCACAGGAACAAACGGCCCTGACCGTGACCCTGAAGCCGCCACCAGGAGCAGATACCATGAATATCCCGGTCCGTACAGCCATGGTCTTTCTGACACAGCTCAATGCTACTCCAACCGCTGCAGCCAACGGGGCCTCGGTAAGGGTAGCCCTGCAGGTAGGTACCAAGATCTACCACAGCTTTTCAGACCGTAATGATCCCTCTGTCGTTGTTACCAATTTCACGGACATGGCATCAGACAGCAATGCTTCGGCCCGGCAGCAGCAGCTGGAGCTCACCCTCGAAAACAATGGGAAAGGATGGGTGGAGGGAAGCGTCGAAACCGAGCTGTTCAACCAGGCAACAGGCAAAAAAATCAGGCTGGAAGAAGTACCGCTCTACTCATTACCTGGCGACCGGAGAAAAATAACGATCACGCTGCCTGCCACCCTCGCAGGCGGCCTGTATTTGGCCACCGCAGTGATCGATTATGGACGAAAGAACCTGCCGGAGATTGCCGAGCTGGAGTTTTATTTAAACAAATAACAGGACCCCTACCATGAAATATACCTGCCTCCTGTATTTTATCGTTGCCTCGCTGCTGCTCAGCAGCACCCGCAGCACAGCCCAGTGTAATATCACCCTTGGAGGAAGTGCCAACACCGGTATCACGTTCAACTCATCGGCGCAACTCCAGGCAGGCGCTACGTCCAGCAGCTCGATCACGCTGGCCTGGAACGTGGCGTACGGTACCAACTGCCCGGCCGGCTGGTCGCTGAAAGTGCGGACAAGCGGCAGCTTTACATCGGGTTCCAATACCATAGCGCCCAATTACACCTCCGTACAGTTCAGCCAGGCTACCGGTGGCCCCTCTACCGGTTCAGTAGGCATTACCAGCTCTGCCATTACCCTCAGCACCACCAACCAGAACGTGATCAGCAGTGCCGGCACAGCCCTGCAGGTGCCGCCCAACAGCTATTATTATTACGAGTACAAGTTCAACTTTTCAGTACAGGGCGGCAGCCACCTGTACAAGCCTTCGGGCACGTATACCACCAACCTTATTTTTACCCTGTTCAACTCGTCCGGTACGCAGGTAAGCCAGGCCACTTTCGCCGTAAGCTTTACCAACAACATGAACGTAAGCTGTGCGCCGCTTACACTGGGTTCCAACTCAACGTCCAGCTCTTTTACACTGGACAACTACGGGAAACTGATGTCCGGTGTCACTGCTTCCAATGCCGTGACGCTGGAATACGCCATCCAGAGCGCGATGCTCTGCTCCGGCTTCAGTCTGAAAGTAAAGACCAGCAGCAATTTTATTTCCGGCGCCAACAGCATTGCAGCCAGCTATATGTCCATCCGGTACAATCAAACCACCGGCCCTACCGCCACCAGCCTGGGGATGACCACTTCTGCACTGGCGTTGGGTACTTCGGAGGTAACGCTGATCAATAACTCTTCGGGATCGATTGAGACGCCACCTTATTACAGCTTCAACCAGAAATTTGACCTGATCCTGCAGGGGGGTAACCACCTCGTCAAGCCTGCGGGTACTTATAGCACTAACCTGATCTTTACGGTGTATAATTCATCCGGGGCGCAGGTGAGCCAGGTGACCATTCCCATCAGCTTTACCAATAACGTCAATGTAAGCTGTACTCCCATTTTATTCGATAACTCCTACTATAATAATCATCCTACGATCGATACCTATGCCCAGATCATGTCCGGCGTTACGTCCACAGCCGGGCTGAACCTGCATTATATCATTCCTGCCAATGCTGCTTGTACAGGATTTACACTTAAAGTAAGGGCTACGGGCAACTTTACCTGCGGCGGCAGCAGCGTGGCCGCCAGCTATGCCTCCATCCGGTTTAACCAGACCTCCGGCGGCCCTTCGGCCTCCAGCCTCGGCATGCCCTCCGCTGCCCTGCAGCTTAGCACGTCGGATGTAACGATCCTCAGCAACTCGTCGGCCCTGCTGGAAGCGCCCCCCGGCAGCTTTGATCACAAGTTTGACGTGATTATCCAGGGCGGTACGCACCTGATCAAACCCGACAACGGTACTTATACCACCAACCTGATCTTTTCGCTGTACGATGCCAGCAATACGCTGGTTCGTACCCAGCAGGTGACTGTCTATTATGCCTATAACTATTCGGGCAACTACCAGTTCAGCATGCAGCTCCAAAGCGGCTTCAGCAATGTTGGTTTTACCTTCAACTCTCCGGCGGCTTATACCAACGGCATTTCCATACAGCAAAACAATGCACTCACGCTGACGGCCTATGTGCCGTACCAGGTGATTGCGAAAACAGATGCGGCCAACTTCGCCACCACCAGCGGTTACAACCTGCCTGTATCGGTGATCAATATACAGGCTACCATGGCCAGCCAGCCGACCTACATCACGGTGTATTCGTTTGCGCTGTCGGCCTCCGACCAGACGCTGATCCGGAACACGACGGGAAGTAACCCGGCCCATACCTACAACCTGCGGTATTATACGACCCCGAACAATACAACGCTGCTGTACGCGAACAAGACAGCCCCGTACAACACCACGGTTACCCTCGTAGCCGTACCCTTGTAGCGGCTCGTGTATTGATCTGGCCTGCATTACCTGTGCATAACCTGCGGCAGGGTGTGCATCCTAACATTCCGGTAACCGTGGCGTAACGTTCGCTTCACAACAGCGATACCTGCCGTGGATAACCTGTTGATTCCTGCTTCTTTCTTATCGCCCCGCTTCGTATAACTACGATCGTAAAAAACCTATTTTAAATACGGAATATTGGCTATAGCTTTATTGCCTGCTCTGATTGGTTCAATAGCGCTTTCCCGACAATCGTGTATGCTGTGACGGGATGAGCCATGGCATTGATAAGGCTACCATTAAACCAGATACCAACCATGCAACTTCTCCTTCCCCACCAGGAGATTGCTGGAGCAGCGGGCTGTACCAGCCACTATAACCCCTGCTCACGCAAGTCCTGCCTGTCCCAACCGGGCGTCATCGCACGGGTATATACTTTACAACCGCCCGGTCCCCCTCCTTACATATCGGATCACCTGTTTGCAGCTGGGCCAGTCATCATATCCGGCCGGCATGCCTGACCGTATCATCAGCTTATTGCAGCAGCCAATCGTGCATTCATTTATTCATTAACCCATAAACCATTACCAGTAATGAAAATTAAAACCGGTACGAAAAAACAAGCCAGCGCGAAAAGCAGGCTGAAACAAACGCTGGCGCCGCCTGCCAAACGATGGACAAGGGATTACATATTCGATGTGCTCAGGGAGCTTGGCATCCATTACATCTTCGGTGTGCCGGGCACCAACGAGATTCCGATCATCGACGGCACTTCTTACCCGGAAAACGAAGTGCGCTATATCGAATGCCTGCATGAAAATATTGCCATGGGGGCCGCCATGGGCTCTGCCCGCATGACCGGCAAGCCCGGTATCGTAGTGGTGCATGTGACACCCGGCATCGCCCATGGCATCGGCAACCTCTTCAATGCCTGGCGCTCACAGGTACCCCTGGTGATCTTTTGCTGCCAGCAGCAAAACGAACTGGTAACACAGGAGCCCCTGCTGGCCTCCAACCTGGTGGACCTGGCCAAACAATACACCAAGTGGGCGCATGAGGTACGCACGCCTGAAGAGATGCCGCTGGTGCTGCAACGGGCATTCAAAGAAGCCATGGCGCCGCCCAACGGCCCGGTATTCATCTCCATTCCCTGGGAGTTTACCATGCGCCGTATCAGCAATGAAGCGCATATCAAAGGCATTACCCGCATCTCCCCGCATTTCACGGGCGACCCGGATACCATCACCCAGGCAGCCTCTCTGCTGTCCAAAGCAAAAAACCCCATCATCGTAGTGGGCGATGCAGCAGGCTATGCCGATGCATGGCCGGAACTGCAGCAACTGGCCGAACTGCTGGGCGCTCCCGTGCTGCTGCAAACCTTCAGCAGCCTGGCCAATTATCCGAACAACGACTATCACTGGCAGGGTGAGCTGCCGGGCAGCCAGCAGGCGCTGCGCCAGGTATTCGAGCCGCATGATGTAGCCTTCCTGGTAGGTTTTGGCGCGCAGGCACAGGTGACGGTATTCAAATACACCGACGGCGCACTGATACCCGACCATGTGAAGCAGGTATACCTGACCAATAATACCTGGGATATCGGCAAAAACTATTACGGCGAATCGGCCATATTCGGCGACATCAAGGCTACGCTTCCCCTCATCAATACACATATCCGGCAACATCCTTCCAGAGGAGCGGCAATGCGCAATAAAAAACTGAAACAACTGGATGTACAGCGCCGCAAGGACTGGGATGCTTACAGGCAAAAGGCCATGCAGCAAAAAGACATCTGGGCTGTGCTGATCGCCGATGCCCTGCGCAATGCCATCGTAAAAAAAAGGCTGGAAAAACAATTTGTCTATGTGCACGAAGCCGTGTCGGATGCAGCGCCCTTCCAGTACCTGCTGCCGCTGGGCACGCAGGCATCGAAACCGATCAGCTATTACTGCGTGGCCGGCGGTTCATTAGGCTGGTCCATGCCAGCTTCGCTGGGCATCAAGCTGGAAGCCAAAGGCGTGCAGGGCATCGATACCACACTTGTAGTGAATGCCGTGGGCGACGGCTCTTCGCTGTTCTATTCGCAGGTGTACTGGAGTGCGGCACATGAAGGCCTGGCTGTTCTCTACATCGTGACGAATAACCGCGAATACCATACGCTGCAGCTGGGCCTGCAGCAGGTGATCGCCACCTATGGTTCGGCACCGGGTTATGAATGGCAACCTGCCACCACCGACCCGGATTACCTGCGCATCCGCAAACCCGACTTCGATTTTGTGACACTGGCCAAAGCCTATGGCAATGAAGAAGGGGAAAAAGTGGAAAAACCCGAAGACGTGCAGGCAGCCGTGCTGCGCGGAGTAGAATATGTGCTCACGCAAAAGAAATCGTATATCCTGGATATGCGCATGGCGCAGGAAACGCCTGCCACTCCGGTGACAACGGCAAAGGCGCAGGAAGATTTCCTGAAACGCTACCGCGAACAACCGGTGCTGGACGTGTTCCACCACCAGCAAAGCGGCCTGCTGAAGTCTTCGCGTGGCAGCATTCCATCAAATATGCCGTCCTTGTCCTGACAAATCATTAAACCCCTCACCTCCAAACTTGCGGAAGCATCC
>JBEVLT010000335.1:0-7569 GCA_040509055.1 Chitinophagaceae bacterium
GCGAGTTCCTGCAGGGGCGCCTTTCTTTTGGAGAGGACAGCAATATCGTCGAGGTGGCCCAGTGCTTCGTCGAGAAACTTGTTTTTTAATTGCAATGACCATTCGTCTACACCGCAGTCGCGAAAGATCTGCAGCACACGGCCGATCTTGTCTGCAGGATTTTCTTCCATCAACTGTTGCAGGGCTGTCCGCTGCGCTGCCGTGGCGGTCTCCAGCGCATGGATGAGGAGGAATGTTTTTTTATTGGACAGGATATCGCCGCCTACCTGCTTGCCGAATTTGCCGGGATCGCCAAAGGCATCGAGGTAATCGTCCTGCACCTGGAAGGCCAGCCCGAGCTTTTTACCAAACTCATAGACGAGCTGCTGGTTGCGCTCGCCGGCACCGCCCAGGATAGCGCCCGTTTTCAGGCTGGCAGCCAGCGCTACGGATGTTTTGAGCTCGATCATCTTCAGGTATTCTTCCAGGCCTACCGAGTCCCTTGTTTCAAAATCCATGTCCAGCTGCTGGCCTTCGCATACCTCGCGCGCCGTTTTGTTGAAAAGGTGCAGCACCTGCTGCAGGTAGGTATTGCCGATCTTGTTCAGGTGGTCGTAAGCCGTCACCAGCATGACATCGCCGGCGAGCAATGCCGTGTTGGAGCCGTATTTTGCATGCACGGTTTCCATGCCCCTGCGCAGCGGCGCCTTGTCCATGATATCATCGTGGATGAGCGTAAAATTGTGAAACAGCTCGATGGCGGTAGCCACATGCCAGGCATCGGGATTGATGGTATCGAAAAGCTCGTTGCCCATCAGGCACATCACCGGGCGTACACGTTTGCCTCCTATTTTCAGGAAATATTCATTGGGAGCATAGAGGGAGGATGGTTCGCCGGGAAAATGCGGGTGATCGAAATAAACGGAAAACTGGCCGGCCAGCTGTTCAAATGACTGCATGCGCGAAGATAAGTCTAAAATGGCGAGTGAGTTTTACAGGGGCTGTCTGAGGTTCGTGGTTTGAGGTTACGCATAGCCTGATACCGGAAATAGCTTTCTGCTATAGGGCACCCATCGCCGAACCTCAAACCCCAAACATTATGACTTTTTCGGTTTGGGAGTTTTCCTGCTGCTTTTCTTTTTCACCGGCTTTTCGGTTTCAACTCCTTCCTCTTTTTCCACAGCAATCACCCATTCGTAATCCAGCTGCCGCTTGGTCAGGTTGGCGGCTACTACTTTGATCCATACCTTGTCGCCCATCCTGAACTTCCGGCCGCTGCGCATGCCTACCAGGCAGTAGTCGGTTTCGATATGCCGGAACTCGTCGTATTCCAGCAGGCTGTTCACGCTGACCAGGCCCTCGCACTTGTGCTCCACGGTCTCTACCCAAAAACCGAAGCTGGCTACGCCGCTGATCACGCCCTCGAACTCTTCGCCCAGGAAATTTTTCATGTACTGCACCTGCTTGTACTTGTTCGCAGCCCGCTCCGCTTCCATAGCGGCCCGCTCGCGGTCGCTGCTGTGCTTGCACTTTTCGTCCAGCTTCTTGTCCACCTGCGGCGCACCATCGAGCACGTCCTGCAGGATGCGGTGCACCAGTACATCCGGGTAGCGCCGTATGGGCGAGGTAAAGTGGCAGTAGTGCTCAAAGCCAAGGCCGTAATGGCCTACATTCTCCGTCGTGTATTTTGCCTTGGCCATGGTGCGGATACCGAGCTGCTCCAGCACATGCTGTTCCGGCTTGCCCTTCACGTCTTTCAGCATCTCGTTGAAGGAGGCTGCGATCGCTTCGGGCGAGGAGGTATCGAACTTATGCCCGAACTTTTTGGCAAAAGCCACGAAGGGCAGCAGCTTTTCTTCGTCCGGGTTGTCGTGAATGCGATACGGGAACGGCAGCGGTTTGCCTTTCACTTTCACCTTCGACACGTTTTCGGCCACGTAGCGGTTGGCCAGCAGCATGAACTCTTCGATCAGCTGGTGCGCCTCCTTGCTCTCCTTGATCATGATGCCGATGGGATCGCCTTTCTCATCCAGTTTGAACCGCACTTCCTGCGAAGAAAAATTGATAGCTCCTTTGTTGAACCGTTTTTTTCGCAGTCGCTGGGCAATGTCGTTCAGGATAAGGATCTCTTCGGCATGCGGCCCCTCCTTTTCCTCGATGATGGCCTGGGCCTCTTCGTAGGTAAAGCGGTGATCGGAATGGATCACCGTTTTGCCCATCCAGTATTGTTTTACTTCGGCTTTTTCCGTCACCTGGAAGATGGCCGAAAAAGTAAGCTTGTCTTCGTGCGGCCGCAGCGAGCACAGCACGTTGGAAATATGCTCGGGCAGCATGGGGTTCACGCGGTCCGGCAGGTATACCGACGTGGCTTTCTGGTAGGCCGCCTTGTCCAGCGCATTGTCCGGCTCTACATAATGGCTCACGTCGGCGATGTGCACGCCGATCTCGTAGGTGCCGTTTTTCAGCTTGCGGAATGATATGGCATCGTCGAAATCTTTTGCATCCAGCGGGTCGATGGTGAAGGTGAGGATGTCGCGCACGTCCTTGCGCTTCTTTATTTCCGCCTCCGTGATGGTATCCGGTATGCGTGCCGCTACTTCCAGCGCATCGTCCGGAAACTCCAGCGGGAAACCGCTTTCCAGCAGTATTTCCTTCATGGCCGCATCGTTGCTGTTCTCCGCATCGAGCACCTGCACCACTTCGCCTACCGGCCGCTTATCGCCTCCCTCCCATTTCAGCAGCCGCGCTACTACACGGTCCTTGTCCTTTGCATTGTTCACGTTTGACAAAGGGATAAACAGGTCCGGCATCGGCTTGTCGCCATCTGCCACGAAAAAGGCAAACCCGTTGTTCATCTGCAGGTGACCGATGAATTCGGTGCGTTTCCGCACTGCCACTTCCATCACTTCGCCCTGCATACGGCGGCCGCCGCCGGGTTTGGCCCTCACGATCACGGTATCGCCATGCATGGCGGTGTTCAGCCCTGAAGGACGGACCATGATATCGGTTTCCAGGTCCGGTACGATCACGAACGCCATACCCGAGCGGGTAATATCCAGCGTACCCTTAAACGTCTTTCCTTCGTCGCCGTGCCTGTGTTTTTTCTTTGAATTCTTTCGTCCCATGGGATCAATTTTGTTTAAACTGCCTGATAAAATTAACAACCTGCTCATCGAAAGCCGGCCCTTCATTGAACAAAAAACCATGCCTGACCGGCAGCACAAACAGCGGCCAGTCTTTTATTTCTGCGCCAAATTTCAGCAGCCGTGTGGCATCTTTTTCCGTGGTCAGGATGATCTTGTTGGATGCATCGATGGCCCCGAATCTGCGCCGGATATCCCTGAGGTCGTCGATGCTGAAAATATGATGATCGGAGTACTGCATGAAATGATACTCGCTGCAATTGTGTTCGAGCCAGTTTTTCAGCGAGCGCGGGTTGGCAATGCCCGATACCAGCAACACCTCGGTATCCGGTGTCAGGTCACGGTTGGTTTTGTCCAGGATATGATAGATCTGCCCGTACTCCATCGTGGTAAAAAAAACCTGCTGGCCGGGCAGCGGGCCGATGTCGGCAAGGATGCGTTGCTTTTCCTCCCTGGTAAGCGCTGCGTCGCATTTGGTCACGATAATGATCTGCGCCCGTTTGTATTGCGATTTCAGGTCGCGCAGGTCGCCGGTAGGCAGGTAAAAATCGTGGGTAAACAGGTTGCTGCATTCCGTCAGCAGGATGTTGAGCCCCGCTCTTACCACGCGATGCTGAAAAGCATCGTCCAGGACAATGACTTCCGTATCCGGCCGGTCATGCAGCAGTTGCGGTATGGCCACCAGCCGCTCCTCGCCCACCGCTACGGGCACATCGGGAAACTTCTGGTAAAACTGGCTCGGCTCATCGCCGATATCGAGCGCAGTCGTAGCGGGGCCTGCCAGTGCATAGCCGCTTGTTTTGCGCTTATAACCGCGGCTGAGGGTGGCCACGCGAAACCGGTCTTTCAGCAGCCGCACCAGGTACTCCACCATGGGCGATTTGCCGGTACCTCCTACCGACAGGTTGCCCACGCAGATCAGCGGCAGACCGAAGGAGGAGGATTTGAAAATATTTTTATCGTACAGCCAGTTGCGCAGGGCAATGCCCAGCCAGTACAGCAAGGCAAACGGCAGTAAAAGAATGCGGAAGGATTTCAGAAACAAATTAGAAAACATAAACGTCCTGCGGTGTGATACAAATATCTAAAGGTACGTCAAATTCATGGCGTCCTTCCAGCGATGCAAAAGGTTCGAAATAGCTAAAGCCGGCTTTGATGCAATCCGCACTGCAGCGCGCCAGGTACCTGTCGTAAAAACCTTTGCCATAGCCCACCCTGTATCCATCCTCGTCGAAAGCCAGCAGCGGCACAAACACCAGATCTACTTCTTCCGGCGGCAATACGGCCATGCTGTCGGGCTCGTAAAGGTTCAGTTCCTTTTTGGTAAAAGTGGTATCGATGTCCGTTACGATGGCCTCCATATGACCGGTGGCAAAATCGGATACCGGGTAGCAAACCCTGAGCTCGGGGTTCCTGAACCGCAAAAATTCGGTAAAAAGGTGCGTGTCGGGCTCGTGGTTTTCTTCGATAGGCCAGTAAGAAAGCAGGGACCGGATAAAAGGCAGCTCCGCCGTCTGGAACCGGATCAGCAGCAGGTCATCCAGCTTTACGCGTTCCTGGTCCGACAGGGCCATCCTTTTTTCCCGGTACAGTTGCCGGGCCTCTTTTTTTGTCATAGTACAATGCAAGCAAACACTGTTCCCTTATTGCTTCGCGGCATTGACGAAGATGGAAAAGATGGTAGTGCCGTAATTTTTCTCCATTTTATAAAAAGGAAACTGCTTGTAATCGTTGCGCGGGGTATGCTCCAGCACAAACCATCCGTCTTCGTTCAGCAATTGCTTTTCAAACACCAGCCGCGGCAGGTCGTCGATGGCGGTAAGCGCATAAGGGGGGCCTGCGAAAATAAAATCGAATTTTTCCTGGCACTGGCCGATAAACCGGAATACATCCATCTTCACGGTCTTCAGGTTACCGATCCTTAGCTCCGCCGCCGTCTTTTTGATAAAATCGTACATCGTATTGTCCTTTTCCACGATGGTCAGCTGCCCGGCGCCCCGCGATGCCAGCTCGTAGCTGATGCTGCCGGTGCCGCCGAACAGGTCGAGCGTGTGGATGCCTTCGAGGTCCAGCTGGTGGTGCAATACATTAAAGAGGCCTTCTTTGGCAATATCCGTCGTGGGCCTTGTGTACGGCATTTTCGACGGCGGGTTGAATTTTCGCCCGCCATGTTCTCCTGCTATGATGCGCATGCGGCCAGGTCGTTGAGCGAGGTGAAAAAATGAGGCGGCACTTCTGTACTGTTTTCCGCCGGCAATCGCCAGGCCGGGTTCCTGAACCGGATGTCCAGGAAATACTGGACCAGCGACCGGTACAGGCCGGAGTCTTTTTCCACCAGCCCCGACAGTTCCAGGCGAACGGTTTTCTGCGGCAATGCAAAGGCTTCGCATACCTGCAGCAAGTGATACACTACGTCGGCCGCGGTGGTATAGGCAAAGGTTTGCGCCAGCAACAGTTGATTGTCGCGGGCCGCTATGATGGAAAAATGATGCGTATGAAAATCGGCATGAATGGCTGCTCCGTCTGCAGCAAGCTGCCGGATACCGGCGCTGTAGTAGTGGCAGCGACGGGCGGAAGGAAAGTGTGCGGCGATCCATTCCTGCACATCGCCCGGCACCGCATAGGCATTCTGCAATTGCCAGCCGGGCACAGGCGCAGCAGCCGTTGCATAGCTGCCGTTTATCCCATACATCACCTCCAGTTGCAACCGCAGCTCTTCTTCTTTGTATAAATGAAAAGGGATCAACAGGCTTTGCGGGTAATCGTACCCGACCAGCACGGCAGAAAAGGCCTGCCGCAATTCCGGGTGTGCCGTCATTACTTCTTCCAGGTCCTGCACACCGGTTTCATCCGTGGTGTAGCAGGCCAGTTGCAGCAGCTCGCCCGAAACCGGGTTGCTGACCGCAAAACCGATATGCTGCCGGCCTGCACGGAAGGATAAGACCAGCTCCGCTGCGTCCGCCGCTGTTCCCGGCGATATGGTAAAAATCTGTTTCACACTTTCAGGTTGATGCTGCCGGGCAATAGACCGGGGTTGCAATGTTAGGCAAAAATAATTATTGTAGGTTTGCCGGCTTTTCGCAATATGGCAGCTACGATACCCGATACACGCTTACAGGTGGGCCTGTCCAACCGGCAGATCCTCAGGATTGCCCTGCCCATCAGCCTGGCCATCCTGGTACCGCAGCTGAATTTCGTTATCAACAATATTTTCCTCGGGCATTACAACCGGCAGGCGCTGGCCACGGCCAGCCTTACCGGTGTGTATTACCTTATTTTTTCGATGATCGGGGTTGGTCTCAACAACGGGTTGCAGACGCTGATTGCCAGGCGCGCCGGCGAAAACCGTCCCGGGGAGATCGGCAGATTATTCGGCCAGGGTATTTTTATTTCGTTTGTTATCGCCGCCGCCGGCATTGTCCTTACCTGGACCGTGGCTCCGCTCGTACTGAAGGCAGTCATTCATGCGCCGGAGACGTCTGCGCAGGCTATTTCGTTTTTAAAGATCCGCATCTGGGGCCTGCCGTTCCTGTACATCTACCAGATGAGAAACGCCCTGCTGGTAGGCACCAACCAGAGCCGCTACCTGGTAGCGGGCACGCTGGCCGAGGCGCTCGCCAATGTCCTGTTCGACTACCTGTTCATTTTCGGTCACTGGGGATTTCCTGCCTGGGGGTTCAACGGTGCAGCGGTAGCATCCATCATCGCCGAATTTACCGGCATGATCGTCATCTTCCTGGTCATTCACCGCAAAGGCATCAGCAGGCAGTTCTCGCTGTTCAGCCATTTCAGCTGGGATGCCGCACTGGCGCGCCGCATCCTTTCTCTTTCGCTGCCGCTTATTCTGCAGCTGGCCATCAGCATTATCAGCTGGGAGTTCTTTTTTATCCTCGTGGAGCATCATGGCGCCACGGCCCTTGCTGTTTCCAGCGTGATGCGGAACGTATTTGGCCTGATGGGCTGTGTGACCTGGGCTTTTGCTGCGGCTTCGTCGGCGATGGTGAGCAATATCATCGGCCAGGGTAAAAAGGAAAGCGTAGTGGGGCTGCTCCACCGCATTACCAGGATGAGCGTGCTGGTCTCGCTTTTTATCTGCGGGCTGGTCAATCTTTTTCCACAGACGTTTCTATCCATCTATGGACAGGATGCCGCTTTTGTAGCGGCCGCCATCCCTGTAGTCAGGGTGGTGACGGTAGCCATGCTGGTGATGTGCTTTGGCACCGTATGGCTGAATGCCATTACCGGCACCGGCAACAGCCGCATCACGCTGCTGATCGAGCTATGTGCCATCATTCTTTACTGCGTGTATGTGTACCTGGTGCTGGAAAGGTATCGCCTGCCCATCACCTGGGGCTGGATGAGCGAATGGCTGTACTGGTCGTCGATCTTTGTATTGGCCTGGCTGTATATCCGCAGCGGGCGGTGGAAGAAAAAGGTGATTTGACCT
>JBEVLT010000336.1:0-7609 GCA_040509055.1 Chitinophagaceae bacterium
CTTTCACGGCCTTCTCCTCCATAACGAAGCCTCAGCACGATAAACTGTACACTTACCAGCCACATGCTTATTCCAACATCAGCGAACGGCCAATGCCTATTTGCTCCAGGAAATATTTATCGTGTGAAACGACCAGCAGCGTTCCTTTATACTCGCTGAGCGCACGGATTAAGATATCAACATTTTGTACATCCAGGTTATTGGTAGGTTCATCCAGTACAATAAGATCGGGCGCCTGGTTGCCGATCGTTAGGCAGCACAGCAGCAGCCTCATGCGTTCTCCTCCGCTCAATGCCCGGCAGGGTTTGTCCCACGCAGTTTTATCAAACAGGAACCGGTTCAGCCGCAGTTTTATTTCATGCTCGTGCAACGATCCGGGATTGAACCGCTGCGCCTGTTCATACACGCTGAGCCGGACATTGATCAGCGAGTAATCCTGATCGATATAAATAGCCTGGCTGATGGTGCTTTCAATTGTTCCAGCCGCCGGCTGCAGCGCTCCGAGGAAAAACTTTATCAGCGTCGTTTTTCCCGAGCCATTCGCGCCTTTCACCGCGATGCGTTCACCGCTCGTGATCTGAATACTGAGCCCCTGCTTCCAAAGCAGCCGATCATTAAACCGGGCATTAACACCCCTGGCGGTAATCAATACCTTTCCTTTGTGCAGGGCGGCATCATCGAACAGCAGGCGTATGGCACCGGAAGCAGGCAATGCTTCCCGCAGTTGTCCCAATTCTGCGGCAAGAGCATTTACCTTCTCTGCATGTATGTCTTTGACCCGTGCCGTACTCTTTTCGGCGTTGTTGCGGAATGTATGCATGGAAATAGTCGGCAGCCCGGCCTTTTCCTGTTTTTTCTTTCCGCGGGCATCCAGCTTCTGCTGCCGCTCCAGCGATTCGCGTTGCACTTCTTTTGCTTTGCGAAACGCCTTTTCTGCGCTTTTCAGATCGTGGTACAACGCGGTTTGTTCAATGGCTTTTTGCTCCCGGTAAAAATCATAGTTTCCCCCGTACATGGTCAGCCCGCCATTTTCCAGTTCGCATAGCAGTCCCGGAAGATTCAGCAAATGCCTGTCATGGCTTACCAGCACCAGGGCCGCTCTGGTTGACAGGATGAGTTCATGCAGCAATCTACGGCCGGCGCCATCCAGGTGATTACCAGGCTCATCGAGTAAGATGATCTCTGGCTCGTGAATAAGGATGCCAGCCAGGAACACTTTTGTCTTTTGTCCGCCGCTAAGCGTGCGCATGGGCTGGCTCCAGTCCAGGCCATCCAGCTGCCAGTGTGCCAGCTCTTCACGGCATCTCTCTTCGATGGTCCAGTCATCGGCAAGTATTTGCAGGTTGGTTTCTGTTACATCACCGGCAAGGATCTTTTTCAATGCAAGCAGCTTATCCTGTACCCGCAGGGCCTGCGCCACTGTAGCATCGGCAAACCGGTCCCACAACTGCGGCACATAATAAGGCTTGGTTTCTGTCTTTACCAGTCCCCGGGAAGGTTGCAACTCGCCCGCCATGATGCGTAGCAGTGTGGATTTACCCGACCCGTTATTTCCGGTAAGAGCGATTTTATCGCGCCTGTTAAGTGTAAAATGGATATCTGTAAACAAGGGATCCCTTCCGGGATGGGTGTAGTCAACACCCTGGAGAATAAGCATAATTTCTTTCGTTGAAGAGTAAATAATCAGCAGGCCTGTAGCAGCCGCCTGCAATCCGGAAAGAAATTATGTTCTACATCGAATTTGTTTGAAATGCGGGCAAAGATAAACAGTTTTTTCAAATGCCCGTCTCTCTGTACCGAAAGAGGATTTATTTTATCTTAGCTGTCATGCATCCATCAACGTTGCCTGTCATCATGAGATATTTCGTCCTGGCCAGCCTGTTGCTATCCGCATCCTTTTCCCGGGCGCAAAATTGCGATTGCGACGCTCAGTTTGCCTATGTGACCAGCTACTTTGAACAGAACAATCCTGCTTTTCAAAAAATAAAAACCGATCCGGCAGCCTACAAGGCATATCATACCGGTTTGCAACAACTCCATAAACAGGCAAAGGCTGAAAAAGACAACGACCGGTGCGTGGTTTACATGGACCGGTATATTGCCTTGCTGAAAGACCACCACAGCGATATCGGTTTTAACTTCAAACGGATCGACCTGGGTACGCCGGAACTGATCAATGCATTCAAAGCTTCGGCCAACTACCTGCAATTTAAAAAAACAACGATCGATACAGCCCGGCTTATGCCGCTGCTCAGGGCAAAAAAATACAGCGACCCGGAAGGCCTTTATACCGATGGTGGAAGCCTCGTATTCGGAATTGTCCGGGAAGAAAACAGGCCGGACCATTATGCCGGTATCGTAGTGAAGGGAAACAAGCTGATGGATATCGGGCATGTGCTCCTGGAACTGGAACGAAAGCCGGATAATAGTTACGATGCCGTTTACCACATCGGCCTGCTGGGATTTAATGTAACCCGGATATTCAAGAATCTTGCAATAGAGAACGGCCAGATCGCCAATTTCGGGTTTTACAAGATCAACACCGCGGCATCGAACGAACTGGAATACGAGTTCAGGGTACTGGATGATTCCACGGGCTACCTGCGCCTGACCTCGTTCGATTGGGCGTTGACCGGCGAACTGGATTCCCTGTACGAAGCGATCGATAACGATATCCGGCAACGGCCTTACCTGGTCGTAGATCTGAGAAACAATGGCGGCGGCAGCGAACGTTCTTACCAGAACCTGGTACGCTATGCCTACACAAAACCCTTAAAGATAGACCCCGCTTTTGTGTGGGTATCACCTGAAAATATTAAACGCTACGAAGAAAAATCATCGCCGCAAAACAAGGAGCTGATCGAAAGAATGAAAAAAGCCGCTCCTTTTACCTTTATTCCGCAAAGCGAAACCGGCGGCGACACCTGGACGCAGGACAGCATCCTGGTATTCCCGCGAAAAATTGCGTTGCTCTACAACAGGGGCACAGCCAGTGCGGCAGAAGGAATGATCTATTACTACAGACAGAGCGATAAGGTGATCACGATCGGCGAACGCTCCGGGGGGTACATTGGTTATGGCAATGTAATGACGGCCCCGACACCCTGCGGCAAATTCACGATCCGCTCCACTACTACGCGGTACAGCGGGAAATCCGCTTATGAGTTTACCGGCATCCCACCGATGTACACACCACCCTCCGGCCAGGACTGGCTGAGCTATGCCGAAACGCTGCTGAAAACCAGCCGGTAACCGATATTTTGGCACGAAAAATGGGTCTCTTGTCCGCCTGTATTGCCGGCAGCCAGCCCGCATACAGGCTGGTTGTTTACGCGTCCTGTTTTCTGATCGTGGAGTAACTTTGCCTTTCACCGTATTCACCGCTTGTAGGCGGAAGCAGCTATCTTATCACGATAAATCACGTCCGGAATGAAAATCAACATAGCGCTTATTGTTTCGATCATCATTGCTGTAGGGGTTGTCGCGTTTGGTTTCACTGCTTTCCAGATTTCCACCGAGCGCAGCCAGTTGAAAAACGAACTGAGGTTAAAAACGATCCGGCTGTCGGAGGAATTCTTCAACAATCACCTCTCCTCGCTGGCTACAGGCGATAGCCTGAAAAGCACTATTACGGATAGCCTGCTGCGGCAATACAGTTTTACCGGCATCATCGTATACTTCAATGCAGACAGCATTGCTCCCCTGAATGCCGCGGCCAGGAATTATATTGATTTTTCCACAGATTATATAGCCGAAGCCTTATCGGCCGACAGCTCCAAAGGCAGCCTGGTAGAGATCAACGGCCAGGACCTGTATCAATACATCCGCGTGATCAAGCGCGAAACCCTGCCTGAAAACGCTGTCGCTTTTTATACCGACGCCGGTTATATCCGGAATATCATCAACAGCATCTGGCTCCGGAATTTTGTGCGCTGGTTCCTGCAGGCGCTGCTGATCTCCGTGGTCACGGTACTGATCATTCGCTGGGGTATTTTGACCCCCCTGAACCGGGTGATCGTCTGGATCAAAGCAGCCCGTGCCGGCGATGTGGAAAAATTGAAAACAAAACCTCCCGGGAATTTTCTCAGCCCGCTTTACCAGGAAATATCCGGCATAGCACAGGCCATGCAGGAAGCCAAAGCCATTGCCTGGGAAGAAGCCCGGCTGCGTACCTCCGGTGAAGCCGTATGGACACCCGAACGGCTGAACGGCGAGATGAAGCAACTGCTGCAGGACAAAAAACTGGTGGTGGTGTCCAACCGGGAGCCGTATATGCATATCCGGTCCGGCAGCGAGATACAATGCATCATGCCGGCCAGCGGTATGGTGACGGCGCTGGAACCGATCCTGAAAGCCTGTGGCGGCCTCTGGGTAGCTTCCGGCAGCGGCGATGCCGACCGGGAAACGGTGGATGAACACGACCGGGTAGCCGTGCCGCCCTATGAACACAAATACCTGCTGCGAAGGATCTGGCTGACCAAAGAGCAGGAAGACCATTTCTATTACGGCTTTTCCAATGAAGGACTGTGGCCGCTTTGTCATATCGCACATACACGGCCGGTATTCCGCAAAGTGGACTGGGACCACTACTGCGAAGTAAATGAAATGTATGCCGCCGCTATCCTGGACGAGATCAAAGACGAGGAAGAACCCTTTATCCTAGTACAGGACTATCACTTTGCCCTGCTGCCGCAGCTGATCAAGGCAAAACGGCCCGATGCCAAAGTGGCCATCTTCTGGCATATCCCCTGGCCCAACCCGGAATCGTTTGGCATCTGCCCCTGGAAAAAAGAGTTGCTGCTGGGCATGCTTGGCGCCGACCTGATCGGTTTTCATACACAGTACCATTGCAACAACTTCCTGGAAACGGTCAGCAATTCGCTGGAGTCGCGCGTGATCTGGGAAACCTTTTCCGTAAAGATCGGCAACCGGTTTACCATGGTGAAGCCGTTCCCGATCAGCATTGCCTTCACCTTGAAGGATTACGAGTATAACAAAGTGCCCAAGCCCTCCGTTGCCGACCTGCTGAAGCAGTATGGCGTACAGGCAGCTCAGTTCGGCATCGGTGTAGACCGTATCGACTATACCAAGGGGCTGCTGGAAAAATTCCTGTCCATTGAGCGGTTCCTGGAAAAATATCCCGCATACCAGGGCAAATTCACGTTTGTGCAGATCGGGGCGCCCAGCCGCTCCCTGCTGAAAAGCTACTCCGATACCATCCACGCTGTAGAGGCCGAAGCCAACCGGATCAACTGGAAATTCAGGACCAAAAACTGGCAACCTATACTGTTTCTCAAAAAACACCATAGCCATGAAGAGATCATGCCCTTTTACAGGGCCGCAGATTTCTGCATGGTCACCTCGCTGCACGATGGAATGAACCTGGTAGCCAAGGAATACATCGCCTCCCGCGATCACAACGACGGCATGCTGATCCTGAGCCAGTTTGCAGGCGCCTCGCAGGAGCTGTTCGGGGCCATCATCATCAACCCATATGATATCGAACAATCGGCCGATGCAATTAAAGCCGCGCTGGAAATGCCCGAGGAACAACAACAGCTGAAGATGAAACAAATGAGGCGAATGGTCATGAGCCACAATGTATACTCATGGGCCGCAGGCATTCTGAGAACAATGGCCTCTATCCAGAACTGAAGGCAATTCAAATGAAGATCCACTTGAAACACGACGCGCAACTTCTCGACACAGGTACAAAGGCCACACTGCTGGGCAGCTACGCAGCTGCTGACAAAAGACTTATCCTGCTGGATTATGACGGCACGCTTATTCCTTTTGCATCCCACCCTTCCGGCGCCCTGCCCGGTGAAGCACTGGCTATCCTGGAGCAGCTGACGGCCGATGCCCGAAACGATGTCTTTATTATCAGTGGACGCGATAGCGCCACGCTGCAAAAATGGTTCGGCCACTTGGCGCTCGGGCTGATTGCAGAACATGGCGCCAAAGTACGGAAGCAAGGCAGCTGGCAGGAGCAGATAAGCGGTATGCCGCAGGATTGGAAATTGCCGGTAAAAAGACTGATGGAGGAGTATATACCGCAATGCCCGCACTCGTTCATCGAGGAAAAAGAATATGCCATTGCCTGGCACTACCGCAACATGCCGGCAACGGCCCTTGATGCGGCAAAAGAGCTGTACCGGAAACTGCTGGCCTGTACAGCACAGGGGCCTGTGAATGTACTCGACGGCCATAAGGTGATCGAAGTGCGGTTGAAAGAAGCGAACAAGGGTGCGGCGATTGAACGGGTGCTCGGCCAGGCCGCTTACGATTTTATTCTCTGCGTTGGCGACGATATCACTGATGAAGATATGTTTGAAAGACTGGCAGACCAGGCCGAAGCATTTACCATCAAGATCGGGAATGGAGCCACCGCTGCACGGTACAGCCTTCATACGCCGTACATGGTGCAGTCGCTGCTGACGGAACTGGGCACACACCGGTAAGACCATCCGGTACGGTATACTTTTATTTTCTGCCGCACCGCAAACAAAGCAGCATTGCAGTTGTTGCATTTTGGTAACTTCCCGCAACAGGGCAGCTTTACGCTCTACCAAAAACAAGGATCATGAAATACAATTTACTCGGTAATACCGGTTTGAAAGTATCTGAACTCTGCCTGGGCACCATGACCTTTGGCGGCCAGGGCATATGGACCGCTATCGGTTCGCTGCCACAAGACGAAGTGGATGCATTGATCAAAAAATCCGTGGATGCCGGCATCAATTTTATCGATACGGCCAACGTATACAGTGAAGGGCTGAGCGAACAAATGACCGGCGCCGCCATCCGCAACCTGGGGCTGAAGCGGGATGACCTGGTGATTGCCACCAAGGTACGCGGTAAAATGGGCGAAGGCCCCAACCAGACCGGCCTGACGCGCAAACATATCCTGCAACAGGCAGAGGAAAGCCTGCAACGTCTCAACATGGATTATATCGACCTGTACCAGATACATGGCTATGATGCGCTGACGCCGCTGGAAGAAACCCTGGATGCGCTGGATACCCTGGTACGGAGCGGAAAGGTGCGCTATATCGGCTGCAGCAACCTGGCTGCCTGGCATATCATGAAGGCCCTGGGCATATCGGAAAGAAAACAGTATGCAAAATTCATTTCCCTGCAGGCTTACTATACCATTGCCGGCCGCGACCTGGAACGGGAACTGGTGCCCCTGCTGCTGGATCAAAAGCTGGGCCTGATGGTCTGGAGCCCGCTGGCCGGCGGCCTGCTCAGCGGCAAGTACGGGCGCACTACCAACCCCGAAGAAAGCCGTCGTGCTACCTTCGACTTTCCGCCGGTCAATAAAGAAAAAGCTTTTGACATCATCGACGTGATGCGTCCTATTGCAGAAGCCAAAGGTGTATCGGTAGCGCAGATCGCGCTGGCCTGGCTGCTGCATCAGCCGGTGGTGAGCTCGGTGATCATTGGCGCCAAAAAGCCGGAACAGCTGGAAGACAACCTGAAAGCGATTTCCGTGCAACTAAGCACGGATGAGCTGACACAACTGCATGAAGCCAGCAAGTTCACACCCGAATATCCCGGCTGGATGCTGGAGCGCCAGGGCGCGGACCGGAAATAACAATAAAAGACA
>JBEVLT010000337.1:0-29985 GCA_040509055.1 Chitinophagaceae bacterium
CGGTTATATCTACACCAAGTCCATCATCGAGCAGCGGAAAACCGGCCAGGCAAAAATGTTTGACGACAAGCTGAGTTTTGAAGCGTACAATTTCGGACACCTGATGACGGCAGCCTGTGTGCATTACCGCGCTACCGGGAAAACATCCCTGCTGGAAATAGCCAAAAAGGCAACTGATTTCCTGATCGGGTTTTATGATAAAGCTACACCCGAGCAGGCCCGCAACGCGATTTGTCCCTCGCATTACATGGGTATTGCCGAAATGTACCGGACTACGCAGGATCCCAGATACCTGGCCCTGGTAAAGAAACTGATCGATATCCGGGGAACAACGGAAGGTACGGATGATAACTCCGACCGGGCGCCGTTCCGGGAAATGAACCGGGTGGTGGGCCATGCCGTTCGCGCCAACTACCTGTTTGCCGGCGCCGCAGATGTGTATGCAGAGACCGGCGATGCCACCCTGCTGGCCACACTCGACAGGATGTGGGATAACGTGGTGAACCATAAAATGTATGTGACGGGAGGATGCGGCGCCCTGTATGATGGCGTGTCGGTAGACGGCACGTCCTACAAACCAGATACCGTACAGAAGATCCACCAGGCCTATGGCAAGGATTACCAGCTGCCCAACCTGAGCGCCCACAATGAGACCTGCGCCAATATCGGCAGCGTGCTCTGGAACTGGCGCATGCTGCAGGTGACGGGCGATGCCAGATATGCAGACATCCTGGAGCTGGCCCTGTACAACAGTGTGCTGAGCGGCGTGAGCATGGACGGCAATAAATTCTTTTACACCAACCCGCTGGCGGCTTCGGCTGATTACCCGTATCACTTACGCTGGGAAGGAGGCAGGCAGCGCTATATACGACTGTCAAACTGCTGTCCGCCCAATACGGTACGTACCATTGCGGAAGTCAGCAATTACCTCTACAGTGTTGCAGATGACGGGTTGTATATCCACCTGTACGGCGGCAATCAATTGTCCACGACATTGAAAGACGGATCGGTCATCAAACTGGAACAGCAAACCAGCTATCCCTGGGATGGGGATATTCTCATTTCAGTTAAGGAAGCGCCGGAAAAGGCGACAGCGATCTTCCTGCGCATACCCGGTTGGTGCAGGAACGCACAGATCACCATCAATGGAAAAGCTGTATTGCAGCCCGTCAAAAGCGGGCAATATGCAGCGTTGAAACGGCAATGGAAAGCCGGAGACAGGATCGGACTGGTGCTGGACATGCCGGCAACACTGATAGAAGCCAACCCGCTGGTAGAAGAAACCCGGAACCAGGTAGCGGTAAAAAGAGGACCCATTGTATACTGTCTTGAGTCGGCAGACCTGAATAACAGGCACAATGTATTTAATATCGCCATGCCGGTGGCTGCGCAACTGAAGCCGGTAGCAATGAAAATAGACAAAGGGAATGTGATGGCGCTGGAAGGGGAAGTGCGCTTATTGCAAAGCAACAACTGGAACAATACCCTGTACAAGGAGGTGAATACGGAGACAAGGCCGGTAAAGGTGAAGCTGATTCCCTATTATGCCTGGGCCAACCGGGGAAAGACGGATATGACGGTGTGGATGCCTGTAATCAGGTAAGGTTTCAAGGATTTAAAGCGTTTAAAAGATTTAAGGTTGAACGCCTGCCGTTGGGCAGCGTCCAACCCCGATAAGATACATGGAAAGAATAACTGCAACATATTATATCGAAACACCGCTGGAGCCGGAAGCGGCGGCACAGGTGCTGGCAGGCGAGCAATCGTCCGGCACATTTGTGGCGGTGCCGGGTGAAACAGAAGAGCTGAAGCAACGGTTCGCCGCAAGGGTAGAGAAAGTGGAGGCGCTTGAAACGGTGGATACGCCTGCTATTCCCGGTGCCGTAAGTAAAAACGGGAAGTATTACCGGGCCCGGATACAGGTTTCCTGGAGCATGGACAACTTTGGCTACAACCTGCCGGTACTGATCTCAACCTTGCAGGGGAATTTATATGAGCTGCGCCAGTTTACCGGGCTCAAGCTGATGGATATCGATCTGCCGGCCTCGTTTGCCGGTCAGTATAAAGGCCCGGCATTCGGCATCGATGGTTGCCGCAAACTAACAGGTGTAGAGGGCCGGCCCCTGGTCGGAACGATCATCAAACCCAGCATCGGGCTGACGCCGCAGCAGACAGCCGGTATCGTAAAGACCCTGGCGGAAGCCGGTATCGATTTCATCAAAGATGATGAGCTGCTTTCTTCGGCTGCCAACTCGCCGTTTGACGACAGGGTAGATGCCGTGATGAACGTGATCAATACGCATGCGGACCGGACAGGAAAGAAAGTGATGTATGCTTTCAACATCAGCGGGGAGACAGATGACATGCTGCAGCGATACGAAAAGATCGTCCGCAGTAGCGGCACCTGCGCCATGATCAGCGTCAACAGTGTGGGCCTGGCTGGTGTAAAAAAGGTCTGCGACCAGCGGCAATTGGCCATTCACGCCCACCGCAACGGTTGGGGCATGCTGACGAGACATCCATTGCTGGGCATCGATTTCAGGGCCTATCAAAAGCTGTGGAGACTGGCCGGTGTGGACCAGCTGCATGTAAATGGCATTCAAAATAAGTTCTGGGAAAGTGACGATTCCGTCGTGGCTTCCATGGAGGCTTGTTTGTCGCCGTTGTTCGGCGGCTATTCCATCCTGCCCGTTGTATCTTCCGGGCAATGGGGCGGCCAGGCATTTGAAACCTACCGCCGTGTGCCGACCGTGGATTTATTGTATATGGCCGGCGGCGGTATCATGGCTCACCCGATGGGTGCGGCAGCCGGTGTCAACGCGTTGCAGCAGGCCTGGCAGGCAGCCGTGCAAGGATGGGATATTGCGAAGGCTGCTGCCCATTATCCTGAATTTGCCGGATCGGTTAAAAAATTTGGAACCAACTAAGTGAGTGAACGCACCAACATATTACTGGCTTACTATGGCGATGACTTTACCGGCTCTACTGATGCGCTTGAATTTTTGAGCCGTGCCGGCGCGCGGGCTGTTTTGTTTACCGATCCGCCTTCGCCGGAGCAATTGAGCAGGTATCCCGGCATCGATGCGTTTGGCGTAGCAGGTATGACCAGGTCGATGCCACCTGATGAAATGGAACGGGTACTGCGGCCTGCCTTCCGGCAGCTGAAAGCCAGCGGCGCCCGGCATGTGCATTATAAAGTGTGCTCTACTTTCGACTCGTCGCCGGCAACGGGTAGTATTGGTAAAGCCATCGATTGTGGAATTGAGATATTTGAAAACAGGTTGGTGCCGGTGCTTGGCGGTATGCCGGCGCTTGGCCGCTATTGCGTATTTGGTAACCTCTTTGCCCGGATGGGAATCGGCAGCAACGGAGCCATACACCGGCTGGACAGGCATCCCTCGATGAGCAGGCATCCGGTAACGCCGGCTGACGAAAGCGATCTGCGGCGGCACCTGGGCCGGCAAACCACAAAATCCATCGGACTCATCGATGTGCTGCAATTGGATCAGCCGGTGGATACCTGGCAGACAGGAGATAACGAAGTGGTACTGATTGATGTATTGTACAATGAACAACTGGCCAAGATCGGCGGGTGGATGGATGGACGATATGACGGATCGCCCTTGTTTTCAGCAGGCTCGTCGGGTATAGAAATGGCGCTGGGCCACTACTGGAAAGCGCAGCAGGTGTTGCGCCCGGTTGAACAATGGCCGGATACCGGTAAGTCCACGCCTTTATTGGTCATCTCGGGCAGTTGCTCACCGGTAACCGCAGCGCAGATTGCCCGGGCACGGTCGAACGGTTTTGAAGAAGTGGAACTGGACGCGCTGTCTGTTTGCAATGACAATTGGAACAGTGATGATGTCGTAAACCAGGTTGGCGGATTGCTCAGCCAGCAAAAAAACCTGATCGTGCATACGGGCATCAAGCAGTCGCAGCACCTGCCGCCGGAAAAATTAGGGACTGCGTTGGGTGCTATTGCACGGCAGGCGATACAGCGTCATCCGGTCAGAAGGATAGTGGTAGCCGGCGGCGATACCAGCAGCTATGCGGCCAGGGCTATGGGCATTGAAGCCGTGGAAATGATCGCGCCACTGGTACCCGGTGCGCCGTTATGCAGGGCCACCGCACCCGCTTCACCGGTAGATGGAATAGAAATAAATTTCAAGGGCGGGCAGGTAGGAGGGGAGGATTATGTTGCAGTGTTGCTGAATGGAAAGGTATAATCATTGCGATTTTGGAATGGGGGATCGGAAAATTTCGTTCAGCTGACCAGTTCCGTTATGTTTGAAGTGGCCGGATGATGAGCATCTTCGGGTAAAGGCAATTTCGGGATTTACCAATCGAACTTTTCTCAATCACCAATAGTAGAAATGAGATTCAGAAGCAGAAAAGATTAAGCCAATAAAAATTTTAAAGCATGTCGCAGAAAACATTGGGATTGATCCATACATCGGCTACGCTGGTGCCGGTATTCCAGCAGTTGTGCAGCGAGCACCTGCCGGGTGTCAAGGTATTCAATATTGTAGACGACAGCCTGATCAAAAGCGTGATCGGCTGTGGTGAACTGACGCCTGCTACGGCCAGGCGCGTGGTCAACTATGTAGGATCAGCCGAGGCGGCTGGCGCCGATTTCATCATGGTTACCTGTTCCTCTATCGGTGCTGCGGTGGAAGCGGCTGCGGCATTGACCAGTGTGCCGGTATTACGGGTAGACCAGCCCATGGCTGATAAAGCCGTGCAGACCGGCAAAAGAATTGGTGTAGTGGCCACGCTCTCCACCACACTGGAACCGACCAGTGACCTGGTGAAACGCAGGGCAGCGGCTGCCGGTAAAGAAATAGAACTGGATGCAGTATTGTGCGAAGGTGCCTTTGATGCCCTGATGAGCGGTGATACCGCTACGCATGATGCCATGGTTGCCAAAGCGCTGAAGGAACTCGCTGGTAAATGCGATGTGATCGTGCTGGCCCAGGCGTCGATGGCAAGGGTGGTGGACACATTGGATGAGGCCGATCGCAAAGTGCCTATCCTGGCCAGTCCGCCGGTGGCGGTGCAGCATCTTGCTACGGTCTTAAAATAATAAACGATGAAAAAGATCAGCCAGGCATTTATCGTCATTGGAGCGGTAGCTTTTGTGCTGCTGCTGGCCGGCTTGCTTTTATCCCAGCCGGGCCTGAGCCGTGCGATGGGCGTGGTACTGGCTGCCAGCGTGGCGATCGGCCTGGGTGCTGTGCCCGCGCTGAAAGGCTACCGGTATACAGCCTGGATCATTGTAGCCGTCGTAGCCGGTATGTTGTATCCGTCTGCTTTTACCAGCTGGGGTTCATTCAACCTGCGGGACAAATGGCTGATGCTGGTGATCATCCAGCTGGTGATGTTTGGCATGGGGGTGCAGATGAGCCTGAAGGACTTTTCAGGATTGGCGCAAACCGGTAAAGGCGTTGCCATCGGGCTGCTTTGTCATTTTTCCGTAATGCCGCTGATGGGTCTGCTGCTCACCAGGGTGTTTGATTTCGAACCCGAGATTGCCGCCGGTATCATCCTGATCGGTTCCTGCTCCAGCGGGCTTGCTTCCAACGTAATGGTGTACCTGGCCAAGGCTAACCTGGTGCTGTCGGTGATCGTAACAGCCATGGCCACAATGGCCGCCCCGTTCCTGACACCGCTGCTGATGAAGCTGCTGGCCGGCGAACTGATACAGGTGAAATTTGTAGACATGATGATGGAGATCATCAAGATCGTGATCGTTCCCATCGGCGCGGCGTTGCTACATGATTATTTAAAAACAGCTTCGCCCGGGGGAAGAAGGGTGGTAAGGTTTATATTGATGCTGGCGGTGGTATGGCTGATTGCGTTACCGCTGGGCTGGTGGCGGTTCTTAAAAACCAATATTGATTCACACCAGTTGCTTCAATCCGTAGAAATATCCGGTTTCCTGCTGGGGGCTGTAGTGGCAGGCGTGTTGTACCACCGGCTGGCTACCCGGTTCCCGGGATTGGATCGAATGATGCCTTACTTTTCCATGTTCGGCATTATTTACTTTACTACTGTCACTACTGCTGCAGGCCATGCCAACCTGCTGAAGGTGGGGGGGCTATTATTCGTCAGCTCGGTCATCCACAATGCAGCCGGTTATTTTTTTGGCTACTGGCTGAGCCGGCTGTTCCGGCTGGATAAAAATTCGGCCCGTACCATCGCCTTCGAAGTAGGATTGCAGAACGGCGGCATGGCTTCCGGGCTGGCTGCGGGTATGGGCAAACTGGGTACCGTTGGTTTACCGGCGGCTGTGTTCAGTCCCTGGATGAATATATCCGGTTCCATCCTGGCTAATTACTGGCGGAAACGACCGGTGAAAGAAGAAGAAACAGTAAAGGCAGAAAAGCCGGAACTTTTAGCAATGACAAAATGAAGAAGCTTTGTATTTTCCTGGGATTAATGCTGGTGCAGCAGGGAGTGCCTGCGCAGCTGGTGGATAAAACACCGGCTGCCATTCCTGTTCCCCCCGCTGTTTATAACCGCGAGCCTTACGAAGATCCGCTGGTCAGCGGCATCAACCGCGATCCGGCAAGGGCAACGGCTTACTCATTTGCTACGGTTAACGATGCCTTGGGTGGTGACCGGGAAACAACAGCCCGCTACCTGTCGCTCAATGGTGACTGGGATTTCTCTTTTGCATTAAAACCTTCGGATGCGCCAACGGATTTTTACAAAAGCCGGGTAAGCGGCTGGAAGAAAATACCGGTGCCTTCCAACTGGGAAATGCAGGGCTATGACAAGCCGATCTATAAAAGCGCAGTGTACCCGTTTCGCCCGGTAAACCCGCCGCATGTACCCCGGGATTATAACGGCGTGGGTTGCTACCAGCGGGCATTCAGTCTGCCTGCCGGCTGGAAGGATATGAACATTACGCTGCACTTCGGTGGCGTCAGCTCGGCGTATAAGCTTTGGATCAACGGGAAATTTGCGGGTTATGCCGAAGACAGCTTCCTTCCCTCCGAGTTCAATATTACCCCCTATCTGCAGCAAGGAGAAAATATCATTTCGGTATGGGTGATCCGGTGGAGCGACGGTTCTTTTCTCGAAGACCAGGATCAGTGGCGGCTAAGCGGCATTCACCGGGAAGTGTACCTCCACGCCGAACCGGCCGTTCGGATCAGTGATTTTTTTTACCAGACCCGGCTCGACAAAGAGTATAAAGATGCGGTGCTGAGCATACGTCCGCGGCTGGACAATTTTACCGGCAAAGCAGTGGCCGGGTATAAATTGAAAGCGCAGCTTTACGACAGGAAGAACCAGCCGGTGCTGGCGGCCCCGCTGGAGCGAAGCGCTGAATCGATCGTGAATGAAGTGTGGCCGCGGCTGGATAATGTTAAATTCGGGTTGCTGGAGACGGCAATTACCAATCCCGATAAATGGAGCCCGGAAGAACCGAATTTATACACGCTTGTCCTTTCGCTGGAAGACTCAGCAGGTCGCCTTCTCGAAGCAAAAAGCTGCCGGCTGGGGTTTCGCTCGGTTGAATTTTCCGGGGCAGACAGCAAACTGCTGATCAATGGCAGGCTGACCTACCTGTATGGCGTAAACCGGCCGGATCATCATCCTACCCGTGGTAAAGCATTGACAAGAGAAGATATCCGGCAGGATATTCAAACCATCAAACGATTTAACTTCAATTGCGTCCGCCTCAGCCATTATCCTTCCGATCCCTATCTGCTTGACCTCTGTGATGAATACGGCATTCTTGTGATCGATGAAGCCAACCTGGAAACACATGGTCTCGGCGGCAAGCTGAGCAACGATCCGGCCTGGACCGGTGCTTACCTCGAGCGCTGCAGCCGCATGGCTATGCGCGATAAAAATCACCCTTCCATTATTTTCTGGAGCCTTGGCAACGAGGCCGGTCGCGGCCCCAATCATGCTGCCATGGCCGCCTGGTTGCATGATTTTGATATTACACGCCCCGTACATTATGAACCTGCGATGGGCAGCCCGGGAGAAGCAGGCTATATGGATCCTTCCGACCCCCGCTACCTGAAGTCCAACGACCATTCACACCGTCTTCAGAACCCGCTGGATCAGTATTACGTGGACATGGTAAGCCGTATGTACCCGGCCATGTACACGGGGCCATTATTGGTGAACCAGCCCAATGGTGACCGCAGGCCCATCTTCTTCTGCGAATATGCGCATGCCATGGGCAACAGCGCCGGCAACATCAAAGAATTCTGGGACCAGTGGCGGCAGCTGCCCCGGGTGATCGGAGGCTGCATCTGGGAATTCAAAGACCAGGGCTTGCTGAAGATCGATTCGGCCGGGACACCATTTTACGCTTATGGCGGCGATTTCGGCGAACGTTATTTCGACAATTTTACCATCAAGGGCATTGTGGCATCGGACGGGCGGCCCAAAGCTGCGATCTACGAATGCAAACGGGTGTTTCAGCCCATTGAATGTACCTGGGCGGATGAGGCCCGTCAACAGGTCAGGATCGTAAACAGGAGTGGGGTAACGAATGCAAACGCATATAACCTGTCATTGACATTGCTGGCAGACGGGCAACCGGTATTCGCCAAAACCCTGTTGCCGCTGAACCTGGCGCCGGGGCGCGATACAACGATTGATCTTGCGGGACACCTCCCTGCCTTAAAAACCGGTATCGAATATTTTATTTCCCTGCATTTTACGCTCCCGGAAGATCAAGGCTGGGCGGCCAAAGGATTTGAGATCGCTTCGGATCAATTGCCGCTGACGCCTGTTATCCCCGTAAGAAATACCCGCAGCGCCTCTTACCCGGCACTTTCTGTACAGGAAACAGATACCGTTTATGAGATCAGGGGCAGGAATTTCAGTATTTCCATTAACCGGGTCAACGGCGCTTTAAGCAGCTATGTATGGAAGGGAAAGCAACAGGTTTTTGCTCCTTTGCTGCCGCATTTTACCCGCGCCCTCACCGACAACGATAAGCGCGGCTGGAAGGCCGACCGCAAGCTAAAGCAATGGTTTACCAATGACCTGAAACTGGTTCGTACATCGGTTACTTCGCTGCCGGGACTCGTGACGGCGACCAGCCGGTATACCCTGATCCACGACAGCGCTGCTGTAAAAGTGAGCTATACCATCAACGGGAATGGGGTGATAAAAGTGGAATATGCGCTCGATGTAAAACCCGGCCTTCCGGATATACCGCGGGTGGGTATGCAGGGCGGTTTTGCCCGGGAGTATGACGATATCCAATGGTACGGCAGGGGGCTCCTGGAGAACTATACCGATCGCCGGTCCGGTTTTGATGTAGGTATATATACCCAACCGGTCGAAGACTTTATGGAGCCGTATGTCATACCGCAGGAAAACGGCAACCGGACCGATGTGCGCTGGATGTTCCTGCACAACGATCATAAAGAAGGGTTGCTGATCGCCGCAGATAGCTTGCTCAGCATGAGCGCCTGGCCCTATACAGAGGAGACTATTCAAAAAGCCAGGCATACCAATAAACTGAAAGATGCAGGTTATCTTACAGTAAATATCGACCTGGTGCAGATGGGAGTAGGGGGCAACGACAGCTGGAGCGATGTGGCCCAGCCCCTGGAGCAATACATGGTACCCGCCCGGCCCTGTCAGTACGCGTTTTATCTATATCCCTGCCGGCTGAATCAGCAAACGGCGGGTCAGCTGGCAAAACAGGTAAAGTTTTAATTTAAGGATAAATGAGGAGCTTATTGATCGTCGCATTTACACTGGGGTTGCAGCTGACGATATTCGGTCAGCTGCCGAAAGAAGTGCCACCGGCTGTGATGCAAAGCGTTTATGAAGAAGTAAAAACACCTTACAAGTACGGGCTGGTCGTAGCGCCTGCTGATCAATCGAAAAAGATCGATAGTCCGTCGGTATTCCGCAAGGGTCGGCATTGGTACATGACCTATATCGTTTTTGACGGGCGGGGCTACGAGACCTGGCTGGCCAAAAGCAAAGACCTGCTGCACTGGCAAACGAAGGGACGTATCCTGTCGTTTTCCGATACCGCTCTTCAGGCTGCAGGTTCAGTGGATGCAGGATGGGACGGGAACCAGAAAGCCGGCTATATCGCCCTGCAGGATCATCGCTGGGGCGGAAGTTATAAACTGCAAAAGTTCAGGGGCAGGTACTGGCTATCCTATTTCGGAGGAAGGGAACCGGGTTATGAGGCCGGGCGATTATCCCTTGGCATCGCTTTTACTTCCAAAAAACCTTCCCGGCCGCATGAATGGCAACGTACATCGTCCGTACTATCCTCAACAGACAGCGATGTGCGGTGGTGGGAGAATAAAAAACTGTTCAAAAGCTCGGTAATATGGGACCGGCAGAAAACGACCGGTTATCCCTTTGTGATGTATTATAATGCCAATGGCGATAGCAGCAACAACAAACCGAAATGGCGCTGGTTCGAACGGATCGGGATGGCGGTATCCGACGATATGCTGACCTGGAAGCGGTACGGAAGCGACCCGGTCGTGCATCATCCGGTCGGTATTACCGGCGATGCGGTACTCCAGCGCATCAATGACGTATGGGTCATGTTTTACTTCGGGGCTTTCTGGGAAGGCCGGAAAGATGCCTTTAACCGGTTTGCCTGTTCGTACGACCTGGTGAACTGGACCGACTGGACCGGCGACGACCTGATGCATTCCTCGGAACCCTACGACGAAAAATTTGCCCACAAGAGTTTCGTGGTAAAGCATAAGGGGGTCGTGTATCATTTTTACTGCGCGGTGAACAAAAAAGACCAGCGGGGAATCGCCGTAGCTACTTCGGTTGATAAAGGAAAGAGTAACTTGCAGTTTGTTCAATGACCCAACATTCTAACGGTTGATTATGCAGTCGGATTCATTACAGATCGGTTTATTCGGTATCGGCCTGGATACCTATTGGGAGCAATTCAGCGGATTGAAAGAACGGTTGGAAGGATACCTGGATAGGGTAGAGCAAAAGCTTGCTGCCGTACATCCCCATATCATCAATGCAGGGTTGGTAGATACGCCTGATAAAGCGGTGGAAGCGGGCCGGCTGTTTCGCCGGGGCGAAGTGGATCTCATTTTCCTTTATGTGACTACGTATGCGCTGTCTTCAACGGTATTGCCCGTGGTGCAGCGGGCCAAAGTGCCCGTGATCATCCTCAACCTGGCGCCGGAAGCCTCCATTGATTACGATACTTTCAATGCCATGACCGACCGGACCCGGATGACGGGTGAATGGCTGGCTTACTGCTCCGCCTGCCCGGTACCGGAGATCGCTAATGTATTCAACCGGGCCGGTATCCGGTTTCACCAGGTGACCGGTATGCTGCAGGAAGACGATGAATGCTGGAAAGACATTACAGAGTGGATTGAAGCGGCCAGGGTAGCGCATGTAATGTTCAACAACCGGCTGGGCTGCATGGGTCACTACTACAGCGGCATGCTGGATATTTACACCGATCTTACAAAACAATATGCTTGTTTTGGCGGACATATCGAATTGCTGGAAGTGGAAGAGCTGGCGGCACTGCGCAGGGAAGTTGCTGTAAAAGACTGGCAGGAACGCCTGCAATCGTTCCGGGAAATGTTCGATATACAGGAGGATTGTCCGCCTGATGAGCTGGAAAAGGCTGCCATCACTTCAGTGGCGCTGGACAGGCTGGTGCAACAACACCGGCTGGGTTCACTGGCTTATTATTACAAAGGAACGGGCAACGCGGAGAACGAGGACGCGATCAGCTCCATTATCCTTGGCAACTCCCTGCTGACGGCAAACGGGGTACCGGTAGCCGGTGAATACGAAATAAAGAATGCGCAGGCAATGAAGATCATGGACAGTTTCGGCGCCGGCGGATCTTTTACTGAATATTATGCGGTCGATTATAAAGACGATGTGGTGCTGATGGGTCATGACGGGCCGGGGCATATCGCCATTGCAGAAGGAAAAACCAAGGTGCGCCCGCTGTATGTGTATCACGGGAAAGTTGGGAAAGGAATGTCCGTGGAAATGTCGGTAAAAAACGGGCCTGTTACATTGCTCTCCGTAGTGGAGAAAGGAGATGGATTACTATTGCTGGTGGCAGAGGGTGAATCGGTGCCGGGGCCTATCCTGCAGATCGGCAACACAAACAGCCGCTACCGGTTCCCGCTCGGTGCCCGCGGGTTTATGAATACCTGGAACCAATACGGGCCTGCCCATCATTGTGCGGTGGGCATCGGGCATATCAGCGCCAAAATCGAAAAGCTGGGCGCGTTGCTGCAAATGGAAGTAGTAAAGGTTTGCTGAAAAGAACGGAATGAAACGAGTGCTGATAACATATAGCTGGTTATTCGGATTGCTGTTGACAGGTTCACAGTTGCTTGCCCAGCCGTCTGCCGACCTGGAAGCGCAATTCCGCAACCCGCCCGCATCTGCAAAACCATGGGTGTTCTGGTACTGGATGCACGGGGCCGTTTCCCGGCAGGGCATTACGGCCGACCTGGAAGCAATGAAGGAAGTAGGAATCGGCGGCGCTTACCTGATGCCGATCAAAGACACGGTGGCTGGACTATACCCTTCACCGGCAAGACAACTGACGGATGAATGGTGGCAGATGGTGCAATTTGCCATGAGCGAAGCAAAGCGTCTTGGGCTGCAGCTCGGCATGCATGTAAGCGATGGATTTGCACTGGCCGGTGGTCCCTGGATCACGCCGGAGCTTTCTATGCAAAAGCTGACCTGGACCAAAACCTATCTCAAAGGAGGGGACCTGGTTGATACAAGGCTTGAGAAGCCGGAGGCGATTGCCGGTTACTATAAAGATATTGCCGTGCTGGCTTACCCGGCCAACAGCCGGCAGGCGTTCAGCGATACAGTGCTGGTGCCAACCGTAACGGCCAGTACCGGCGCACCTGCTGCCTTCCTGGCTTTCGCCGGTGATGGCAAAGAAAGTTTTAAAAGCGATACGGCCTGCTGGATCCAATACAAATATGCGGTACCGTTTACCTGCCGGTCTGTACGGGTCCATGTGGGCGGTAATAACTACCAGGCCCAGCGGCTGATTGTTCAGGCCGGCAACGACGGCGTCAATTTTACAACGATAACGCGCCTGCAGCCTCCCCGTCATGGCTGGCAGGATACGGACGAAGACGTAACGCATGCCATACCCGCCACGACGGCAAAATACTTTCGCTTTGTCTATGACAAAGACGGCTCCGAACCCGGATCGGAAGACCTCGACGCCGCCAAATGGAAACCTTCGCTGAAGGTCATGGGCATCTATTTATCAGATGAACCGGTCATTCACCAATATGAAAGTAAGAACGGATCGATCTGGAGAGTGAGCACGCCCACCACGAACGGGCAGGTTCCTGCCAGCGTAGCTGTTCCTTTGTCCGCCGTCGTTGATTTGTCTGCGAAGATGGATAGCTCGGGCGCTCTTCGGTGGACAGCCCCTCCCGGAAACTGGATCATTGTACGCATCGGTCATACATCCACCGGTCATACCAATGCAACCGCAGGTGCGGGTAAAGGCCTGGAATGCGACAAGTTCAACCCGGTGGCCATCCGGCTCCAGTTTGAGAACTGGTTTGCGCAGGCCTTCAGAAAAACGGATGCGGCTACGGTACGGGAGGTGTTGAAGGTTTTTCATGTCGATAGCTGGGAGTGCGGCAGCCAGAACTGGAGCCCGGTATTCCGTGAGGAATTCAGGAAGCGCAGGGGGTATGACCTGATGCCTTATTTACTGGCGATGACCGGCCTGCCATTGCAGGATGCAGCTACTTCCGAAAAGTTTTTGCGGGATATAAGGCAAACGATTGCCGAACTGGTCAGTGATGTTTTTTATGTGACGCTGAATGGCCTGGCACAGGAGAAGGGGTGCAGCTTCAGCGCCGAGTCGGTAGCGCCGACCATGATCAGTGACGGGTTGCTGCATTACCAGCACGTGGATATCCCGATGGGTGAGTTCTGGCTAAACAGCCCGACCCATGATAAGCCTAACGATATGCTGGATGCCATTTCCGGTGCGCATGTCTATGGGAAAAACATAGTGGCTGCTGAAGCTTTTACTTCCGTTCGGATGAACTGGGGCGAACATCCCGGCCTGCTGAAGCCGATAGGTGACAGGAATTTTGCACTGGGCATTAATAAATTGGCATTGCACGTGTTTACCCACAATCCCTGGATGGACCGGAAGCCGGGAATGACACTGGACGGCGTAGGTTTATACTTTCAGCGTGACCAGACCTGGTTCCGGCAAAGCAAGGCCTGGATCAGCTACCTGGCCCGTTGCCAGGCATTGCTGCAGGTTGGTCAACCCGTAACGGACATTGCCGTGTTTACCGGTGAGGAGCTGCCGCGGCGTTCTATATTACCCGACCGGCTGGTCGGTACCTTGCCGGGATTATTTGGAAACAGGAAAGTGACGGACGAGCAAAAAAGACTGGCCAATACCGGGCAGCCCCTGCGCAGCATTCCTGATGGGGTTACGCACTCAGCCAATATGGCTGACCCGCAGGACTGGATCGATCCGCTGAACGGGTATGCATACGACTCGTTCAACCCGGATGTATTGCTAAGAGCCTCCGTGAAGAACGGGAAGGTTATATTGCCGGGAGGTGCCAGTTACAAAGTGCTGGTGTTCCCTGCTAAACACCCGATGCTGCCGGATACAACGATGATGTCTGTTGCTGTTGCAAAGAAATTAGTGCAGCTGATCCGGGATGGAGCAACGGTAGTCCTGCCCCGCCATTACAGCACGGCCGTGCATTTGCAGGAAAAGGATGATGACATACTGGCAATGATGAAAGACCTGCTGACAATAAAAGGGAAAAAAGGAAGGGTATTGTTCACGCCCTACACGGCTTCCTCCTTTGCACATTCAGGATTGGCCAAAGATGTGGAGATCGAAAATCAAACGCATACGATAGCCTGGACACACCGCCGGTCAGACAAGGAGGATATCTATTTTATTGCCAACCAGAAAGACAGCATGCAGGTGGTGCATCTCTCATTCCGTATCGTTGGAAAGGAGCCTGAATTATGGGATGCCGTAACGGGCACCGTTCAGAAAGCTGTAAACTGGTCGATTCAGAAAAACCGTACTTACCTCACCCTGCCACTCGATGCGAATGCATCGGTATTTGTCATATTCAGGCAGCCGGCTCTGTTCAGCAGGCCCCCGTCCTTCCTGGCTCATAAAAAAGAAACAAGCGTGTTAACGGGTACCTGGCAGGTAGCTTTCGATGAAAAAACGGGCGGTCCACCCCGGCCGGTGCGCTTTGATTCATTGACCAGTTGGACTGATCATCCGGATGCACGGATTAAATATTATTCAGGTACTGCCGTTTATTCCCAAACGATTGCCTGGAACAGGGCAACAAATGTCCGGCGGGTATTTTTAAACATGAGTGATGTAGCCAATATTGCTACCATCCGGATAAATGGGAAGGAAGCCGGCACCCTTTGGACCAGGCCCTACCGGCTCGATATAACAGGTCTGCTCCAGGATGGGGATAACCGGCTGGAAATCGAAGTAGCGAATACCTGGGCTAACCGGCTGATCGGTGATAACCTGCTGCCGGAAGATCAACGGCTAACCCGGACTACGGCGCCCTTCAGGCTTCGGAATAAACCTTTGCTGAAGGCCGGATTATTGGGGCCTGTTTTTTTAGAGATCGAATAGTTGCTGATGATGCGGAAATATTTTTTGACCCTTCTTCTTTTTACGGCCGGCAGCCTGTTTGCTCCTGCACAAAACAGGCTGCCGCAGAAATACTCTATTGTATGGAACAGCCAGAGCAAAAACGCATCTGAGTCGATGCCGTGCGGCGGCGGCGACATCGGTTTGAACGTATGGGTGGAGCAGGGTGACCTGCTGGTGTATGTCGCCCGGTCAGGCAGCTTTGATGAGAATAATGCGCTGCTGAAAGCAGGCCGCCTGCGCGTAAAACTGTATCCCAATCCTTTGGCAGGGTCGATATTTAAACAGGAGTTGCACCTGGAGCAGGGGTATGTGACGGTAGAAGGTGAGCAGCACGGCACCAGGGCAATGGTAAAGATATGGGTAGACGTATTTGCCCCTGTTGTTCACCTGGAGGTCAACAGCAATAAAAAGATCAGGGTAGAAGCTGCTTATGAGAACTGGCGCTACCAGGACAGGGTGCTGCAGGCAAGGGAAAACTTTGCTAATTCATGGAAGTGGGCCGCTCCTAAGAATAACATCGCGAAGGAGGATATCATTGATTTTTCCGGTGATGGCGTATTATTCTATCATCATAACCATGCATCGACCATTTTCGATGCCACGGTGGAGCAGCAGGGAATGGCTGCTGTAAAAGAGGAGCTGTACAATCCTTTAAAGAATCTTGCTTTCGGTGGGTTCCTGTCAGGCAAAAATTTTATTCCGGCAGGAACGAGTGACGGTATTTACGTCAATACGGATTTCAGGGCGTGGAAACTGGCAAGCAGGTCGCCTTCCAAAACCCATTCGCTATCGCTCAGCCTGTATACCGGACAGGTAGGTGATATAACAGTTTGGAAGCGATCGCTGGACTCGCTCCGGCAGGCGGTTGCTTTGTCCGCGAAAGCAGCTTTTGCAAAAACAGTGCAATGGTGGCAACAGTTCTGGGATCGTAGTTTTGTCTGCATCGATGCAGGTGACACCGCTTCCCAAGCCTGGCAGGTTGGCCGTAACTACCAGTTGTTCCGGTACATGCTCGCCTGCAATGCTTTTGGCAAATGGCCTACAAAATTTAACGGAGGGTTGTTTACGGTAGATCCTGTTTTCACGGATACGGCGCATAAGCTGACTCCCGATTACCGCAACTGGGGTGGCGGACTGCATACCATGCAAAACCAGCGGCTTGTCTATTTCCCGATGATCAAAAGCGGCGACTGGGATGCCTTGCAGGCGCAACTGGAGTTCTATTTCCGCATCCTGAAAAATGCCGAATGGCGCAGCAAGGTTTACTGGAATCACGGGGGCGCCTGCTTCACCGAACAGATGGAAAATTATGGTTTGCCGGATTATGCCGAATACGGCCAAAACAGACCGGCTGGTTTCGACAAAGGCCTTGAGTACAATGCGTGGCTCGAATATCAGTGGGATAGTGTATTGGAATTTTGCCTGATGATGCTGGAGGAGGAGCGGTATACCGGGAAAGACATTGGTAAGGCAATTCCTTTTATCAAAAGCTGCCTGCAGTTTTTCGATGAGCATTACCAATACCTGGCACGGCAGCGCGGCCGCAAAGCGCTAGATGGAAACGGCAAACTGGTATTGTACCCGGGGTCGGCTGCCGAGACGTTTAAAATGGCATATAATGCTACTTCCACTATCGCGGCCCTGCAGACCATTACTGGCAGGTTATTAGCTCTCCCGGAACGGTATATCGGCCCGGCAGAAAGACAGCAGTGGTCTGCTTTTCTGCAGCGCATTCCTGGCCTCAGTTTCACAAATTTTGATGGGCACCCGGTCATCGCCCCGGCTAAATCGTGGGAGCGGGTAAATAATACCGAATCGCCGCAGCTATACCCTGTCTTTCCCTGGGGTATATATGGCGTCGGTAAGTCCGGCCTTGATACGGCGCTGAACACGTGGAGGTATGATACGAATGTGATCAGGTTCAGAAGTCATCTCGGCTGGAAGCAGGATAATATCTGGGCGGCGCGCCTGGGACTGGCCAATGATGCCTGGAAGTATACTTCGATGAAGCTGGAAAACTCCGGCAGGCGGTTTCCGGCTTTCTGGGGCCCTGGCTTCGATTGGGTACCGGATCACAACTGGGGCGGGAGCGGCATGATCGGCCTCCAGGAAATGCTGCTGCAGGTCGACGACCGCCGTATATTGCTGTTCCCGGCCTGGCCACGGCGCCTGGATGTCCATTTCAAATTGCATGCGCCGTATGCTACAACGATAGAAGCGGAATGCAAGGACGGTAAGATCACGGTGCTCAACGTATGGCCTGCGGAAAGAAGAAACGATATTGAGATTATGCCTGAATAATACTTCTGACCTGCTGCTTCCTGCCGATGATCTACCAGTCATCCGTTCTGAACGAAGATACCGGGAAGCCTTCCGTGCTGAACAGGTCGCCTGTTACGAAATCCCTGAAAGCATAGCGGACCGCCACAGGCTCCTTCACTTCCGGTGATGACACCAGCACCATCCCCCTCGAGATAACCGCTTTTGCAGGCCGGAAAATCTTATCAGCCCCGGCGATCTCAAAATTTGACAAGGGCTTGCCAAAGGAAGTCAGGCCGTTGGGTGCGTCTTTGAACCGGATGGTGGCGATATTGCCGTTGACCAGCAAGGAGTCTAAAGAAGGGCTTGTATAGCCAAACCCCTTCAGCCCATATGTTTTGGCAAGTGCCAGGTACGCCAGGCGTTTGCCGCCGGCTTCTTTATTGGCAGGGTGAATGTTGTTTTCCTCGCCGATATCCAGCAGGACGATCATGCCGCTGTTGGGTATAGCGGTCAACGCCTTCCGTTGCGCGTCCCGCAGGTAGGCCGAATTGTACTTACCCCCGGAGTTATAAGGAGGCAGCTGCGCATAGTTGTACGGTGCGATCTGGGCATAATAGAAAGGAAAGTCGCCCAATCCCGCTTCTTCCCGCCATTGTCTCACCATGGCAGGAAACAGCTTTTCGTACTGGTCAGGACGTTCGTAATTGCTTTCTCCCTGGTACCAGATGCACCCCCTGATGCCATATCCCAGGAACGGATGCAGCATGCCGTTGTATAGCGTAGTGGCAGTACGGTTATTGGCTTTGGCAGAGTCGGCCGGCGCAGGGATTTTAATATCCGGAAATCCCTGCAGCACTGTTTCGTTCATCCAGGCCTCGGCAGTAGAGCCGCCATAGCTGATATTGATCAGCCCGATCGGTACATGCAGCCGTTCGTACAGCAGCCGGCCGAAATACCAGGCTGTGGCGCTGAAACCGGCAACCGTTTCCGGTTCTGCCAATTTCCAGGCCGATCGTTTGGTGGTATCCTGCGGTTGAACTTTTACCGACCGGGGAACGGTATATAACCTCAGCTGGTCGTTGGCGGAATAAAAAACAGCGTCGTTAGAGCCCTGTACCGGCTGATCCCTGAAGCCTTTTACCGGCATTTCCATATTGGACTGGCCGCTGCAAAGCCATACTTCGCCGAGCAGCACATTATGCAGGGTCAGCGGCTGTCCGTCGCTGATCGTGATCTCATAAGGACCGCCAGCCGCCGGTGTGGAAACCGTGAGCTTCCATTTGCCGGAGGCGTCAGCCAGGGTTGAATATTTTTGCTTGTTCCAGGAGGTGCTGACCTGCACCCGGGCGCCTGCGCGGGCCCGGCCCCAGATAGCCGGGGTGGCATTTTGCTGCAGCACCATATTATCGGAAAAGAAGGGCGGGAGGGTAACGGTAGCGGGCAGGAGCAGGGGTAGAAAAACGAGTAATGCCGGTAACAGTAAACTGCGGACATTCTTTTTCAACAGGCTGCAAGCGGTAAATGACATATACATGAATTATAATCCTGCGAAAATACTTTTTTCCGCCTGCCGATTGTCCTGCTGTTTCCTGCCACGTACGCAGGGTTTAAAACTTTTCAGTAATTTTCCCGGTATTTGATTGGTTGACATCTATGAAAGAAAGCAATAAGGAAGGCTCTCATAATAATATCTGGTACGGGGCAGGTCGTCAGCGTATCGAGATTCCGCGAACCATCCTGAAGTCGCGTGTGCACGGAAATGCGCTGTTAAAGCACCTGCATATCTGCAGCATCGGTTATTATCCCAAAGCAAAAGACCACTATACGTACCGTAAAAAGGGATTGCCGGAAAACTTTCTTTTTTACTGCGTGGATGGGCAGGGTTGGTACCAGGTAGCCGATCAGCGATATGAAGTGGGGCCTAACGAATTTTTTATTCTGCCCCAGAATGTCGAACACGCTTACGGCAGCAGTACGGAGCATCCCTGGAGCATTTACTGGATTCATTTCGGCGGCGACTCGCTAAAGCAGTTGAACGAGATTCATGCCGTGCAGAAGCATTTCAAACCGTTTTATATAAAAAACAGCGCAGATGTTCCTTCCACCTTTACCAAGATCTACAAGACGCTGGAACTGGGTTACAGTATCGATAACCTGCTGTTCGCCAATATGTGCCTGTCTCATTTCCTGACCCTGTTTGTTTATAACTCCCGTCATTATGCGGCAACGGCCAGTGATAAACCGGATTGCGTAGACAGTGCTATTCTTTATATGCAGGAACATATCAATGAAAATCTGTCGCTCAACGAACTGAGCAGCCAGTATAACTATTCCGTATCCCGGTTTTCAAACCTGTTCAAACAAAAGACCGGGTATGCCCCGATCGATTACTTTGTACAAATGAAAATGCAGAAGGCCTGCCAGCAGCTTAATTTTACAGGCAGGTCTGTAAAAGATATTGCTTTCAGTATGGGGTTTGATGATCCGTATTATTTTTCCAAACGCTTCCGCACTATAATCGGAATGTCTCCCAAAAAATACCGGTCGCTCAATAACAGCTGATATTGCCGTAAAATCCGTCGCCAATACATTATCGCCTTTTTAGGCGATAATCTAAAAAAATCGCCTTTTTAGGCGATAATTTAAAAAAATAGCCATTTTAGGCTATATTTGAATCAGACTAATAAGAGAATGAAAGCGATTATTACCGCTGATATTGTCAATTCAACAAAGCTTACCGGCCAGGCCGGTAAAAGCCTTAACAGGAAACTAAAGCAGATACTGGCTGCCGGCAGGTTTGAGTTTTACCGGGGAGATAGCTTTCAGCTATACCTGGGTGAGCCGCATAAAGCACTGGACATTTTATGCCAGGTACGCGCTGCGGCAAAAATGGCCGCGACTGATTGTGATATAAGGGCCGGTATTGGGATTGGCCGGGCCAGGCCCGATCCGAAAAAGTTAAGTGTGGCAACCGGGGAGGCCTTTACCCTTTCCGGAAGGGCTTTTGATGAAACCGATGGCCCGGATCGCCGGTTGATCATACAATCTTCTGATGACCGCGTCAATACTGCATTGAGGATAATCAGTTATTTCATTGATTATATTTACGGAAGAATGACATCCAAGCAGGCGGAGGTTATCCTGGTATTGCTGAGAGACCATACCCAGCAGAGAGCAGCGGTGAAGTTAAAAAAATCGCAGTCTACCATTAACAAGCATGCGCAGGCAGGCGGTTGGAACGAACTGACAAAGCTCCTGAAAGAATATGAAGAGCTGATGCGTTTAAATCCATGAGTATATGGAAATAACATGGCTGGCGAAATTATTGTTATCTCACCTCCTGGCTGATTTCGTATTACAGCCGGGCAAGTGGGTAAAAGACCGGCAGGAGCGGCACTTCTCCTCGGGGTATCTCTACCTGCATGCATTTATTGCGGCGGCACTGGCCTGGGTTTTTACAGGAGTGGTCTATTGGCCGGTTGCTTTGTCCATTTTCATTACTCACACGCTTATCGACGGATGGAAGTCGTACCGGCGGGATGAAGTAAGGTATTTCCTGATAGACCAGGCCTTACATCTTTTTGTCATTTTCGCCTGCTGGGCGGTTACTTTTTTCAATTACCGGGAGGTCAGGCAGCTTGTATTGCAGGCAGACACCGACCCGGATATATGGATCATGACCACGGCTGTTGTCTTTTTAGCATGGCCTTCGGGATTCCTGATCGGGCAGCTGACAAAGAAATGGCGCCGGAACCTGGACAATTCGGAGGCGCTTGAAAGTGCAGGCAAATGGATCGGGATCATAGAAAGGATATTGATACTCCTGTTGGTGCTGCAGGGTGAGTATGAGGCGATCGGATTACTGATTGCTGCAAAAAGCATTCTTCGGTTTAACGAGCAGAACCGGCCTGAGCAAAAGACCGAATACCTGCTGATCGGCACCCTGATCAGTATGGGGCTGGCTGTTATTACAGGGCTTATCGTGCTGCGGCTCACGGCTGCCGTATCGGCGGCGCTTCCCTGAACATTGGGTTCATATAACTTCTGCCGGGCTTTTCCGCAGCATATTTTCCTGTACTACTGGCAGATGAATAATAAAGGAAGACCCAACGCCGACCTGGCTGGTAGCCGAAATAGTGCCATTGTGTTTTTCGATGATCTTCTTGCAAAGCGATAATCCTACCCCCGTGCCCTCAAACTCGTGGTAGCTATGCAGCCGTTTAAAAACCATAAAAATATCATCGGCGTATTTCTCATCAAAACCAATGCCGTTGTCTGATACCGTAATGCGGTAATAGCTGCTCTGCCCTGGCTGCAGTATTTTTTCAGTAGTGATATGTACTACCGGCATTACTTCCTTTTTCCTGAACTTGATAGCGTTCCTGATCAGGTTGTAAAAAAGCTGTTGCATCAGGCTGGGGATAACGGGGGCTGTCGGTAAATCCTGGTATTGTATGGTAGCCTCGCTTTTTTCGATCTCGATTTCCAGTTCGGTCAATGCTTCTTTTACGAGCGTCTGCAGGTCGGTTTCCCTGAAATCTGATGAACCTACAGAATGGCGGGAGAAGCTCAGCAGGTCATTGATCAGGGATTGCATCCGGTGGGCAGAACGGGTGATCTTGCTTAAATACCGTTCTGTTTCTTCGTCCGGGTTGTTGGTCAATAGCTTGTCGCAAAATACCATGATCTTCCGCAGGGGTTCCTGCAGGTCATGCGAAGCCACGTAGGCAAACTGATCCAGTTCGGCATTTACGGTTTTCAGGTGTGTGTTGTTCTCTACCAGTTGTTCGTTCAGTACCCTGATTTTTTCTTCAGACAGCTTCCTGTCTTCGATCTCTTTCTGCAACGCCTTGTTGGTTTCCAGCAGCTTCTTTTCGTGCAGCTGCAGCTGCTGGTTTTTCCGGTACAGCTCTACGAACACGCCTACCTTGATACGCAGCAGCTCCGGGTTGATCGGCTTGTAGATATAATCCACACCACCCATCCGGTAGCCTTTGTAAATGTATTCTTCGTCGTAATCGTGCGCCGTAATAAAGATGATAGGGATTGCTTTCAGCTTGTCACGCTCATAGATGATTGTCGCAGTTTCAAAGCCGTTGAGTTCCGGCATCTGCACGTCCATCAGGATCAGCGAAAAATCCTGCTGCTGCAGCAGGATCTTCAGGGCCGCACGCCCCGAACCGGCTTTGATGATCGTGTAATTATCCTTTTCCAGTATCGCTTCGATGGAGAACAGGTTGTCTTCCCTGTCGTCCACGACGAGGATTTTGATATCCGATTTGGGAGGTGTATGCTGTTCTGGTGCTGGCTTCATTATTATTTATTTATATAACCAAACCCGCATCAGCGATAACAACTGATCGATCTTTACTGGTTTGGTGATATAATCAGACGCACCTGCCTCGATACACTTTTCCCGGTCGCCTTTCATGGCCTTGGCGGTCACGGCTATGATGGGAAGACCGGTATTCTTATGTTCGCGGCGGATCTTTTGCGTGGTTTCGTACCCGTCCATTTCCGGCATCATGATGTCCATGAGTACGATATCTATATCTTGATTCTCTTCGAGAATGTGCATGGCCTCCTGGCCGCTTTCTGCGGTGATGGTCCGGATGTTGTACCGTTCAAAAGCTGTCGTGAGGGCAAAGAGGTTGCGTACGTCGTCGTCTACTACCAGCACTTTTTTATTTGTCAGCACATCGTTCTTCGAGCGCAGGTTTTCGATCAGCTTACGCTTTTCGGGCAGCAGGTTCTTGTGGTCGATATGCAGCAGCATGACGGTTTCTTCCAGCAGCAGGTCCAGCGATGTCACATCCTTCAGCAGGATGCGGTTGGCATACTGCTTTAGTTGTGTCCGCTCTTTGGGCGAAAAATCCTTGGCAGAATAGACCAGTACCGGCGTGTTGGGCGTCTTGCTCGTATTGCTGACCTCGGTCACCAGTTCCAGCCCGCCGATATCGGGCAGCATATAATCCACGATGATGCAGTCGTAGTCCTTTTCGCGTACCTGCTCCAGTGCCTTTGTTCCCGAATCAACGATTTCAATATCGATCAGCTCGCCGTTTTCCAGTATCCTGGCGATATGGGAAGAATCCAGCTCATTGTCTTCAACGATCAGCAGCCGTTTTTGCCGTACGGCATCGTAGGTTACGATATCGGAAAGCAGCATGTCCAGCGCCTGGCTTTTCAGCGGTTTCAGGTGAAAGCTTCGGGCGCCGCGGTGCATGGCCAGCAGCCGGTTTTCTTCACCCGAGATCAGGTGTACGGGAATATGCCTGAAATTGATATCGTTTTTGAACAGGTCCAGTATCCGCCAGCCGCTGGCATCCGGTAGTTTCACATCCAGCGTCACGGCAATGGGATTGTACTTGTTCACAAGGTCGAATACATCCCCGAAGCCTGTAGCCATTACTACCTTCAGCCCTCGTTCGTGTGCCTTGTCGGCAATGATCTTTCCAAACCGGAGATCGTCTTCGATCACCAGGACTACTTTATCGCCTGTTATAATATTGTTCCGGTCGTCGCCTACGTCGTTGATGATCTCGTTCAGCGCATCGAGGTCCTTGGTCTCGCTTACCTTGATGGTGGGTACCGATTGCAAGGCTGTGCTTTCTTCACCCTCAGCCAGCTTGTATTCAATCACCTTCAGGTTACTTTGTTTTTCCCTTTTCATCGTGACCGGTTTGTACTCGATAGGGAGGAACAATGTGAAGGTGCTGCCGTAACCGGCTTCGCTCTGCAGCTCGATGGAACCGCCGAGCAGGTCGGCAAGGCCACGGCTGATCGAAAGCCCCAAACCGGTGCCGCCGTATTTGCGGCTGGTGGATCCTTCGGCCTGCTGGAAGGCTTCGAAAATGATATTCTGCTTGTCTTTGGAAATACCGATACCTGTATCCCTGATTTCAAATGCCACCACTCTTTTGGCGGCTTCCAGGTTTGAATTGCTTTGCCGCCAGTTATGGTTGGCTTCGTAGATCCTGAGCTGTACCTCGCCTTTTTCCGTGAACTTGAAGGCGTTCGACAGCAGGTTTTTCAGGATCTGGTTAAGCCGCTGCACGTCCGTTTCCAGGGTTGACGGCAGCTTGTCATCCAGGTCGATGCTGAACCGCAGGTTTTTGTTTTCAGAGATATGTTTGAAGGTCGTTTCCACGAACGTAACGACATCGTGGAACTGCAGGTTGACGAAATCGGTGGAAATATATCCCGACTCGATCTTCGAAAGGTCGAGTATGTCGTTGATCAGCTGGATCAGGTCATCGCCGCAGCTATGGATGGTTTTTGCGTAGCTCACCTGCTTTTCGGTCAGGTTGCCGTCGTAGTTTTCATACAATTGCTGGGCAAGGATCAGCAGCGAATTCAGCGGCGTGCGTAGCTCGTGCGACATATTGGCCAGGAACTCCGATTTGTATTTCGAGGTAAGCTGCAGCTGTTCTGCCTTTTCTTCCAGCGACAGCCTGGCTTCTTCCACTTCTTTGTTCTTGGCCTCTACCTCTTCTTTTTGCTTTACCAGCAGGTGGGCCTTGTCCTGCAGCTCTTCGTTGGTCCTTCTCAGCTCTTCGGTCAGCGATTGCGATTGCACCAGCAGGCTCTCGGTCCGGGTATTTGCTTCGATGGTATTTAATACGATACCAATACTTTCTGTCAGCTGGCTCAGGAAGTCGAGGTGCGTTTCGCTGAAGGTGTCGAAAGAGGCCAGTTCGATAACAGCCTTGATCTCTTTTTCGAACAGTACCGGCAGTACGATCAGGTTTACCGGCGAGGCCTTGCCCAGTCCTGACCCGATCTTGATATAGTTCTTCGGTACATTGGTCAGCAGGATACGCTCTTTTTCCAGGGCGCATTGTCCCACCAGCCCTTCGCCAAGGGCGAATTCCCTGGCGGTTTTTACTTCGTCGCCGAAGGCGTAGGCTGCAAATAATTTCAGCTTGGGGTTTTTGAAGTTATCATCCTGCTCCAGGATATAGAACATCCCTTTTTGCGCTTTTACTACCTGTGCCAGCTCGGAAAGGATACGCCGCGTCACGGTGTTCAGGTCTTTTTGTCCCTGCAGCATCTGGGTGAACTTGGCCAGGTTCGATTTCAGCCAATCCTGTTCCTGGTTGCGAAGCGTGGTTTCTTTCAGGTTCGCGATCATTTGGTTGATGGTATCCTTCAGTTCCTCCACCTCGCCTTTGGCTTCCACGCGGATCATCTGGGTCAGATCGCCCTTGGTTACCGCAGAAGCCACTTCGGAGATGGCCCGTACCTGCGTGGTCAGGTTTTCTGCCAGCTGGTTTACGTTCTCCGTCAGGTTTTTCCAGATGCCCGATGCGCCGGGTACCGATGACTGGCCACCCAATCTTCCTTCCACACCCACCTCGCGGGCCACGTTGGTTACCTGGTCGGCAAACACGGCAAGGGTATCGATCATTTCATTAATCGTATCGATCAGCTGCGCCACCTCGCCGCGGGATACAATGGATAGTTTTTGTTTCAGGTTGCCGGTGGCTACCGCCGTTACAACTTTGGCAATACCCCGTACCTGGTTGGTCAGGTTGGATGCCATCATGTTTACCGAGTCGGTCAGGTCCTTCCAGGTACCGGCCACGCCCTGCACTTCGGCCTGTCCGCCCAGCTTACCTTCTGTGCCTACCTCACGTGCCACCCTCGTTACCTCGAAGGCAAAAGAGTTGAGCTGGTCCACCATCGTATTGATGGTATTTTTCAGGTCGAATATCTCGCCCTTTACGTCGATGGTTACTTTCTTGGTCAGGTCGCCCGAGGCAACGGCCTTGGTTACTTCGGCAATATTCCGTACCTGGTCGGTGAGGTTACCGGTCATCTGGTTTACCGAGTCGGTCAGGTCCTTCCAGGTACCGGCTACACCAGGCACAAAGGCCTGTCCGCCGAGCTTACCGTCCGTACCCACTTCACGTGCCACACGGGTCACCTCCGAGGCAAAGGCGCGCAGCTGGTCCACCATGGTATTCAGGGTTTCTTTCAGCTGCAGGATTTCGCCGCGAACGTCCACGGTAATTTTTCTGGACATGTCGCCGTTGGCCACGGCGATCGCCACTTCGGCGATATTCCGTACCTGGCCCGTAAGGTTGGAAGCCATCTGGTTTACCGAGTCGGTCAGGTCTTTCCAGGTACCGCCTACGCCGGGTACGTTGGCCTGACCGCCCAATTTGCCTTCTGTACCCACTTCGCGGGCCACGCGGGTTACTTCGGAAGCAAAGGCGCGGAGCTGCTCCACCATGGTATTGATGGTGTTCTTCAGTTCCAGGATTTCGCCTTTCACGTCCACCTCGATCTTGCGCGAAAGGTCACCGTTGGCTACCGCGGTGGTTACTTCGGCAATATTTCTTACCTGCGAGGTCAGGTTCGATGCCATTTTATTTACCGAGTCGGTCAGGTCTTTCCAGAGGCCTTCCACGCCTGGCACATCGGCCTGACCGCCGAGCTTACCTTCACTGCCCACTTCCCGCGCCACGCGAAATACTTCCGAGCCAAATGAATTCAACTGGTCCACCATCGTATTGATGGTATTCTTTAATTCAAGGATCTCGCCTTTTACGTCCACGGTGATCTTCCTGGACAGGTCGCCCTTGGCCACCGCAGTGGTCACTTCGGCGATATTGCGCACCTGTGCCGTCAGGTTCGATCCCATCTGGTTCACGGAATCGGTCAGGTCTTTCCAGGTACCACCTACGCCCTGTACCTTGGCCTGCCCGCCCAGCTTACCTTCGGTACCCACTTCCAGCGCCACCCGGGTTACTTCAGAAGCAAAGGAGTTGAGCTGGTCCACCATCGTATTGATGGTATTTTTCAGTTCCAGGATTTCTCCTGCAACGTTTACTGTAATTTTTTTGGACAGGTCGCCCGTGGCCACCGCAGTGGTTACATCGGCGATATTCCGTACCTGGGCCGTCAGGTTGGAGGCCATCTGGTTCACCGACTCCGTCAGGTCTTTCCAGGTACCGCCCACATCCTGCACACGGGCCTGTCCGCCGAGCTTACCTTCGGTGCCTACTTCCAGCGCCACCCGGGTTACTTCCGATGCAAAGGAGTTGAGCTGGTCCACCATCGTATTGATGGTATTTTTCAATTCCAGGATCTCACCTTTTACATCCACGGTGATCTTCCTGGACAGGTCACCCCTGGCTACCGCGGTAGTTACTTCAGCGATATTGCGTACCTGTGCCGTCAGGTTCGATCCCATCTGGTTGACCGATTCGGTCAGGTCCTTCCATACACCACCCACACCTTTTACCGTTGCCTGTCCGCCGAGTTTACCTTCACTGCCCACTTCCCGCGCCACACGCGTTACCTCGGCAGAGAAGGAGTTGAGCTGGTCCACCATCGTATTGATGGTATTTTTCAATTCGAGTATCTCACCTTTTACGTCCACGGTGATCTTCCGCGACAGGTCGCCCCTGGCCACGGCCGTGGTTACCTCGGCGATATTCCGCACCTGCCCGGTGAGGTTGGAGGCCATCTGGTTCACCGAGTCGGTCAGGTCTTTCCAGGTACCGCCGATCCCTTTCACTTCGGCCTGCCCGCCGAGTTTACCTTCTGTACCTACTTCCAGCGCTACCCGCGTTACCTCTGAAGAGAAGGAGTTGAGCTGGTCCACCATGGTATTGATGGTGTTTTTCAGCTCCAGGATTTCACCCTGTACGTCTACGGTGATCTTTTTACGCAGGTCGCCCTTGGCTACCGCGGTCGTCACTTCGGCAATGTTCCGCACCTGGTCGGTCAGGTTGCCTGCCATCTGGTTCACGGAGTCGGTGAGGTCTTTCCATACACCGGCTACGCCTTTTACCTTGGCCTGCCCGCCCAGCTTGCCCTCGCTGCCCACTTCGCGCGCCACGCGGGTTACCTCCATGGAGAACAGGTTCAACTGTTTTACCATGTCATTTACCTCGGCAGCGATCCGGGCAAACTCACCCTGCAGGGCATGATCGCCGATCTTGAGCGGCATTTCCTGCGAGAGATTGCCCTTTGCTACCGAGCTGATTACGTGGGCTATTTCAATGGTAGGGTGTACCAGGTCCGATATCAGGCTGTTGATGGAATCCACGCCGGTATCCCAGGAGCCCCTCGCTGTCCCGGGCAGCTCCACTCGGTGGTTCAGGTGGCCCTTCTTGCCGATGGTATTTCTTGCCAGCGTGAGCTGCTGCACGAAAGTTTCGTTCAGTGAAATGATATCGTTGAGCATATCACAGATCTTGCCGCTGATGCCCAGCTTGTCTACTGGCATCCGTACGGCAAAGTTCCCGTTCCGTACTTCGGAGAGTACTTTCAGCAGCTCACGGTTATCCAATTCGTCCGGGTCATACTCGCTGGCCGTCATGCGGTGAGTCGTGCTTCCGTTTTTTTTCCTGGCTGAAGTGCCGTTGGAAAGCAGGCCGGTATCGACCTCAGCAGTAACGGCAGCCGGCTGCTGTTTGGGCTTTTTTTTCATGGTATTCGGGTTGAGGGGCAGTATTAAATTTATAGAGGCGTGATCGTTGTTGGTTGCAATCAGAAGCTACGTCATTGGAAATTATTAAAAAAGCAGTTCTGCGGGTAAAAAAATTCCTATTTTCATCTTAAATCTTATACAAAACTGTGCCACCCGGACAAGCCCCCCAGGATGTCGCTCCACCCCAAAATTCTTCCCGGTTTATCCTGCTCGGGGAGGACGATATCGACGACGAAGAATTACTGAAAGAAATTTTCCTGACGATCGATCCGGCCTTGTCGCTGGTATTCGTCAACAATGGCCGAAAGATACTTACAGCTCTCGGTACAGCTACCTCATTGCCCTGCCTGATCGTGCTGGATTACAACATGCCGGAGCTGAACGGGGCGGAGATGCTGGCAGAACTGGAAAAGGATCCGCGGTATGACCAGGTGCCCAAGATCATCTGGAGCACATCAGGAGCGGAAAAATATAAAAATCTTTGCCTGGGGCTCGGTGCGCGGGATTATATTACCAAGCCTTCAAGTGTAAGGGAATTGACGGAAGCTGCACGATATATGCTTTCCTTTTGCCGGTAACTAAATATAATCCCGTATTC
>JBEVLT010000338.1:0-4214 GCA_040509055.1 Chitinophagaceae bacterium
TTTAAAAAAAAGGCCATAAAATTTCCATTCGAAGGCTTTGCCGTTCGCACGAACCTGCTATATTTCTTCGCGTGGTATGGAGGTGGTAAGGGGGGATCGTTCTACGCGGTTGCTACTACGCTGTCGTATTCTGAAGTTATACATATTTATTTACCGGCGCAAGAAAAAGCCACGGTTTCGTGAATTAATAATTGTTCCACGGAACGGATGCCATTTTCAGGCGTTGCCGCAAAAACCTGCAACATTCAAAGCTATCTTTGCCGGGTCCCCATTTGTTTCAGGATAAAAACCTGGCCTTATGCAAAAAATACTTTCTGTTAAACTGCTTCCTTCCGAAGCGGCCGATGAGGCCCGGATCATGGCCGTCATCGCCAAAGCGGAGAGTGTGAAGCCTTCTGCCGTCAGCGGGTTTACTATTATTAAACAATCCATCGATGCGCGGGGCCGTCAGCCCTGGGTGCAGCTGCAGCTGAAAGCCTTTATCAACGAACCATTTCACCAGCGGGCGCTGCAAACCTTTTCCTTCCGGGATGTACGGAATGCAGCACACAGCGTAATTATAATAGGGGCCGGGCCGGCCGGGCTTTTTGCCGCACTGGTCTTGCTGGAGGCCGGCATCAAACCGGTGATCCTGGAGCGGGGCAAAGACGTAAGAGAACGACGGCGCGACCTGGCGGCGCTGAACAAACTGGGCGAAGTAAACCCGGAAAGCAATTACTGTTTCGGCGAAGGCGGCGCGGGTACCTACAGCGATGGTAAATTATATACCCGCAGTTCCAAGCGGGGCGACATCAACCGTATACTCAGCCTGTTCGTACACTTCGGCGCCGAAGAGAAGATATTATATGAAGCGCACCCGCATATCGGTACCAATAAACTGCCGCAGATCATCACGGCCATGCGCCGCCAGATCGAACAGTGCGGCGGCGAATTCCTGTTTAATAAAAAGGTAACACGGCTGGTTGCCCGTAACGGCCGGATCACCGGTGTGCGGACAGCGGACCAGCACCTGTTTGAAAGCGATGCGGTGATCCTGGCTACCGGCCATTCGGCGCGGGATATCTTTCAGCTGCTGCACAACGATGGGATATTGATCGGGGCCAAGCCGTTTGCCCTGGGTGTACGGGTAGAGCATCCGCAGGCCCTGATCGATAGCGTGCAGTACCATACGGCCTACGGCAGCGACGAGCGGGACCCTTACCTGCCGCCGGCTTCCTACAGCCTGGTGCAGCAGGTAGATGGCAAAGGCGTATTCTCTTTTTGTATGTGCCCGGGCGGTATCATCGCCCCGGCCGCCACTGCTCCCGGCGAACTGGTAGTAAACGGGTGGAGCCCTTCCAAACGAAACAATCCCTACGCCAACAGCGGCATCGTGGTGACAGTGGAAGAAAAAGACATACAACCGTTCGGCCAACACGGACCGCTGGCCGCAATGTACTTCCAGCAGTCGGTAGAGCAGGCGGCTTTTGCAGCAGGAGGGGGTGGTTTTGTGGCGCCGGCGCAGCGGTTGATCGATTTTACACAGAATAAGCTATCGGCTACGCTGCCTTCCTGCTCATACCTGCCTGGTCTGCAGCCTGCTTTGCTGGGCGATGTGCTTCCGGCCTCTATTTATCAGCGCCTGCAGGCAGCCTTCCGGGAATTCGGTAAGAAAATGAAAGGCTACTTTACCAACGAAGCCGTGGTGGTAGCTACGGAGTCGCGCACTTCGTCGCCGGTGCGCATACCCCGCGATGAAACCACCCTGCAACATCCGCAGGTAAAAAACCTGTACCCCTGTGGCGAAGGGGCCGGCTATGCCGGGGGTATCGTCAGCGCGGCCATGGACGGAGAAAAGGTAGCGGCTGCCATTATCGGGATGCAGTTTACGCCTTAATATCAACCGTTTGTCCCGTTCCTGTGCTGATGTGGGCCGGTCAGGTTATATTTGGCCTCTAAATTTTCAATATGCCAATACTGGAACTGCAAAACCTGAAAAAATATTTTGCCACGCAAAAGGCGGTGGACGATATCAGCCTCAGCATCGAAAAGGGGCAGATATTCGGCCTGCTGGGCCCGAACGGGGCAGGCAAAACCACGCTGATCCGTATGATCACGGGTATCTTTTATCCCGACCAGGGCAATATCATTTTCGACGGCCGCAAATTCGACCCGCTCAACGATATCGCCCAAATCGGCTACATGCCCGAAGAAAGAGGACTGTATAAAAAGATGAAGATCGGCGAGCAAACACTCTACCTGGCACAACTGAAGGGTATGAGCAAAAGCGAAGCCACGGCAAAGATCAAACAGTGGTTCACCAAATTCGATATGGAAAGCTGGTGGAACAAGAAAGTGGAAGACCTGTCAAAAGGGATGAGCCAGAAGCTGCAATTCGTTACCACCGTGATCCATGAGCCCAAACTGATCATCCTGGACGAACCGTTCAGCGGGCTGGACCCGGTAAATACCAACCTGATCAAGGACGAGATATACGGCCTGGCTCAAAAAGGAGCTACCATCATCTTCAGTACCCACCGCATGGAGCAGGTGGAGGAGATCTGCGATCACATCGTGCTGGTGAATAAAGGAAAGAAGATCGTAGACGGTACCGTGGCGTCTGTAAAGAATGAATACAAGGAAAACCTGTTCCGCGTCACCTTTGCCGACAAAATACTGCCGGAGCACCTGGCCATCCACCTGTTTGAAGTGAAGCAGAAAAGCGACCGCGAGATCGTCATCAAAAAAGATCCGGGTTTCACGAACAATGATGTCCTGGCGTATTTCCTGAACCAGGGGCTGGCCATCCAGTCGTTCAACGAAATACTGCCTACCCTGAACGAGATCTTTATCCGGCAGGTAGAAGGCACGCCTCTCTCCCGCCAGTTCCAGGAAGTAAACAACTGATACCAACTGCAAAACATATTGATATGAACAAGACCTTGCTGATTACAAAAAGAGAGTACCTGACCCGGGTACGCAAAAGAACGTTTATCATCGGGACCATCCTTTTCCCGCTGCTTTACCTTGGCCTGCTATTCGGCACCGGCTATATTGCTGCCAAGACAGCTCCTCACCTGCGTGTAGCGGTGATCGATTCGTCCGGTTATTTTGACAAAGGCCGGATAGAGCGGGAAAACAGGCAGGACAGCTCGGCGGTACTTACGCTTGTGACCCTGCACCCCGATTCGCTTCGCAACAATGTCAAAGAGCTCGGCTACGACGGGTACGTGGTGATTCCCCATGATATCAACTGGGATACCGCCGAAGGAAGAGGGATCGTGTTCCACACCAGCCGCACCATGGGCCTGGAAGGAGCTACCCCGGTACGTACCAAGCTGAACAGCATCTGGAACAGCGTGAAGAATGAAAAACTGGGTATCGATGAGAGCAAGAAAGACATCCTGGAAAAGAATGAGCTGTTCGTTTCGCCCGTGAACATTGGCGAGCCTACGGCCAGCTCAGGTGTAGCCACCGTGCTGGGCTATGTATCGGGCTTTCTCATCTACCTGATCCTGCTGCTGTACGGATCGCAGGTGATGATGGGCGTGATGGAGGAAAAGACCAACCGGATCGCCGAAGTGATCGTTTCATCGGTGAAACCCTTCCAGCTGATGCTGGGAAAAATAATCGGGATCGGACTGGTGGCGCTGACGCAGTTCCTGCTGTGGATCGTATTCATGTTCATTATTTACAACGCCACCAAAGCCTCCGGCGCCGGTAACGAAGCGGTAAGCGGCATGATCGGCAATATACAGCAGACCTTTGCCAGCATCAATATTCCGCTGCTCGTGTTCTGCTTTGCTTTTTACCTGCTGGGTGGTTTCTTCTTTTACTCTTCCCTGTATGCTGCTATCGGCAGCGCGGTGAACGAGGACATGCGTGAAGCGCAGTCGCTGAGCTTCCCGATCACGATGATCGTGATCATCTCGATCGCCCTGATGTCGGCCGTGATACGCGACCCGACCAGCCCGCTGGCGGTTTGGGCAAGCATCATTCCCTTCAGTTCACCAATTATCATGATGGCCATTTTGCCTTTTGGGGTGCCGGGTACCGTACCCTGGTGGCAGCTCATTGCCTCCATGGGATCGCTGGTGGTCGGATTTATTTTCACCACCTGGTTTGCCGGTAAAATATACCGGACCGGCATCCTGATGTACGGCAAGAAGCCGAGCTGGAAAGAAATGATCAAATGGGCTTTCCGAAAAAACTGATCCATACGAAACCCCGGCGCT
>JBEVLT010000339.1:0-10143 GCA_040509055.1 Chitinophagaceae bacterium
ATAATCTGGCCTTTGTAATACTTGGCCAGGAAAAAAGCCAGGTCTTCTTTGTAGCCGATACCCGATGCTTCGAACTTCCATTTGTCGTCGCGCCTGTACAGCCGGCCGAATTCCACGCCGGTTTCGATGGAGAAATCTTCTCCCAGCTCGTATTTCGCCACTTCCTGGCCGCTGGCCTCGTCCACGATGCGGATATAGGAGTTGCGCACCTGCCCGAAATTCTGTCTCCTTGCCCCGGCATCATGAATGGTGACCACGAAAAGGATCTCCTGCACGGCGGCATCTACTTTGGAGAGGTCTACCACGATGGTTTCATCGTCGCCGTCCGCACTGTTGCCACCGGTAGGATCGTCGCCGGTATGGTGCAGGGCGCCGTCCGGTGAATCGGTGTTGCCGTAAAAAACAAAATAGGCCTCGGCGGGAATAGCACGGTTGGCATCGATCATAAAAGCAGAGGCGTCCAGGTCGAAACTGTGCCCGGTGCCTTCGTTGGGGTTCCATCCGAGCCCGACACTCATTTTGGTGAGCCCGATATCGATTTTTTGTCCTTTTTGCAGATTAATGGCCATACTGGTAGCTGATTTTGGATTGCCAATATAGGATTTTACTTATAAATTAATGGTTATGGTTTTTAAAAATTAATGATGCCGGAAATGCTTTGCAGGTGAAGCCATACCCTTCCTGCAGGGGATCACGATTCCTTAACAAAGATTCTCTTTGAAGATATTGAATATCAAATGATTAAATAATTGAGCGGGCCAGGTCACCTGTAGCGCCTGCTATGAGGCAAGGCAGAGGAAGAGCAGCCGGTCCGGATGGTAGTAATATAATAACTATACCCACTTATTCTTAAGTGCCAGTTTTACGGCCTGGGTCCTGGACGAGATATGCAGTTTCCCGTAAATTTTGGAGATATGGTTGCGGACCGTGTGAGGACTGATAAAAAGGTTTTGAGCGATCTGCCGGTAATCCAGTCCATCCACCATACCTTTCAGGATTTCGGTTTCCCGTTCGGATAAGACCGAAGCAGGGTCGGCAGGCTTTTCTTCATGGCCGGCCGGGCGGCTGAGCAGCTTCAGCGTTTTGCGGGCAATGCGCGGCGACATGGGAGCGCCCTGCCTTTCGATCACTTCTTTAATGGCATTCACGATTACCGGGGCGGGCTCTTCCTTGAGTAAATATCCGTCAGCACCGGCCTGGATGGTATTAAAAAGCTTGTCATCCTCGTCGGAGATCGTCAGCATAATGTAGTGGATCTGTTCATACAGGTGGCTGCTTTGCCTTACCGCGTCAATCCCGTTCATCACCGGCATATCAATGTCCATCAGCACCACCTGCGGATGCCGGTCCGCAGGCAGTTCTTTCAGCTGCGCCAGGTAATGCTGGCCGTTCTGCGCGGAAAACACGATCTCGATCTCGCTGAACCCGCTTAGCTCCTGCGTGAGTGCAATCAGGGCGCGGGGCATGTCTTCTACGATCGCAATCCGGTAAGTCATAGTGTAAAGTTATACAGCAGGTCCGGACCGGGAATAGTGCAAATGCGTTATTTTTTAGTAATGTTAAGGGTGGTCCGGCCGGAGATCGATTCCAGCATAAAATCACAACCGATCTCCCTGGCCCGGTATTTCATGTTTTCGATACCATAGTTTATCACCGGGTTGACCAGCGTTTGGTCAAAGCCAACGCCGTCGTCGGTGATGACGATCCTGTACTTTCCGTTTTCTGCGCTGACACTGACGTCCAGATGGCGGGCCGCCGCGTATTTCAATGAATTGGCGATGGCTTCCTGGCAGATGCGGAACAGGTGGATCGCTTCCGAAGAGTTCAGTATCGTTTCATCCTGTTCCAGGATTGCAGTATAATGCAATTGCAGGCCGGAAAAAATCTCCACCTGTTTTCGTGCATAGTTCTTCAGCTTATCGGAAAATTCTTCCAGCGGGATAGCTTCTTTGTTCAGTGCCCAGATGGTTTCGCGCAGGGTGGCGATCACTTCCTTCGAGGTCTGGCTGATCGTTACCAGATTCCGTTCTTTATCTTCCGTAGTAGCTGGCGCATAGGGATGGATGATGCCTTCGATCGATTTATTGATCAGGCTGAGCTGGGTGCCCACATTGTCATGCAGGTCGCGGGAGATGCGTTCGCGTTCATGTTGTACTTTCTGTTGCATTTCGATGGCACGCAGCTTTTTCCGGAACCGCTGCTTCTGGATCATCAACACGATACCGGTAATCAGGGCGATTGCTGCAACGGCCATCAGTACGATGAACCAGGTTCGTTGCCAGAACGGGGGAACGATATGGATAGAGATCGTTTGCTCCTTTCCCCAAACTCCATCATTGTTGGCTGCCTTCACTTTAAAAATATATTTACCCGGCTGTAAAGCGGCATAGCGTGCAAAGCGTTTGTCGCCGGCCGGTATCCATTTGGAGTCCACACCGTCCAGCATATAGGCGTACCGGTTTTTTCCCGTATGGGTATATTCCGGCAGTGAGAACTCGAAGCTCAGGGTGTTGTCGGTATAAGGAAGTACAAGCGAACGGATGTCCCAGTAGGCCTGGCTGGTACGATAGGGTTCGTCAAACAATTTGATACTGGTGATGTTGACCGGTGGTGCATGGGAGTTGCGGGTGATGGCTTCCGGGTAAAATGCCGTAGTACCATTGATGCCGCCAAAGAAGAGACGGCCATCGGCGGCCTTGTAATAGGCGCCGGTATTGAACTCGTTGGATTGCAGGCCGTCGTCCGCGGTATAAAAATCGAATTGTTTCTCCCGCCACCGGTATCTTCCCAGGCCCTTGTTGGTGCTGAACCACATATCGCCCCGGTTGTCGCGCAGGATGCCGTAAATGAAATGATTGAGCAGACCGTTTGCTTCAGTATAATGCTGCAGCACCCGTCCTTTGTCATCGAGCACATAGATGCCGTCTACGGTGCCGGCCCAGATGTGGCCGGCCGTATCGGTTTCGATCGTTTTTACCAGCAGCTTTTTATCCAGGTTGATGCGGGTGATGTTGTTGTTGAGGATATGGTAAAGACCATTAAAAGTCCCTGCCCAGGTCCCTTTGTCCCCCTGGTCGAAAATACAGCTCACCCGCTCGTCTTCCAGGTAGGCGATGGAATCAATGACAAACGATCCTGATCGCTCCTGGATAGAGAACAGGTATTCGTCGCAGGCCCCGATCAGCCCGCCTTTTGCGGCCCGTGCAAAGGAAAAAGTAGGTTCACCTGGCAGATCGTAGGGGACGGCTTTTTTAATGAAGGGCGCCAGGTCGGTGGCCCCTTCCGTTTGCATATCATAGCTATAGACGGTATTGCTGAACTCTCCAAACACATACAGCAGCAACCGGCTTCTGCCCAGCGGCAAAATGCTGAAAACTGAATTAGCGAGCCCTTTCCTGAATGTACTCACATCGGTATGCCGCACCGGCCCGCCGTTTTTCGGGAACATATCGATGCCGGTTTCGTAATAGCCTGCGTAAAGCCCGGCGCTATCCGCATAAATGCTCTTTACCATGCTGCCTTTTTCATGGCCCGGGCGGTAGAGATCGAATTTTTTAAACCTGCCTGCTATTTTTCGAAGCCCGTCACCATTGGTGCCGATCCACAGGTTGCCCGACCGGTCATTGAAGAAGCACTGAACATAGGAGGGAGACCGCCCGGGTTCGAGGCTGGCTGTTTCCCGGGTGATCTTCCCGGTAGCCAGATCCAGGTAGTGCAGGCCCTGCGCCGTGCCCAGGATCACTTCTTTGTCAGAGATCTTATGGATATCAAATACAAGGTTCGGCGCCCCGGTGAGCGCAATAGAGAAGGAGCGAACCTGCAGCGTTGCTTTATCCACCAGGAAAACAGTATTGCGGCTACAGGTCAATACCTCTTTATCATTCAGGTTGCAGGCAACAAGGGTGTTTTCCGTACCAGCCAGCTGGGAAAATTGATTGGCGGCAATGTTGTACCGGAAGAATCCCTGGTTGTTGTTGCCGTAAATGTTCCCGTTCCCGATAAATCCCTTTGTCCAGTTCTGGAAGCCTGAAAGCTGCCCGGCGCCCGGCACTTTCACCTGTTGGAATTGACGATTTTTTTTATCGATCCGGATAAACCCATACCGGTTCAGCGCCGCCCAGATGTACCCCGCCGACTCGCCGTAGATCGCATTCTTGGTGGTAAGTTCAGGGCTATTGGCATCGTAGGTAAAAATGTTGATAAAGCGATCGCGTTCGCTGTCGTACAGGCTGATGCCTCTTGCCGAGCTGATCCATAACTGCTGGTCACTGTCTACGAAAAAATGATTGTCCTTAGCGGAATTGATCGAATAAGGATTTCGGGGATCATGCTTATACACATGAAACGTATAGCCGTCAAAACGGCATAGCCCGTCGGAAGTGCTTACCCATAAAAAGCCATGCTTATCCTGGGCGATATCCCAGACGCTGCTTTGCGGCAGGCCCTCGTTCACCGAATAGCTGGTAATGACTGGATTGTCCTGCGCAGGCGCATTCCCGTGCAGCAGCAATAAACCTGCTAACAGGCAAAGATTATATAAGCAATATAGCCGGGATGACATGGGTTAGTTCAAGGTGCAATAATGCTTTTACCTGTTTCAAAAATAAGGGTTGCTAAATGATTGCGGTGCAAAAATGAAGCATATGCACTATTGCCCGCCCCTGGAAGCGTCGATAGTTTTACCGAAAATATCCAGGGCTTTTTATGCCGGAGCCTTCAACCCAGAATTTACCTGCTTCATGAAAACCAGCCTGTACGCTATCGCCTCGTTTTTTTCTCTTCAGTCTAAAAAGCTGGTCATACCGGCATTCCTCATCCTGTCCTCGCTGCCATCGCTGGCGCAGCCCACTGTCACCGACGTCACCGAACCGATCAACTGGCCGTATACCTATAACGCCACGCTGACCTTCAAGGTCACCTTCAGCGAGACCGTGACCGTGTCGGGCTTTCCTTACCTGGCCATTACGCTGAACTCTTCGGGTACGCCCGTACAGGCAGGCTACCGGGCAGGCAGCGGTACCAATACACTGACCTTCCAGTATATCATCCGCAACGGGGACTTCGATGACGACGGCATTACCATGGACGCGGCCTCGGCCCTGAACCTGAACGGCGGTTCGATCAAAAACGGGTCGGGTGCCAATGCCCTGTTGCCGCTCTCCGGCCTTGATCCCCTGACCGGTATCCGGGTGGATGCCGTTCCGCCTGTGGTAACCGGTGTAACCGGCATCAGCGGCGCCTATGGATATGGGCAGGAAGTACTGATCACTGTCCATTTCAGCGAACCTGTGGATGTAAGCGGTACACCGGAGTTGGGGTTGAACGTTTTTGGTAGGGCCAGCTATGTCTCGGGCACCGGAACGACAGCGCTGGTCTTTAAATATATTGTTGCCGAAGGCGATGCAGTGGCCGATCTTGATTATTACAGCTTCGGTTCGCTCACCGGGGGCTCCCTGGTGGACGCCGGTAGTAATGCGGCTATCCGCGCCTTGCCTGTCCCGGGAACTGCCGGATCGCTCGGCGCCAATGCAAACATCGTGATCGAGGCGCTGACACCGGTAACCCAGGCTACCGGTATACAGGTATCCGCGCTGACAGGCACATCCGCTACGCTCAGCTGGACAAATGGTTCTGGCAACCGCCGCGCTGTATTTATGAAAGCGGCGTCTTCAGGGTCCGCGGTACCGCAGAATACAAAATATTATGCCCCGTATCCCACTTTCGGCCTGGGTGTAGAGATCGGTACGACAGCCTGGTACTGTGTGTACAACGGCACCGGGACCACGATAAATGTCGACGGCCTGGTTGCCGGTACCAGCTACCGGGTAATGGTGACCGAATACAACAATGGTAGCGATGGCGCACACTACAATACCACGGCCGCTGCGGATAACCCGATATCCTTCACTACCTCCTCTCCGCCGGCGGTGATCAGTATAACCGAACCGGTAGACTGGATGTATCTCCATACCTCGCTAATGACCTTTACGGTCACATTCAATGAAGATGTAACCGTGTCGGGCCTTCCGTACCTGGCTTTCACGATGAACTCTTCAGGTACTCCCAAACACGCAGTCTACAAAGAAGGCAGCGGTACCAATACATTGACCTTCGAGTATTCCGTAGAGGACGGCGACAGCGATGATGACGGCATTACCATGAACGGGGCCACTGCCCTGAACCTGGATGGCGGCTCGATCAAAAACAACTCGAACATGGATGCCCGGTTGCCGCTTTCCGGTCTCGATCCGATGACCGGCGTCAGGGTAGATGGCATTGTACCTGTGGTAACCGGCGTGACCGGTACCAGCGGCCTCTACAGAACAGGCGGGGAGGTGCTGATCACCGTCCACTTCAGCGAACCTGTAAATGTGGGCGGCACACCCATGCTGGGTCTGGCCGACGCTTTGGCCGCCTATGTGTCTGGTAGCGGAACGACGGCGCTGGTCTTTAAATATACCGTTGCGACCGGCGATGCCGAAGCCGATCTCGATTATTATTCGAGCAATTCGATCGCTGCCGGCACCCTGGAGGACGTAAACGGGAATCCTGCAAATCGTTTCTTACCTGCCCCGGGCGCTGCAGGATCGCTTGGCGCCAATGCCGATATCGTGATCGATGCCATTACCCCGGTAACACAGGCCAGTGACATACAGGTAGCTTCTGTTACCGGTACGACCGCCCTGCTGAGCTGGACAAATGGTTCAGGTAGCCGTCATGCCGTATTTATGAAGGCTGCATCGTCAGGTACGGTGGCGCCGGAGAATTCGGAATCTTATTTTCCCCATTCCACTTTCGGCATGGGTACATTGATCGTATCCACCGGCTGGTTCTGCGTGTACAACGACATCGGGACTACCGTGAGTGTCAACGGCCTGACCACGGGCACCACCTACCAGGTAATGGTGGTGGACTACAATTCCGGCAATGGCAGCGCATCCTACGGCACTTACTACAATACGTCTACCGCTGCGGGCAACCCGGCATCGTTCACCACGTTATATGCGCCGGCCGGCATTTCCCTCAGCGCCACGGCGATCAATGAAAATGTGGCTGCCGGCTCTGCCGTAGGAACTTTTACAGCTACCGATGCCGAGGGCGGCGCCATGGTCTATACGCTCGTGGGTGGTACCGGCAGTAGTAATAACAGTTCATTTACCATCGACGGCGATGTGCTGAAGATCAATGCCAGCCCGGATTATGAAACAAAAGCCAGTTATTCCATCCGGGTGCGTGTGACCGATAACTCGTTGCTTACGTTCGAAAAGCAGTTTACCATCACGATCAACGACCTGCCGGAAGCCAATGTAACGGTCAGCGAAACATCGCTTCCCGGTTTTACGGCCTGTGCCGGCTCGGTTTCTTCCGAACAATCGTTTTCCGTATCCGGCACCGGGCTTACTGCCGGCCTGGTCGTTACAGCGCCAGATGGATTCGAAGTATCCGCCACTTCCGGCTCCGGGTATTCCGCTTCAGTTAGCCTCACCCCGGCTTCCGGTGCCGTGAGCAGCACGGCTATTTATATACGAACAGGTACTTTGGCCACCGGCACACCATCGGGCAATGTGACGGTGACTTCCACCGGTGCAGCTGATCACAACATAGCAGTGAGCGCAACAGTAAATGTATCCACCACTGCCGACGGCAGCATTACCAATACCAGCACCGGGCGTACGTATTGTTCGATACAGGCTGCCATTGACGATCCCCTTACCCTGGACGGGCATACCATTTCCCTGGGCGCCGGAAATTATATTGAAGACGTACTGCTGAATAAAAGCATTACGCTCCAGGGCGCCGGTTCAGGTACGACTACGATCTACGGGGCAATCGGCGGCCAGGCTTCCACGATTTTGATACAGGCAAATAATATTATCATAGAAAAACTGGGCATTGCCCGCCAGGGAAATACGGTAGCTGACTGGAACAACCCGGGCCTTAATACGGCCGGTATCCAGATTACGGGTCAGTCGTATACCAACACAGAGATCCGCAACTGCCGGATCGCCGTCAATCGCACAGGTATCGATATCAACAACAGCAGCGGCCACTCCATTCATAATAATATCATCGGGGTGAACCGGATCGGTATCGTCTTCCGGAATCAAACCGAAAATATCTCCGTAGTATCCAATAGCATTGTCGACAACTGGGCGGTAGGTATACTCTTCCTGGATGGCTCGGGCGGGACGAATTCACCGGTTCAGTCCGCTGCGGGTAGTACTTTTAGCAACAACACGATCAGTGGCAACTGGTATGGGCAGGTGATCGACCGCCAGGCAGGGGGCAACCTGCCTGACCCCGGCACTACCAACGGGAAAGATTTCCGTTGCAATGATTTCGGAACACCTGACCCCATTGTGACTACGGCTAACTCAGCTGAACCGGGTTATGCTTCCCAGATACCCTTTGTATTTGGTGGACCAGCTACAGCGCCGGGTGGTCAACCGGATATCGCCGGTCCCGCTTCGGCAAATATCCTGTATACGGCCAAACCGGTTATCAGCACCGGTGTGCTGACATTATGTGCAGGTGGTTCTGTTACATTGACCTCCTCTTCCGCCACCGGTAACCAGTGGTACCTGGATGGCAGCCCGGTCGCCGGGGCCACCGACCAAACTTATGGCGCCACCATAGCCGGGAACTATACGGTGATCGTGACCGACGGTTGTACCTGGCCGGCATCGGATGCCGTTACGGTAACCGCTTCGCCGGAACCGGAGATTACCCTTGGAGCGATCACCCCGGTTTCCGGAACCACCACCTCGTTCACCATTCCGTTTACCGGTAATACTGCGGTCAGTTATGCCCTTAACGCCAGCTCTTCCGGGAATGCTATGACTGGTTTCGTGCCGGCAACAGGTAATTTAGCCGGGTCATCGATCGATGTGACAATACCTGCCAGCGCTTCCGGCACCTACGATTTCGTGCTGACCATTCATACTGCCGATAACTGCAGCCGCGACTATCCATTGAGCCTGGTCGTGGCCAGTCCTTCGATCAGCGCCGGAACAATCGCCACGCCGCTGTCGGCTACCTACGGCGCGCCATCTGTTTCGCAGTCTTTTGCAGTTTCAGGAACAGACATGAATGAAGCGATCCTGGTGACGGCTCCTGCCGGCTTTGAAGTGAGCCTTGATGATAACAACTACTCGAATACGGTTACGGTTGGATCGGCAGGTGTTATTTCGTCCACTACTGTCTATACCCGGATCAAAGAAGCCATAAATGCAGGCCCGTTATCAGGAGATGTAGTGCTGAGCGCTGCGGGTGCAGGCGACGTAAATGTGGGAGTAAGTGGTGTGGTACATCCTGCGCCACTGACGATTACAGCTAATGATGCGGGTAAAATCTATGGCGAGGAATTGACCGGCGCCTCCGGATCTGCCGCCTTTGCCGCAACCGGTCTTCAATATGGTGAAACGGTTGGTGATGTGACAATTACCTACGGGAATGGCGGCGCGGCATCGGATGCAGCCGGAACGTATTCCGGCTCTGTAGTCGCTTCCGATATTACGGGTGGTACCTTCAATAGCGCCAACTATACCATCACATATACAGCCGGCCAGATCACCGTCGACCCGAAAGCCATCATCATCACTGCAGAAGCAAAGAACAAGGCTTATGGGGATAACGATCCCGCACTGACCTATACTCATTCACCCGAGCTTGTAACGGGTGATGTCTTCAGCGGCTCCTTATCGCGTGATCCGGGTGAGGATGTGGGAACCTATACCATCAACCAGAATACACTGGCGCTTTCTTCCAATTACACGATTACATACAATAATGCACAATTGACAATTGGTGCCAGGGCTGTTACAGTCACTGCAGAAGCGAAGAGCAAAGCTTACGGTGACAGTGATCCTGCGCTGACGTATACGTATTCGCCGGAACTGGCAACAGGCGATGCCTTTACCGGTTCTTTGTCGCGTGATCCGGGTGAAAATGGGGGTAACTATGCGATCAACCAAAATGACCTGGCCTTATCATCAAACTATACGATCACATACAACAGTGCGAACCTGGCCATCGGTGCCAAAACCATCACGGTCACGGCAGAGGCGAAGAGCAAGACTTACGGAGCTTCTGATCCTTCGCTGACCTATACCTATTCTCCGGAACTTGCAACAGGCGATGCCT
>JBEVLT010000340.1:0-3936 GCA_040509055.1 Chitinophagaceae bacterium
CAACCTTCTGCCGGCTGCGGTGTTATCTTTGTACTTCAACTTTTACCCAGGTATGTCCGAAGAGATCATTAACAAGGTGGCCGAAAGCGGGTTGATCACGATCGACCCGGCTGCATATTACCCGGCGCAAGCAACAGCTCTTTTCGACCTGAAAGCGTTTCTTTTCATGGGCATGATCCTGAAGGAAAAAGACTTTCGGGAAATGATGAAGGCGCATGATTGGGAGGCCTACAGGGGTAAACAGGTTGGGGTGTTCTGCTCTGCCGATGCCATCATCCCCGTATGGGCCTGGATGCTGGTAGCTGCTTACCTGGAGCCGATCGCTGCCGGACTGGTGATGGGCGATGAAAAAGAATTGCATCGCCGTCTTTTCCTGGACAGGCTGTCTGCTATCGATGTGCAGGCGTTTGCCGATAAGCGGGTAGTGATCAAAGGGTGCGGCGATACGCCCATCGGCGACTTTGTATACCTGGAGCTCACCCGGCTGCTGCGGCCGGTGGCCAAAAGCATCATGTACGGCGAGCCGTGCAGCACCGTGCCGGTATATAAAAAGAAATGATCTTTGTCCCGGGTCAGAGCAGCCCGTCCTCTTTCAGCTGGTACTGGTCTTTGATCTTGCGCAACACTTCGTCCATCGAGGCGCGGTGATCCCTTGGGCTCCATTCTCCGCGCTCCCATTTGTCCAGCTCTTCGTTGATGTGTTTTTCCTGCAGGTCCGATAGTTTGCTGACCAGTTTGTCCGACATTTCTTTTTGCTTCTGGTAAAACACTTTTTTCTTTTCGTAGTGGATCTCTTTGTCCTGCCTGATCTCGTTTTCGGAGGCGGCCATATGCAGCAGCTCTTCCTTGGCCAGGGCAATATCATAGGGACCAACCGGCATGATCAGCTTGGAAAGGATCGGGCCTGTTTCGATAAGGATGATCAGCAGCGAGATGAGCAGGCTGGTCCAGAATACACTGCCTTCCTGCTGCGACAGGTCGGAAAGAGCTTTGTTCCGTTCCAGGAAACCGATATTGGCTGCCACACGGGCTTCGTACTGCTTTCGTTTGTCTTCCATGCCGGCATTGGCACCTGCCAGCAGGCTGTCCTGCCGGCGAATGTCCAGGCTCAGCTGGGCGAGTTCCGGGCGGGCCAGCAGCGATGCCTGTTCATAGGCATTCATTTTCAGCCGGGTAATCGTCTCTATTCCACGGCGCATAGAGCCGGATGTGCCATCCGCTTCATGCAGGTAGGATTGTTGCAACTGGTGCAGGGTATCTTCGAGGCCCAGCTTGCGGGTGGTAAGCCGGTTGCGTTCGTCGGTAGCGGTTTTTATAAGGGCTGCATGTTCCTGTTGCAGCAGGCTGTCATTCAGCTGTATCTTTTTATGAATGTTCTCCGCCACCTTGGTATTGATCTCTTTTTCAAAGATCTTCAGCTCCAGCGGCCGGGCGATCGTAAGCCCGATCAGCAGCGCCAGGGCCAGGCGCGGTACGGCCATCCATATTTGTTTGTTGCGGGAAACGCCGTATTTGCGCATGGTGGAGACCAGGAACCGGTCGAAGTTGAAAATGATCAGTCCCCATAGCAGGGCAAAAAGCAGGGCCAGCATCCAGTTGTTGAACACGCTGTAGATGGCATAGCCGGCGGAAAGCGAAGCGAGGGCAAAGGTGGCCAGGATGACGCCGCCCAGCCCGGAATATTTGGTTTGTTCCGACGGGTATTTCTTCAGCAGCGCCTGGTGTGCGCCGGCGCACCACCACAGGAAACGGGAGTTGGACGGGGCGGATTTTCTTTCGCCGAAAGAGTCGTACGTATACAGGTTGCTCTCCTGCTTGTTGTCAGCAGCCATAACAGTGATTTACAATCAATGAATTTGTTTGCGGGTGGTTGATGTGCGGGTTGGGATAATAAGAACGCAGCCGCAGGCGGCAAATTGTAAAAGCAGCGTTAATATTATCCGGCGACCGGGCCGGTGTGCTCAGAACCAGCCTCTTTTTTTGAAGATATACAACATGGCCAGGGGGATGATCAGCATGGCTGCTACCGCAAAATAGAACCCCCATTGGTGATGCGAGTACGGGATCACGTCGAAATTCATCCCGAATATACCGCCGATCACGGTGGCCGGGGCCAGCAGGCAGGTTACGATCGTCATCACCTTCATCACTTCGTTCAGCCGCAGGTTCACGTTGCTTACGTACAGGTCCTGCATGCTCATCATGACGTCGCGGTAGTTCTCGCTCAGGTCATAGGCCTGTACGATATGATCATAGATGTCTTTGAAATATTTGGTGGTGCGGTCGTCCAGCCATTCGTTTTCGCTGCGGATGATGCCGGCGATCAGGTCCCTGACCGGGGCAATGTTTCTTTTCAATACAATGAGCTCTTTGCGCAGCTGGTTGATGCGGGCCAGCGAGCGGGTATTGCTTTTCCGCACTACTTCTTCCTCCAGCCATTCTATCTGCTCGCCCAGTGCTTCCATTACCAGGAAGTAATTGTCCACGATCAGGTCCAGCATCAGGTACAGCAGGTAGTCGGCGCTCCGCTGCCTCACCTGGCTCTTTGCCATCCTGAGTTTGGTGCGGATGGGGTCAAACACATCGCGGTGCGCATCCTCCTGCAAGGTGATCACGAAGTTTTTGCCCAGCACAATGCTGATTTGTTCGGTTTCCACGGTTTTCTTGTCCGGGTTGAAGTACAGCATGTTGAGCAGGCAAAAGAGAATGCCGTCTACCTCGTCCATCTTGGGCCGCTGGTCTACGCTCAGGATATCTTCCATGATCAGCGGGTGAATATGGTAATGCGTACAAATGGTTTCCACCTCGGCTTTGCGCAACCCTTCTATATTGATCCAGGAGTTGCAGCTGGAGTCTTTGTACGGCAATGCCTGTTCCACGTTGTCCAGTTTTTTTTCCTGCACGTCGTTCGTATCATAATTATAAACATACACGCATACCTCCTGCGCTTCTTCCCGTATGGGAATGACAGTGGGATTTACATGCAGGATCTCCTTGGTGCGGGTGGTACCAAACAGGTTGGGCAGGTACAGGTAGCGCAGGTATTTTTCCGGACGGAGTTTTACGTTCATAAAAGAAAGGTAATAAAAAGACCTGCAAAGAATTGTCCAAAATCTGCTCTTTTCGCTGGTGTCAGTTGAAGGCGTGCGCGGCAGGAAGAGCAATGACCGTATCCCTGCCCGGCCCGGAGAAAACCGGGATGGTTTTTGTACAGCAACACGAACCGGTTGCCGGACAGCCGGAGCATTTTGCCGCGAATCGTTGCAGGAACAGATCACAATGCCGGCTATTTAAGTATATATTTATTGTATGAAGGTATCTGGCAAAACCCGCTTGTGGACATTGTTTCGTCATTCATTTGCCGAGCTGAAGAAGAACGACCCGCTGCGGATGGCCGGCGCTACTTCCTTTTTTGCCACTTTTGCGATACCGCCGATTATCATCATTCTGTTCCAGCTGTTTACCATCTTTCTCAGCCGGCAGCTGGTAGGGCCAGAGATGGCGCAAATACTGTCTGACACCCTTGGCCCCGATACCGCGCGGCAGATCCGCATCACCACCCGGGGGTTTCGTACCATGGCGCAAACCTGGTACACGGCAGCTGCCGGATTTGTCTTCCTGATCTTTATTGCCACTACCTTATTCGTCGTGATCAAGAATACGCTGAACGTGATCTGGAAGGTGCGGGTGAAGGAGCGGCGGGGGTTCCTGTTTTACCTGCGGCTGCGCGCCCGGTCGTTCCTGGTCATTTTATCTGCCGGTGTATTGTTCCTGGCCGGTCTGCTGCTGGATGGATTGGAGGTGCTGGCCGGCAAGTATATCGATAAGATCATACCCGGCGGCGGCGTTTTTTTTTACGGGTTACACAACGAAGTGTTCGGCGCCGGTAAAAATATAACCAGGTTCATACAAATATTTAGCTAACATGCCGAAGCG
>JBEVLT010000341.1:0-3677 GCA_040509055.1 Chitinophagaceae bacterium
CCCGCAAAAACGTCCAACGCCCCCCGGCGGAACATTTCAACATTTTATCCTTTATCGTTAAAAATTAAATTTTTACATAACCCCTACAATGCTTATTTTTCCGGCCAATTCCAAAACTAAAATTGCTTATTATGAGAAAAAGCTATCGCTTTTTGGCTGTTTACCTAATGACGAGCCTGCTTTCGATCGCTGCTGTAGCACAGGTTGTTGTGTCGGGAAAAGTACGCAACAGCGCTTCCAAAGAAGCTGTGCCTGCGGTTTCCGTTGTAGAGAAAGGCACAGGCCTTGGCACTTACACAAATTCAGACGGGGATTTTAGCCTCACGGTCGCTAAACTGCCGGTTACACTGGTATTTACTTCAGTGGGGTACGATACATATGAAGTTACTGTAAGCGATGCTTCAGCAAAAATTGAGGTCGATTTCAAGCCCGTCACTACGCTGGGCCAGGAAGTGGTAGTAGCAGCTACCCGCGCCCCGACAAGGATTTTGGAATCACCGGTGACTGTAGAACGGATGAACGCTGCCACTCTCCGCAACTTAGCCGCTCCTAATTATTATGACGCCATTACCAACCTGAAAGGGGTGGATATGCATACGGCCAGCCTGACCTTCCGCACCGTTACCACGCGTGGTTTCGTAAGCAGCGGTAACCTGCGGCTGAACCAGCTGATCGACGGGATGGACAACCAGGCGCCCGGCCTGAACTTCTCAGTAGGTAATATCATCGGGCCCACCGAACTGGACGTCGCCAACGTGGAATTGCTGGCCGGCGCTTCTTCGGCGCTGTATGGCTCCGGTGGTATGAACGGCACCCTGCTGATCAACAGCAAAAATCCTTTCGAATACCAGGGCCTCAGCTATAATATCAAACAAGGCATCATGCACGTAGACGGCCAGCAGCGTAGCGCTTCTCCGTACTACGACTGGGCTTTCCGCTGGGCCAAGGCTATCAATAACAAATGGGCTTTTAAAATATCCGCTTCACTGGTTAGCGCCAACGACTGGCAGGCCGATGACTACCGCAATAAGCAACAGCTCGGCGTGCTGAGCAAAGTAGTGGGCGGCAACCGGACCAGCGACCCCAATTTCAACGGGATCAATATTTACGGCGACGAGGCCAGCGCAAACCTGGGCAGCTTTGCACAGGTGGTACTGGCACAGCAGGCTACGCCCGCATTCATTACCGCTGCCAACAACTATTTTACCGCCCTGGGCAACCCTTACCCGACCAATACCCAGATCGCTTCTTTCGTAGGCATGTTCCCGACCGCGGCACAGCCCGGCGTACAACAGCTGCTGCCTTTCTACTTGGGCAACCGGTATAACTATTATGGCAAGCAAAGCGTATCCCGCACAGGCTACGAAGAAAAATACCTGGTAGATTACAATACCGTAAACGCCAAATTCACAGCCGGCCTGCACTACAAGATCACTCGGAACATCGAAGCGTCGATCAACTCTTACGTAGGTACAGGTACCACTGTATATACCGGTGCTGACCGCTACTCCCTGCGCAACCTGAAAATAGCCCAGCACAAGCTGGAAGTAAAAGGTAAAACCTGGTATGTGCGCGGCTACACCACGCAGGAAAATGCCGGTGGTTCTTACAACGCTACTGCACTGGGTGTGTATATCAACAACAAATGGAAATCCAACTCTACCTGGTTTGCCCAGTATGCAGCTGCTTTTGCTGAAGCACGCCGCCAGGGTTCTACCAATATCAGCGATTACACGGCGCATAGTGCGGCACGCGCCTTTGCCGATGCCGGCCGCTTAGTGCCCGGTACCCCGGCTTTCGATGCAGCCCTGAAAGAAGGCCGCTCTATCCCGATCTCCGATGGCGGTGCGCTGTTCCTGGACAAGACCGACCTGTGGGCGGGCGATGGCCAGCTGAACCTGTCTGACGCCCTTGGCTTCTCTGATAAAGTGAGCGTGATCGTAGGTGCACAATGGAAACAATACGTGCTGAACTCGCAGGGTACCCTGTTTGCCGATACGACCGGTAATATCAAGATCAACGAGACCGGTGGTTATATCCAGCTGAGCAAAAAGCTGTTCGACGATTTCCTGACGCTGACAGCTGCCGGCCGTTATGACAAGCAAACCAACTTTGAAGGACGCTTTACACCGCGGTTCACTGCTGTGTTGAAAGTAGCAAAAGACAATAACATCCGCCTGTCTTACCAGACAGCTTACCGCTTCCCCACCAACCAGGACCAGTACATCAGCCTGGTTACCGGCGCCGGCTACCTGATCGGTTGCCTGCCTGAGTTCCAGTCTTTCTATGGCCTGAACTCTGCTACCAACCCGGCTTATACCGCAGCCAGCATCCTGGCCGCCCGTGAGACGAATGATGTGACCAAGCTGGTAAAAGCCAATTATAGCGAAGTAACGCCCGAGTTCGTGAACTCTTACGAAATCGGTTACAAAGGCCTGCTGGGCGACAAGCTGCTGATAGATGCATATGCTTACTACAGCGTTTACAAAGACTTCCTGGCTACCATCGGTGTAGGACAGTCTGCTATCCCCGGCAATCCTGCAGGACTGCTGTCGGCCCTGACCACGACCAACGTTTCTTACAAGCAAAACGCTACCGAAGATGTGAAAGCATACGGCTGGGGTGTGAGCGCCGAATACCAGGTTGGCCGCGGCTTTACGCTGTACGGCAACGTGTTCTCCGACAAACTGCGCGACCTGCCCGAAAATTTCGTTTCCTTCTTCAATGCGCCGAGCTATCGCTGGAACCTGGGTCTGCGTAACGACAACGTGTACAAAGGCTTTGGCTTTAACGTAGTGGCCAAATGGCAGGACAACAACTATTACGAAGGCACATTCGTTTCCGGTACGCTGCCTTACTTTACCTGGGTGGATGCGCAGATCAGCTATCACCCGGCTGGCACCAAGAGCCTGTTCCGTATCGGCGGCACCAACCTGGGCAACAGCTACTACCGCACAGGTTACGGCAGCCCGTATGTAGGTGGTTTGTATTACATCAGCTACGGTTACAACCTGTTTTAACAGGACCAACCGTTTTGAAATACTTCACAGAGGCTGTTCCAACGAACAGCCTCTTTTTTTGCCCGGATATTTAGGAGAAACACCAAAGAAATCAGTTGGCTTTAGTAGTGCACGTATGGAGATAGCAGGAACTCTCCTCAGCTTCTTTTCGCTTCCTGCCGGCAGGGTGTGCAAAGCCTGCATTCTCCGGTGCAGCTATCTCCCGGCATTAAAAAGCGGCTTCCTGGTCAGGTATTCTAAAACAGGTGGACCACAGTTTCGCGTAACTCTAATCTGCCCGCAGACACGGCCACGCAAAAAGGCATCCTCCGATATAGGTCTTCCCTGCGTGGAGCATAGTACAAGATGCAGGAAAAACTTTTTGGCTGAAGAGAGGATGTCTTACCCGTCAGTTACAGTTGATGAATTTACCTGCAGACTTGCGTGCAGGACCAGGCGCTTCAGAAGCCGGGGCCGACAAAAGGTCCTTATATGGATGAATGCTATGTCTTATTACCCCGGTCTTCAGACCCGGAATGACAAAGAAAGCCAGCTGGCTGTAGCGCAGGTACGGAGAGAGAATAAACCATTCTCCCTGGTTCTTTAACTTCTTTTCTTTTACCCGGGAGGGCATAAAAAAACCGTCTCACGAGATGAGACGGTTGTGTTGCAGGAGTT
>JBEVLT010000342.1:0-7284 GCA_040509055.1 Chitinophagaceae bacterium
AGCCCGATCCGGAACCTGGGGTCAACAATGAAACAACCTGGCAAAAAAATTACTTCCCGCTATTGCTGCAGATCATCAGGATGCAGCAGTACGTTTATGCACCGGCGTTTTGATATCATGATAAAACAGGAAGGTCCACCCTTCTTTCTCTCCCTGCTCCCACCATTCTCTTCTCAGCTCCATTGCTTTTTTCCCATCGTAATCGTACTTGGCTACAAAGCGGTGTTTCATCTGCTGCAGCTGCGGCGCATCGTCACCGCCGAAGAAGATCGTTTCCCCATTCTCCTTTATCCAAAACACCTGGTGAAACGGTGAATGCGCACCGGTGAGGCGGTAATGAATATAACCGTCTATATCGCTGTCATCCTCCGTAAGCAATACGATCTGCGATGAATGCTTCAATGCTTCCAGCTCTTCAGGAATAAAAGAAGGAAATCCTTTTTCAAAAGCAAATACCAGTTCACGCTCCTGTATGTAATAAACGGCATTGGGAAAAGCCAGGCGCCGATCAGCCCCGGCCGATACACCACCAGCATGATCCTTGTGCAAATGTGTAAGCAATACTTTGGTCACCTGCTCCGGGCTGATCCCTGCAGCAGCTAGGCCGCTATACAATTGCGGAATGCCGTCGCGCCCGTCAAAACCCAGGCCGGTATCCAGCAGCAGCACATCATTACCGGTAATCACGGCAAAAGGCTGTACCTCCACCAGCAGGCTGCCCACCGGTCTTGCCTGCAGGTCATCGCTGCCTTCATCAAACGGTACGAATAGTTTTGTCCTGTCGATGGTGAAGCTGCCTTCGGAAAGGGGAAATACCTGCATAGCTGAATTTGAGCTGCAAAGGTGCAATACAATTACCAATAAAAAACAATGCTCAGTTTCGTCAGCGCAGGATCATCTGGCGGTCTGCATCAAGCCGTATCAGGATAAACAGCAGGATGGTGAAGGTAAGCAGTGAAGTGCCGCCGTAGCTGATAAACGGGAGCGGGATGCCGATCACCGGGGCCAGGCCCACCGTCATGGCTACGTTGATGCCGATATGGAAAAAGAACACAGCCGCCACACCATAGGCATAGCAGCGGCTGAATACGCTGCGCTGCCGCTCAGCCACAGCAATGATCCGGAACAACAGGATGATATAGATGGACAGCAGCACAAAGCTGCCGGCAAAGCCAAATCCTTCGCCGATGGTATCGAAAATAAAATCGGTACGCTGCTCGGGTACAAAGCCATAACGGGTTTGTGTTCCCTTCAGCAGCCCCTTGCCCAGCACACCGCCGCTGCCGATGGCGATCTTGGACTGTTTTACATTGTAGTCTGCGGTATTGCTCCTGGGTTTGCCCGGCGTCTGCACCGTATCCCTGATGTATTCACCGGGCACATCGCGGCCGATGGTGCTGTATATCCGTTCCACCTGGTGCCGGGCTAATACATTCTTAAACATAAACGGCACTATCATCCATACAAAGGCAACACAAACAACCACCACGATCACTATCCTGAAGAGAATACCCTTGTTTCGCCGGATCAGGCGTCTCAGCAGGAGGGCGATAAAAGCACCGATACCCAGCAGGATAAACGCCAGCGTATTTTTTTCAATAAGCAGCGTAGCCACGACCAGCGCCGCCACGACGAACCCGATCACCAGGACGATGGAAGGCAATCCCTCCCGGTACATGACCAGGAAAAAAGCCAGAAATACCAGCGCCAGGCCGGTCTCGCTCTGCAGGATGGTAAGCCCGGCAGGCAATAACGTAATCGCCGCCGCGATCAGCTGCGAACGGGTTTTGCTGAAATCGGTTTCGGGCCGGGATAAATATTTAGCCAGCGCCAGCGCCACGCAGATCTTACAGAACTCCGCCGGCTGAAACTGGAAGCTGCTGCCGATCCGGATGATCGATTCCGTTCCTTTTACATTGGAGTGAAACGGAAAAACCAATAACAACAGCAACAATCCCGCAACATACCAGAGATTGGCCGTAGCCGGGAAAAATTTACTGTCTGTCAGCAGGATGAAAAAACCCAGCAGCAGGGAGAACCCGAAAAAATACAATTGCTTGCTATAATCGGTTTTGAACCCGATAAAGCTCTGCACCACCGGGTCGCCGTCGTTGTAGGTGGCGCCGAAGATGGCCATGATACCGATGGCTGCCAGCAGCAGGTAGATCCACACCAGGCTCCAGTCGATTCCTTTTGATATGGCGGGGTTTTGCTGGCTCATGTTGTGATCAAAGCTTGCTGGTGTTTGTATAAAGACCTGTTATCGGGCAATATGGCCAGCCAGAGTTGGGCATCGCGGTCTTTCTGCGGGCGTTTGCTGCTCCTTTCTTTGGCTGGCGATCCGGTGGTGTTGGCAAGGCCCAGGTATATTTTGATATAGGAGCTGTCGCTTGTCTTTTTGAACCAGTCCCTTGCCCGGGTTGAATCGGTTTTGAACTGGAGGCGCTTCAGGTAGGCCGGCATCAGGTTGGCATTGGCTATGCGCTCCAGGTCGGCCACGCTTTTGGCCTGCAGCGTATCGTTCAGGTATTTTTCCAGCAGGATGCGGGCAATAGGACCGCCCCAGGTAGCGCCGAAACCTGCATTCTGCACCGCCACGGCAATCGCGATCTTCGGATCGTCCTTCGGGGCAAAACAAACGAACATCGAGTTGTTTGGCAGCTTGATGCGCTGCCCGTCAAGGATGGTATAGTTCTCGGCGGTACCCGTTTTGGCGCATACATCAATGCCTGGTATCTGGGCAATGCGGGCGGTACCCATCACCACCACATCGTGCATACCATTGATCACCGAGCGGTAAGCTGTATCCGGGATATGCGTCAGCACTTCATGCTTTACCCTGTACCGGTTCAGCAGCACCGTATCTTCTTCCGTTTCGTCATCGATGCTTTTCACGAAGTGCGGCGTGTAATAATATCCTTTGTTGGCGATGATGCACATCGCATTGGCCAGCTGCAGCGGCGTGGCCGTCATTTTATCCTGGCCGATACCGAGCGTCAGGTTGGTGCAGGAACCCCAGGAACCATTGTATTCCTTGTTGTACACGGATGTATCCGGTATGTTTCCTTTGTCCTCGCTGGGCAGATCGATACCGAGGCGTATGCCGAGCCCGAAAGCATTCATGTATTCCTTCCAGTGGGTATAACCGACCTTGGCATTGTGGTATTTGGGATTGTCTACCGCCAGGCGGTATACATGGGCATAATAAGAGTTGCAGGAGTTGGCAATGGACAGCCGCAGGTTGGCAGCGTGGCCGCCGCCGGCGTGCGTACAGGCCGGTTTGCCGTGGCCGCAAAGCGTGTACCGGCCGGGACAGGGAAAACCATACGAAGGCGTGATCACCCCTTCATCCAGCGCTACCAGCGCGCCCAGCGGCTTGAAGGTAGAGCCGGGCGGATATTGCCCCTTGATGGCCCTGTTCAGCAGGGGGCCGGCTACATCCAGCACCAGCCGGCTGTAGTTCCTGTTTTTCTCCGGCCCCGTCAGTTCGTTGGGGTCGAAGGTGGGACCGGAAGCCATGGCCAGGATGCCTCCTGTTTTGGGATCCAGGGCCACCACGGCGCCTACTTTATTCGTCATCAGCTTTTCCGCCAACTGCTGCAGGTCCACATCCAGGTAGGTACGCAGCCCACGGCCGGCAATGGCCGCCGTATCGAAAATGCCGTTTTCGTATTGCCCTACCAGGCGGTTGTGATTGTCTTTGATCAGGTACTGCACACCCCGCTGCCCCATCAGCACACGCTCATACACCGCTTCCAGACCACTTTTGCCGGTGTAGTCCCCCTGGCGGTAAAAATTGCCGGAACGCTCGATGTCCCTTGTATCCACTTCATTGATATAACCCAGCAGGTGCGCCGCCACGTTGTAGGGATACACCCGTACCGGCCGCTCCACCAGGGCAAACCCGGGAAACCGCCAGTTGTTCTCTTCAAAGCGGGCCTGCATCTGCGGTGTCAGCAGGGCCTGGAATACCGAGGGGCGAACGCTCTTGTTCCGGAAAACCGCATCGCGGATACGTTTGTTAAACTCAGCCGTGTCGATCTCCATCAGCCGGCAGAAAGAAAGTGTATCGAAGTTTTTCACTTCGGCAGGCGTCACCATCAGGTCAAACATGATGGCGTTGTTAAGGATCGCCTTCCCTTTGCGGTCATAAATTATACCGCGCTCCGGCCAGATGATCTTGGGAAAAACCGCGTTGTCCATGGCCAGCTTGCTGTATTTGCCGGATATAACCTGCAGGTAAAACAGCTGGGCAATGATGACAATAAATGACAGCAGAAAAATAAGACGAATGATACGGCTTCTGGACTGGTTGAAAACGGGCATAAACGAAGTACGGGATAACGGGAGCGGAGAAGTGAATTAGCGAAGACAAAAGTACGCACCGGCCCTAACGGTTTCCAAATCTTTGCACGACTATATTTTTCTTTTCACAGAATTTTCGGGAAAGCACGCTGTTACGCGGCTTTATGCAGTGTTGGTGCGGAACTTCAGCTTGCGGGTAAACAGCAATTCGGTCACCACGATCAGCAACAGGCTGATGGCGGTAGTGGCCGTTACTTTGATCAGCAGCCGGAGGAAGGAACCGAAAGAAACCCACTCCAGCACGGTGAGATAAGTATGATGCAGCAGCGTGAGAATGAGTACATACACCAGGTACGGCGTCCACCCCATGGCCCTCGGCGAAGGTTCGCGGTAGTTGAATTCGGATTGGTCTTTCGGCGTAAGCACCCCGATCACAAAGGGCCGTACATAGGCAATGAGCACGCAGGGAGCTGCATGAAGGCCGGGTGTGTTGGTAAACCAGTCCAGTGTCATGCCGGTGATAAAACCCAGCACCAGCAGCCCCACCCGGCTGACGGTAAACGGCAGCCACAGAATATACAGGAAATAGAGATAGGGAATGATAAACTCGTGCAGGTGGGGTATCTTGTTCAGCAGGTATACCTGTACCAGGATGAAGACGAAGAAGCGGATGATATTTCTCAGCAGGTCACTCACGGCCGGGTCTTTTTGGATTCATCTACTTTCTTGCGGGTTTCCTGCAGCAGCTGATGCTGATCGTTGTACTGCAGGTTTTCTACTACCATCACCTGCTGCAGATCGCTGAAGTTGGCGGTGGTCCTGATCTTGAGTACATAAAAGTTGGTGGAGTTATCCGCCACCACTTCTTCCACCGTCCCCACCATATGCCCGGGCGGAAAACTGAGTGAATAATTGCCGGTCAGGATGGTGTCGCCTTTTACCAGCGAGTCGCTTTTGGAAATATTGTTGAGCGTGAGGAAGCGGGGGCTCTTACCGTCCCAGGAAATCATGCCTGAGCTGCCGGTCTTTTTTACGATCACGCTTACCCTGTTGTTCACATGCAGCAGGCTCATCACCTGGCTGTAGTTGGGGCTTACGTTCACTACCTGGCCCACCAGCCCGCCGTTGGAGCTGAACACGCCCATGTTGTCGCTTATCCCCTGGTTGCTCCCCCTGTTCAGCTGCAGGTAGTTCTTTTCGGCATTCACCGTATTGTACACTACCTGAGCATCGCGCCAGCTGTAATGGCGGTAATGGCCCAGCGTATCGAAGGGAATGGAGTCGCGGGTAATGCGGGCGGCGGTATCGGTGCGTACAAAGTTGGACGGCAGCAGGTTCATCAGCGAATCATTCATCCGCAGCAGCCGCTTGTTCTCTTCCCGCATGCGGATGAAATCTTCCATGCCGTTGTACCGGGTATTTACCCAGCCGGTCACCTCGTTGGCAATGCCCATGCCTTTGGCCCTGTAAAACCGGTTGTAATTGATGAGGAACCAGATAGCAATGACCTGCAGGAACAGGAACATAAGCGTGGCAAAGTGGCGGCGTATGTAGTAAAATATATTACGCAACGGGGGAACGTTTCAACAGAGGGCCGAAGCCGGAAGTGTGAAGTCTGAGGCCGGAGGTCAGCAACCAGACCTCGTACATCTTACCTCCTGCTTCATTATCTCATGACAAAAGGATACTTATCGTAGTTTTTGAGAGCAATACCCGTGCCGCGCACCACGCTTTTCAGGGGGTCGTCTGCTACATGCACCGGCAGCTTGATCTTCTGGCTCAGCCGCTTGTCCAGCCCGCGCAGCAATGCGCCACCGCCCGTCAGGTACAGCCCGCGGCGGTAGATGTCGGCGGCCAGTTCGGGAGGCGTTTGCTCCAGCGCCTTGAGGATCGCTTCTTCTATTTTAAAAATGCTCTTGTCCAGCGCCTCGGCTATTTCCTGGTAGCTGACCATGATCTGCTTGGGAATGCCTGTTACCAGGTCGCGCCCGTTTACAGGAATATCTTCCGGCGGGTTTTCCAGGTCTTTCATGGCCGCCCCGACGTTGATCTTGATCTGCTCGGCCGTCCGCTCGCCGATCAGCAGGCTGTGGTAGCGGCGCAGGGCCTCCATGATGTCGGCCGTGAATTCGTCGCCGGCAATCCGGATGCTCTGGTCGCACACGATCCCTGCCAGGGCAATGACCGTGATACCGGTGGTGCCCCCGCCAATATCAATGATCATATTACCTACCGGCTCTTCCACATCGATGCCGATACCCAGCGCAGCAGCCATCGGCTCGTGCAGCAGGTATACTTCTTTGGCGCCGGCCTGCTCCGCGCTATCCCGCACCGCCCTTTTCTCCACCTCGGTGATGGAAGAAGGGATGCAGATCATCATGCGCCAGCTCGGTGGAAACAGCGGCTTTTTGGGATATACCAGCTTGATCAGTTCGCGGATCATCAGCTCCGCGGCGTTGAAATCGGCAATTACGCCATCTTTCAGCGGCCGCACGGTACGGATGCTTTCGTGCGTTTTTTCATGCATCATCAGCGCCTTTTTCCCCACAGCCAGCACTTCCTTCGGATTGTTTCGGTTCAGCGCTACAATGCTCGGTTCATTTACAGCTACTTCGTCGTTGTGTATGATGAGGGTATTGGCGGTACCCAGGTCCATTGCAATCTCTTGTGTAAACCAGTTGAAGAGTCCCATTCCTTATACGTCTTAATATGTAATCAATAGTCTGCAAAGTTGGAGGAAATAATTTGAATTAGCAAAGCTGAAACCCTTGTCAGTCAAAGATTTTTTTGAGTTAGCGGTTTTGATGTACATAATCGTTTGCAAAAAAATTCCGTTGTTAAAATCAATCATCACCAAAATGACGAGATCAGCAGCAGAGAACTCTAACGTTTTTTTACTCCTTCCTATTATTCAACTCCCCGGGTTTTATACTTGCAAAAACTACTTACCGACTGTATAACATCTTTGCCGGGGTTATT
>JBEVLT010000343.1:0-5809 GCA_040509055.1 Chitinophagaceae bacterium
TAAACGGCTAAACCACACAGACCAAAGCCGCTGCAATTTCCCGATTTTCCAATCCAAAAATTTCAAAATCACCTCCCGTGTCTGTCAACAAAGAAGTCAAACGCGTTACCACCAATACCCTGCAGAAAATGAAAACGGCCGGGGTGAAGATCACCATGCTGACGGCTTATGATTTTTCGTTTGCCCGCATCATCGACGGGGCCGGCATCGATGTGATCCTGGTGGGCGACTCGGCCAGCAATGTCATGGCCGGCCACGAGACCACGCTGCCCATCACGCTGGACCAGATGATCTACCATGCCTCCTCGGTGATCCGGGGCGTGCAGCGCTGCCTGGTAGTGGTAGACCTTCCGTTTGGCTCCTATCAGTCCAACTCCGATATTGCCCTGGCCTCGGCCGTGCGCATCATGAAGGAAACGGGCGCGCATGGCATCAAGCTCGAAGGCGGCGAAGAGATACTGGATTCGGTAAAAAAGATCGTCTCGGCGGGCATTCCCGTCATGGGCCACCTGGGGCTGACCCCGCAATCCATCTATAAATTCGGCACCTACGAAGTAAGGGCTAAGGAAGAGGCCGAAGCAAATAAATTACGACGCGACGCCACCCTGCTGCAGGAAGCCGGCTGCTTTGCCATAGTGCTGGAAAAAATACCGGCCCTGCTGGCCAAAGAAGTCGCCGAAAATCTCCTTATCCCAACCATCGGTATCGGCGCCGGCCACCACTGCGACGGCCAGGTGCTGGTGATGCACGACATGCTCGGCATCAATACAGAATTCAAGCCGCGGTTTCTCCGCCAGTACCTCAACATCCATGAGCAGGCTACCAAAGCCGTGCAACAGTACATACAGGATGTGAAAAGCAACAGCTTCCCCGGTAAAGATGAACAATACTAAGCCCCTGCGGTCGCTGTAAGATACTTTCAGAAGAGCAGTGAGTAGCTTTAACTCCTTTCTCTTTAGTTCCCATAATCCCGGTAACTACCGGGATCGGGATTCTCTCAGCCTATTGCTACCTTTGCCGTTCAATAAAAAACTATGGAATTTCTTCAGGCTCTACGGATCGGGCAAAACAATGCCGGCGTCAGCACAGGTGCGGACTGGTTACCTTCTGCGGGCGGCTCCATCTCTTCTTTTTCCCCGGTAGACGGGCAGCTGATCGCAGAAGTAGCGGCAGCGGATAAAGACAGCTATGAAAAAGTAATCCGCAAGGCGGAAGAAGCCTTTGCGCAATGGCGCCTCTGGCCGGCACCGAAACGGGGTGAAGTAGTGAGGCAGATCGGCGAAGCCCTGCGAAAACACAAGGAGCCGCTGGGCAGGCTGGTTTCCTACGAGATGGGCAAAAGCCTGCAGGAAGGCTATGGCGAGGTACAGGAGATGATCGATATCTGCGATTTTGCCGTGGGCCTGTCCCGCCAGCTGTACGGGCTCACCATGCACAGCGAACGGCCTGGTCACCGCATGTACGAACAATACCACCCGCTGGGAATCGTGGGCATCATTTCGGCCTTCAACTTCCCGGTAGCCGTCTGGAGCTGGAACAGCATGCTGGCCTGGGTATGCGGCGACGTGTGCGTGTGGAAGCCTTCCGAAAAAACCCCGCTTTGCGCGCTGGCCTGCCAGCATATCGTGGCCGATGTGTTTGCGGCCAATGGTGTGCCCGAAGGCGTTTCAGGCCTTATTACCGGTGCGCGCGAACCCGGCGAATGGCTGACGACAGATGCACGCATTGCGCTTGTATCCGCCACAGGGTCTACCCGCATGGGCAAGGCCGTTGGTGCGGCCGTCGGCGCCCGGCTGGGAAGAGTCCTGCTGGAACTCGGCGGCAATAACGCCATCATCATCTCCAAAGAGGCCGACCCCGGTATCGCCGTGCTTGGCGCTTTGTTCGGGGCCGTAGGCACGGCCGGACAGCGCTGTACCACCACGCGGCGGCTGATCATTCATGAAGCTATTTATGATGAAATAAAGACGAAGCTGGTCACGGCTTACGGCCAGCTGCGCATCGGCGATCCCCTGGACCAGGCCAATCATGTAGGCCCGCTGATCGACACCGACGCCGTACAAACCTATCTTCTCGCCATCGAAGAGTGCAGGCGCCAGGGCGGGCAGTTTGTCGTGGAAGGCGGGCGGCTGGAAGGCAAAGGTTATGAAAGCGGCTGCTACGTGAAGCCGTGTATCGCTGAAGTGCATCCCGGCCTGGCAATCGTGCGCCAGGAAACCTTTGCGCCCATCCTGTACCTGATGAAATACAGCACCCTCGATGAAGCCATTGCCATCCAGAACAATGTGCCGCAGGGTCTCTCCTCCTCCATCATGACGCTGAACATGCGGGAGGCCGAACAGTTCCTGTCGGCAGCCGGCAGCGACTGTGGCATTGCCAATGTGAACATCGGCACCAGCGGGGCCGAAATCGGCGGCGCCTTTGGCGGCGAAAAAGAAACCGGCGGCGGACGGGAAAGCGGCAGCGATGCCTGGAAAGCGTACATGCGCCGCCAGACCAATACCATCAACTACAGCACCAACCTGCCGCTGGCGCAGGGCATCAAATTTCATGTATAAATGTTAAAATACCGCCCTGCTCCGCCAGACGGCGCCTGAACGGCCGCGGGCAGGCAACCTCTGTTCTGCCAAACGCATCCACCCTGCGCGAAAAGCCTGTTTAGAAGGGAGCCGCAGGGTTTTTTATTCTCACAAAATGTATGAGTGGTAATGACTAATTTTGCGGCTTTATCCAATTTTACGGATCATAAATACGAACTAATGAACATATCCCTGAAACGTACCCTGGTCCTGGCACTGGCCAGTGCATTCAGCGTAACCTTGTTTGCCCAGAAAACCGACGTGCCCAAAGGCTGGCACCTGATGGACCGCAGCGACAGCGGTTATTACGGCATCAGCATTGACAAAGCCTATCAATTCGTACAGTCTAAAAACCTGAAAAGCACACCGGTGATCGTGGCGGTGATCGATTCCGGCGTGGATACCCTGCATGAAGACCTGCGCCCTATACTCTGGAAAAATGAAAAAGAAATACCCGGCAACGGCATCGATGATGACAACAATGGTTATGTGGATGACGTATACGGCTGGAATTTTCTGGGCGGGCGCGATGGCCGCAACGTGGAGAAAGACTCGTACGAAGCAGCCCGCGTATACCACCGGCTCAAAGCCAAATGGGACAACCCAGCCGTTGATCCCTCCCAACTCTCTCCTGCCGACAGAGCAGAATACGAAGTGTACCAGCGCACCAAACACGATGTGGTAGGTGAAGTGGACCTGAACGAGATATCTTTTCTGAAGCAAATGCTGCCCGGCCTGCGCAAAGGCGATTCCATCATCACCAAAGAACTGGGCAAAGAACAGTTCAACGGCAACGACCTGAAAGACTATCAGCCTACCGATTTCAGCGCCATCCGGGCCAAAGCCCTTTACCTGAACGTTTGCAAGGCCAACGATAACTACGAGATCACCAACCAGCAGATACTGGAAGACATCGAAGGCGAGATCAGCAAAGGCGAAGCCCTCGAATCAGCACCCAGGGATTTCCGCGGCGAGATCGTAAAAGATAACTACAACGACTTCAACGACCGGTTTTACGGCAATCCTAATGTGATGGTGAGCAAGAACGCGGCCCTGCATGGCACGCACGTATCAGGCATCATCGGGGCAGTGCGCAACAACGGGCTTGGCATGAACGGTGTGGCCGACAATGTACGTATCATGACGGTGCGTGCCGTACCCGACGGCGATGAGCACGACAAAGACATTGCACTGGCTATCCGCTATGCGGTGGACAACGGCGCCAGGGTGATCAACATGAGTTTTGGCAAAGGATTTTCCCCGGAAAAAAAGTGGATAGATGATGCCGTGAAATATGCCGAAGAAAAAGGCGTGCTGCTGGTACATGCAGCCGGCAACAGCGCCCAGAACCTGGATACCACGTGGAACTTCCCTACCCCCGTATTTGAGAACAATACCTACCGCGCACCTAACTGGATCACGGTCGGCGCCAGCGGCGATCCCAAGGCCGGCGGACTGGTGGCCAGCTTTTCCAACTACGGCAAAAAGGAAGTAGATGTATTTGCTCCCGGTGTAAAAATTTACGCCACCGTTCCGGGCGGCAATACTTACCAGAACCTGCAGGGTACCAGCATGGCCTCACCGGTAGTGGCAGGGCTGGCAGCTTTCCTGCTGGAATACTATCCGAACCTGACACCGGCACAGGTGAAATACGTGATTGAAAAATCGGCGCAACAACCCGATATCGACGGCAGGAACCCCGGTACGCATGAAAGTGCCAAACTGGGAGACCTGAGCCGCTCCGGTGGTGTGATCAATGCCTATGAAGCTATCAAACTGGCTTCCACGCTGAAAGCCGATGGTAATAAACCCGCTAAGTCTAAAGTAAAGGATAAGAAGAAAGACTAAGTCATTCAACGCTGTTTTTATAAACCCGGCATTCCTTGTTTTTAGAGAAGAATGACCGGGTTTTTTTATTGCCTGTTCTTAAGCTTACATTAGCACAGGAAAGCCGGAATGTATGTTTTACGAGGAAACTAAACCGTCTCCAATACTCTCCCCTTATGTCAAGTGCCTGTGGGTACTGGAGAACGATGCTACTGCTGCCGGCACCCTGGAAAAAGTGTTACCCGATGCCTGCCCCGAGCTGATCATTCACTACGGTGATAAGTTTCGTATAAAAACGCCCGAAGGTGTACGCGTGCAGCCGCGAAGCTTTGTGTTCGGGCCGCTCACCCGGCCTATCGGGATCGGTCCTGCCGGGCAAACGGGTATGGTCGCCGCACGGTTCTATCCCGGCGGCGCTGCTGCCTTTCTCCCGGTGCCGGTAAAAGAGTTGACCAACAAATACGTATCGCTGCGTACCCTGTTCGGAAAAGCAGGAGCAGCCCTGGAACAAAAGGTCTGCATGGCCGAAAGCATAGAAGCGAAAAAAGCAATGCTGGAACAATTCCTCGCCAACCGGCTGGTACATCCATCCCACCACATGATCATTCCCTATGAACTGAACCTATTGATCACCGGTAAAACCGAAGCCGTAAGGATCGAACACCTGTCCGCCGAACTGAACATGGGGCGGCGGCACCTGGAAAGAAGATTCGGCAACGAAGTAGGCATGAGCCCGAAAATGCTGGTCAAGATCATCCGGTTCCAAAATATATTCAGGATATTGAACCGGAAGCAACCGCGCAACCTGACCAGCCTCACGTATGAAGCCGGCTACTACGACCAAAGCCATTTCAACAGGGATTTCAAATCTTTTACCGGCATGAGCCCGAAAGAATACTTCCGGGAAGACGCCGTATTGAACCGCGTATTTACCTCGGGCTTATAAAGTCGCATTTGTACAAGTTTTGGTGGGCACCGCATCCCATTTTTGCAAAAACATTCCTGCATGCTACACCATTGCCTCTGGGCCACGCTCCTGCTCCTGTTTATACCGGCGCTTATCGCCTGCAACAACCCATCTGTCGTTACTGCCTCTTCGTCCCCATCCATCAGCCATCCGGCACAGAAAGAGCTGATCTTTGACCGGCTCACCGGCACCTGGCAAAGCTTCAATAAAAAGATATATGAACGCTGGACCAAAACAAGCGACAGCGCTTATCGTTCCATTGTCTTTGTTGTAAAAGGGGCCGATACCCTCATCCGTGAGCAGGCAACCATTTATCCAAAAGACGGGGCCTGGATCTTCGAAACACTGGTACAGGGACAGAATGCAGGAAAAACAGTGTCTTTCACATCCGTGGCACTAACCGAAAGTCATGTTCAGTTCAGCAACCCTGCACATG
>JBEVLT010000344.1:0-6665 GCA_040509055.1 Chitinophagaceae bacterium
AGGAGCTGCAGTTTGCCGAGCTAAAGAATAAGGTGACGACAAAGACGAGGACGGAACTGGACAAGCAGCAGCGGGAGTATTTTCTGCAGCAGCAATTGAAAAGCATCAAAGAAGAGCTGGGCGGCGAAAGTAATGTGCAGGAGATAAAGGAGATGCAGAAAAAAGCAGAGACCAAGCAATGGCCGGCCGCTGCAAAAGAATTGTTTAAAAAGGGGGTCGAGAAGCTGGAACGGATGCACCCGACAACGCCGGATTATTCCGTTGTCTACAATCACCTGGACCTGATGCTCGATCTGCCCTGGGATGAATATACGATAGACCTGTATGACCTGAAAAAAGCGAAAAAGACGCTGGACACCGACCATTTCGGTATGCAGAAGATCAAAGAGCGCATACTGGAATACCTGGCCGTGCTGAAGCTGAAAGGCGATATGAAAAGCCCGATCCTTTGCTTTGTAGGGCCTCCCGGTATTGGTAAAACATCCCTGGGACGCAGCATTGCCAGTGCCATTGGCCGCAAATACGTACGGCTGAGCCTGGGCGGCCTGCATGATGAAAGCGAGATCAGGGGCCACCGGAAAACCTATATCGGCGCCATGCCGGGAAGGATATTGCAGTCGCTGCGCAAAGTGAAGGTTTCCAACCCGGTGGTGATCCTGGACGAGATCGACAAAGTGGGCAATGATTTCCGCGGCGATCCCAGCAGTGCTTTGCTGGAAGTGCTGGACCCTGAGCAGAACCACACGTTTTACGATAATTACCTGGAGATGGAGTACGACCTGAGCAAGGTACTGTTCATCGCTACGGCCAATAACCTGCAGAATATCCAGCCCGCTCTGCGCGACAGGCTGGAAGTGATCGAGCTGAGCGGCTATGCCGTGGAAGAAAAAGCGGAGATCGCCCGGCAGCACCTGGTACCGCGCCAGAAAGAGCTGCATGGTTTGAAATCAAGCAACTTTAAAATCAGCGATAAAGTACTTCAGCGGATCATCCAAGATTATACCCGCGAAAGCGGCGTGCGCGAACTGGACCGGCAGCTGGCTGCCGTAATGCGCTACCAGGCCAAGGAGCTGGCAATGAAAGACAAGCTGAAGGCGATTCTGACCACCGGCGATATCGAAAAGATACTGGGTAAACCGAGGTACAGCAACGAGATCTATAAAACGGCGAATATGCCGGGCGTAGCCGTGGGGCTGGCCTGGACCTATGTGGGCGGCGATATTCTTTTTATCGAGACCAGCCTGAGCGATGGCAAAGGCGAGCTGAAGCTGACCGGCAATCTCGGTAACGTGATGAAGGAGAGTGTGAGCACGGCGCTGACCTATCTCCAGTCGAATGCGCAGCGTTACAATATCGACTCCAAAGTGTTTGGAAAAAAGAATATCCATGTGCACGTACCGGAAGGCGCTGTGCCCAAGGACGGGCCGAGTGCCGGCATCACCATGATGACGGCGATTGCCTCGGCGCTGACCGGCCGCAAAGTGAAGCCTTTCCTGGCCATGACCGGCGAAAGCACCCTGCGCGGGCAGGTATTGCCGGTAGGAGGCATCAAGGAAAAAGTGCTGGCAGCCAGAAGGGCCGGGCTGAAAGAGATCATCCTGTGCTGGCAAAACGAAAAGGATGTGGCGGAGATCGATTCTGATTTCATCAAGGGGATCACGTTCCATTATGTAAAAACGATGAACCAGGTGCTGGAGCTTGCACTCGTATAGGAGTTCGCTGAAAGATACGAGAAAGGCAATCCTTATCTTCGTGACCGGTGCGGTTACGCTGTTTCATATTGTTATTGCTGGTTGGCTCCCGGCTGCAGGCGCAAACCCTGGGAGGCAATGCCGTGTTCTCCTTTCTGCGCCTGCCCAGTACACCGCAGCTTTCTGCACTGGGCGGTATCAATGTGTCGCATCCTTCCGCCGACATAGGACTGGCCTTCAACAACCCGGCGCTCCTGAAGCCCTCCATGCATACACAGCTGAATGCGGTTTTCAACGGGTTTTACGACGGTATTACGGCTTACCATCTTTCATTCGGTTATCATTCCCCTGTGCTGAATACCAATTTTGCATGGGGGCTCACCTACCTGAACTACGGCAATGTACAGCAGACCGATGCTTCCGGCAACCTGCTCGGCCAGCTCAGGCCTTCCGACTGGGTCATGCAGGTTTCTGCTTCGCGCAGCTATTTGGAAAAATGGAATTACGGCGCTTCGCTGAAGTTCATCAATTCCAACTACGGCCAGTACCGTTCCAACGGGATCGCCGTGGATGCAGGAGTGTTATACCAGGATACGGCCAGCCTCTTTTCAGCTTCGTTGCTGGCAAAGAATATGGGCACACAGCTGAAAAAATACGATGGCACCGACCCCGACGACCTGCCGTTTGACCTGCAGCTCGGTATGAGCAAGCGGCTGGCCAACTCGCCTTTTGGTTTTTCGGTTACAGCCCATCATTTGCACCAGTTCGATATCCGTTACAACGATGCAGGGTTCAACGATGCGAACGGGTTTGCCGGCAGCAGCGATAAAAAGATCACGTTCGACAAACTATTCCGCCACATTGTGCTGGCTGCGAATATTTACCTGGGCGATAAGGTAGAGGTCATTGCCGGCTACAATTACCTGAAACGGCAGGAACTGAATATCGGCGGCAGCGGCAATGGCCTGACCGGTTTTTCGATGGGCGTCTCGCTGGTGCTGAACAAGCTGCAGGTGCGGTATGCACGCTCGCATTACCAGAACAATACGGCCTACAACCAGTTTGGCCTGAACATGACCCTGAACCGTTATTTTGGGTTGGGCCGGTTTGGGGAAAAGGTCGGGTGGTAAACTTTTTTCGTCTTTTTCCTTCCCTATTATAAGTAGCTCAGGTTCGTTTTGGGTGTCAGCGCCAGCAGCGTTTCATACATCAGCGTGATCGTGCTCTCAATGTCGTCGCGGTGCAGCATTTCCACCGTGGTATGCATGTACCGGAGCGGGATGGAGATCAATACGGAAGGGCATCCGTCGTTGGAATAAGCGAAGGAATCGGTATCCGTGCCTGTGCTGCGGCTCAACGCCCGCCATTGTACCGGTATCTTTTTGTCTTTGGCTACCTGCTCTACGATGCCCAGCAGCTTGTTGTGCACGGCCGGTGCATAGGACAGGGAAGGCCCCTTGCCGCAAACCACATCACCTTCCACATTTTTATTGATCATCGGCGTGGTGGTATCGTGCGTTACATCCGTCACGATCGCGATATTGGGTTTGATGCGGCGGGCGATCATTTCGGCCCCGCGCAGCCCGATCTCTTCCTGTACGGCGTTTACCACGTACAGCCCAAAGGGCAGTTTCTTTTTGTTTTCTTTGAGCAGCCGGGCCACCTCCGCGATCATGAAGCCGCCAATGCGGTTGTCAAAAGCCCTGCCTACGTAATTGCCATTGGCCAGCTCATCAAAACCATCCTGGTAGGTGACTACGGCACCGATATGGATACCCAGCGCTTCCACTTCCTTGCGGTTGCGGGCCCCGCAGTCCAGCCAGAGATTATCTGTTTTTGGTTGTGGCTCTTTCTGATCCGGGCTGCCGTGGCGGGTATGGATGGCCGGCCAGCCGAACACAGCCTTTACCGGTCCTTTTTTACCATGGATCAGTACGCGGGAGGCCGGTGCGGTCTGGTGATCCACCCCCCCGTTTCTTTTCAGGTAGATCAATCCTTCCGGGTTCACGTAATTCACAAACCAGCTGATCTCATCGGCATGCGCTTCGATCACTACTTTGAAGGCATGATCCGGGTTGATCACTCCCACGGCGGTGCCATACGGATCTACATAATGTGTATCCACATACGGCTTCAGGTATTCCAGCCAGAGCTTCTGCCCCCAGGTTTCAAAACCAACGGGAGAAGCGTTGTTGATATAATTGCGCAGAAAATGGAAAGACTTATCTGTGACGATACCTTTTTTCAGAGCCGGAGATTTAGCCATTTTGTTGGGGTTTGTATTCAGCTGGCAAAAATAGCTAAATGCGGCTTATCTGTACCCGGCCGTGTAAAATGCTACCGGATCAGCACGAATGTGCCTTTCCGGAAATAGGGCGTGCCATTGAAATCGATGGCTTTTACCACCCACACGAATGTATTGGAGGGCTGCGGCTGCCCGCCGATCTTTCCGTCCCAGCCATGCCCGTTGGCGGTAGTGGTGAATACAAGCTGGCCCCAGCGGTTATAAATGCTGAAATAATCGATCTGTTTGATCCCTACGGCTACCGGGATCAGCCTGTCGTTTCTGCCATCGTTGTTAGGTGTAAAAGCCGTAGGTACAAATACTTCGGGCAGCGTGGAAAAAACTTTGATGGTGATAAAGGCGGAATCGTAACATCCTGCCTGGTTGTATACCCTGACATTGTAACGGAGGCCGGCGCCGGCCGGTTCGTTAAACAACGCCACGGGGTCGGCAATTGCTGCATCGGAAAGATCCGTTGGAGGGAACCAGCGGTAACGTTCGCCGCCTGAGGCGTGCAGCTGCAGTGGCTGATTGATGACCACGGCTGTGTCCCTGCCTGCAAACGGGATGATCTTTGGCAGCACCGTTACCATCACGGTGTCCCTTCCCGGTTTGGGGCATCCCCTGGTATCAAAGGTGGTGAATATGTAACTGGCGGTCGTGGCCGGATAAGCAAGCGGATGGGTGGTGGCTGCACCGAGCAGCGTGACGGCCGGCGACCATTGCCAGGAGCTGCCGTTGGTGGTACCGTGCAGCAGTGCCGGCGTATTGTAGCAGATCGTCGTATCGGCGCCGGCATTAGCCAAAGGATAAGGCACGCAGGTCACCAGGATGGTTCCCCCGGTCGAACAGCCGCCTACCGTAGCCGTTACCTGGTAGGGCGTAGAAGCGGGTGACACGACGAGTGGATTTTGCGCTGCGGGATCCATGATTTGACCGGCCGGGGTCCAGGCATATTGCAGGCCATCCGAAACGACCCGCAGGCGAACGGTATCGCCGCTGCAGATAATGGTATCGGCCATGACCGCAAGGCTGACATGGCTGATCACCCGTACGTTCACGGAATCCCGGTTTTTGCAGCCTTCTGTATCCAGGTCGGCATAATACATGGTGGTGGTGACCGGCGATACTGTTGGCGTGGCCGTATTGGCGTTGCTGATATTCACCGGTGGCGACCAGCTGAAATCGCCGGTGCCGGCGGCCTGTAATTGTACGGCATCGTTTACGCAGATCAGCGTGTCCCGGAAGGCAAGTGTGATCGGCGGCTTATCGATGATGGTTATGCTGTTGAACACGGTATCGCGGCAGCCGTCCGTGGTGCTGACGATGAGGCGGATGTTTTTAAGCCCCTGAACGGGATAGGTATAGCTGGGATGCCGATCGGTGGATACATCGTCCAGGGCGGTTGGCTCGCCGAAATCCCATTTCCACGAGTTGACGGAGCCGGATAGGAGCGTGGTTCTGTCGGTAAAAAGAGTGGGCCGGGTGATGCAGATGCCCTCGCTTTCAAAACCGGGTACCAGCCCGGGATATACATATACCAGTGCAGTGGTGGTATCGGAGCAGTCCTGCCCCCGGTTCACGATCAGCCGGACGGTGTAGGTGCCATTAGCCGGGAATGTATAATTGAGTTCAGGCCCCGTGGATGTAAAGAGCGGGGAAGAAGCTGCATTAAAAACTTCCCAGTCATGCGAGATGATCAGGGGGCTGGTGGATTTGTTGCGCAGGGTGATGGAGCGCGTATCCCTGCACAGCATATAATCAGGGTCCAGCACCGCGGCAGCCACGCTGCAGTCCGCGATGTTGATCTGCAGGTCTTTTCGCTGGGTGGCAATCACTACACCGTTGCGGATCTCTTCTGCACAAACGGTCACCACATAAATGCCGCCGGGTGGTGCAATGCCGGTAATCAGGCCTGTTTCGGGATCAATGGAAACCTGGCTTCCGAGGGGTGTCGATTGGGAATAGTCAGGACCGAAATAGGGTACCGAAGGGTAGGGCGGCACACCGGGTGGCGAACCGTTGATCCCGCCGTTCGTACTGACATAGGCGGTACAGAACGAGTAACGGATATCGTCGTTGTCGGCATCATCGGCGGCAAAGCTGTAGGAAAAATAATTGCCGGCGCAGACGACCACCAGGTCGGAGCCGGTAAACATGGCACTGTGGTTGGCCGGTGCATCAGGAAGCGGCGCCGTACCGGGTATCTCGCAGGTGTAGGTGGCGCCTACCTGGACGGGATCCAGGTTGTTGATACCGCGTATCCGGTAGTTCACCTGGCTGGCCAGCGTATAGCCGGATAAAGAGGCTGGCAGCGATACGCTGAAGTTGTAATAAGCCACTTCGTAGCATACGGCAGGCGGGTTGGAAATACAGGGATCGAAGCTGGTCAGCTGGATGAGCTCCTGGCTGCTGAGCCCCACACTTATATCGCGGATGCGTGTGCCGTTTCCCTTATCAAATACAGAAATAATGGCCGGATCGGGAAACTGCCTGCCGGAATTGCAGCGCATGAAAAGCTTGAGCGTGACACTGTAAGTATACTGGCCCCCGGAAACACCGGTGAACATATAGAACATCTCACCGCCGGTAATATGGTCGGCTTTGGCGGCAAATGCCGATAAGATCAGAGCCAGTATCAAAACCGTTTGCTTCATTACCGCAGATAGTCATTTGGACAGAGAGGAGTA
>JBEVLT010000345.1:0-12496 GCA_040509055.1 Chitinophagaceae bacterium
CGGGTGGCATTGATCCTTTTGTCCAGGTCCTGCAGGGCCGGCGAATTGTTTTTTAGTTCTTCATACAGTTCGGCCACCAGGTCTCCGGGCCCGCGTTTGGAAAGGGTGCTGTACGAAGATTTGTTTTCTTCCAGCGCTGCAGGCGTGTGCGGCTGGGGTTGTTGTTGCACTTTGGCCGGCCGGTGGCAGGCGCTGAGCATAAACAGGACAATAAAGCTGGACAGGAGGAGTCGCATAACGGAATGAGTGGGTTTGGTAAGCAGGCGTGGCTGCCTTTTGCCGGGCAAATTAAATCTTTCACCGGCGGGCCGGTGATAAATGATTGCTAAAGTTGCGTGCAGGCAGGTCAGAAAAGCAGGCTATCCGTTTTCCTTGTCTTCGGGTACCAGTATATGCAGCGCCGAGGGAATGATCTCTGCCTTCACGGTATTGACCCTGCCGCGGTATTCGCCGTCTACCTGGAAATGGACACGGTGGCGGGAAGATATCTTTAGCGATTTTGTCTGCAGCAATTCCGTTTTGGCAGGATGATAGGGGCGATGGGTAAACCGCATTTTAATGATCTCGCCAAACGATATTTTTTTGATGATCACTACTTCAAACTGTGCATCGTCCAGGCTGCCTTCGGGATTGATCGTTACACCTGTGCCGTATTGGGTGCCGTTGGCTATCACCACCATCGCGGCTTCCCTTACGATGTAGTCATCGTCTGCTTTTATCTCCACCTTCAGTTTGGAGTGGCTCCACAATACCTTCCAGGCGGCCTTTACATAGCCCCACATGCCGCGGGTGCCCTCGTCCTCAAATTTTTTCACCACAAAGGCGTTAAAGCCGATATCGCTGAGATGGATGCATAGTTCCTCATTGATGCGGACCAGGTGGATCTTTTTTACCCGGCCGTTGATGGTCGTATCAAGCGCAGCAGCCGGCTGCTGCGGTATGCCCAGTTCTTTGGCCATGCCGTTGGCCGAGCCGGCCGGCAGTAAGCCCACGGGCACAGAACTGCCCTGCAGCAGGCCTGCCACCAGCTTTAGCGTACCATCGCCTCCTACGGCAATGACCCGGTCCGGCTTTGCTGTCCGGATGGCTTCCCCGATGGTTTCCGGGTCGCATTGTTCCGGCAGGTCATACAGTTCAGCTGTATGGGGTAAGCTGCTGAAATGCGCTTCGATCTCTTTTTTCCAGTCCGTTTTCTTATTTCCGGCACCAGGGTTGATAATAAAAAGTAGTTTCAGGGGATTGGCTGACATATCGGGTTTTGAGTGACTTGCGTTGTCTCCTGCAAAATTGTCTCCAAAGATGCGCAAAACAGCAGCTGTCAAAATATATCATGGTTACGGGCACACGCACGACCTTATCGTTTTCGGACATGTGTTCAGCAAACTGCCACGCCCGCGGCGGCGCTACCGGAATAATATTTTCGTCAATATCTTCCAGCTCCTGCGGTTATTCTTCATCAGGCCGCTGGCAGGCGTACGTGTGCGCCTGGTGTGGTACGACCAACTGCTGGAGACCGTGACAGAGAAAGACGGGTTTTTCAAATTTGAATGGCAGGCCACCCACGAAGTGGCGGCCGGCTGGCACCAGGCCAATGTAAGTGCCCTGGGGCAGGAGGGAGAAGTGATCGCCAAAGGACAGGGGCTGGTGTTTATTCCCCATTCTACCCAGTATGCCTTTATTTCCGATATCGACGATACCATCATGATCTCGCATTCGGGTACCGTCGGCAAGCGGTTGAAGGAACTGTTTGTCAAAAACCCGCATACCCGCAGCATGTTTGAGGATGTGGCCCGGCATTATGCGCTGCTGGGCGCCGCCCATACCCAGCCCCAGGCGCCCAACCCGTTTTTTTATGTGTCGAGCAGCGAGTGGAACCTCTACGATTATCTGCATGATTTTTTCGATCACAACAACCTGCCGGAAGGCGCTTTCCTGCTGAACCAGGTAAAGCGCTGGCACGAGCTATGGAAAACGGGAAAGACCAAACACGAGGGTAAGCTGCTGCGCATTGCCCGCATCTTCAATGCTTTTCCCAAACAGCGGTTTGTGCTGTTTGGCGATAATTCACAAAGCGATCCCGCCATCTATGCCAGGCTGGCTGAGAAATACGGTGACCGCATAGTCGCTGTCTACATCCGTGAAGTGAATGCGGACAACAGGGAGGCTACCTTGCAATCGCTGCAGACACTCGAAGCAAAAGACGTTCAGACCCTGCTTTTCACACATAGCCGCGATGCGATCGCCCATTCCGCCAGGATCGGCCTGGTGGAGACCCAGGGATTGCCCGGGGTTTCGTGATTTGATGTTGTATGACCGTTTTACCGGTACTGCAACTGCCGGGTAATGGCGGGGTCGGTTATTTTGTCGTCATTGGCCAGCAACAGGGCTTTGCTCAGGAGCAGGGCAAGGCCGGTATCGCCTTCGAAGGGAATGGGCAGGTTGCCGGTCATGTTCCTGGCGTTCTTATCGGGCACCAGGCAGAGATACTGATCGTTGGGTTCCATCAGGATATTCGTGCTGCCGATATGTATCTTATAGGTTCGCAGTTTGCCTTTTACCACGAGAAAACGGTCCTTCAGTTCTGCGGCGGTTGAAATAGGCAGCCGCGCCACCAGCTGTTCCAGTATGATCTTTCTTGTTTTTGCTACTTCGGTCAGCTCGCCAAAAGAATAAGACTGCCAGTAGTCCCGGCAGTCCGGCAGTCCACCGCTTTCCGGCCATGCCGGATCGTTGCCAACGCTGGCGATGCCTATAAACAGCTCCGCATCGCGCATCACTTCCGAAAAAACGACCGGCGGTATACGGGCCAGTTCCCGGGCATGGCCGCTTGCCGTATCGGTAAAACGGACCTCGCCGGTGGAGAGATAGAGCCACATGCCGGTATCGCTGGTTGCCTGGTCGGCATTTATCTCGCTGACGTGGAACCCGGCCTGCAGGCCATGATCGGGCAGATCGAGGGTGGCCATGCTATGAGCATTGTTACTGTCATACGCGCCCATGAGCGCATATTTCCAACCCCTTAGTTTGGCCAGCGAGTTGAACTGCTGCTGTTTCAGCACATGGTTTGCCATCCTGGTGCTGCAGCCAGGGTTTGCATGTTCCGCATCAGTAAGCAGGTAGGCTTCGCGAAAAGCCTGTTTCATGGGCTGAACGATGCTGTGCCGGATCATGAACGCCTGCCATCTCTTTACTTCGGCCGCCGGCGCCAATACCGGGTGCCAGAGAGATACGATGGTATCTTCATCTATGGCAAGGGACAACTCTTCATTGCAGTTGTTCACCCATTTCCCGTCCAGGAAAAACGCCGCTTCCTGCTGTCCGGCATGCCGGAAATCCCAGATCAGCAGGTCGGTTAAATAGCACATCAGGCCATGTGAAAAATAGAAGGCTACAAACTGGGGCCAGGCGATGGTGCGTGTGCACCTGAACATCCTGTCCAGCCGGTCGCGCTGGGCGGTCACCATGAGTTCTACCTGGCTCATGGTATCTTTTATTCTTTTCAGCCGGGCGGCATGGCTTTGTTTAATGGCGGCAGGTTCGGAGCGCTGTATCGTTCCGTCGGGTTTCAGCCAGGTCAGTTCGGTTTTGCCAACACCGGTTATTTTCAGGATGGCCCTGCAGCCGCCGAGGTCGTATTCTTTTTTTGCTTCTTCCAGGCCATAGCTGTCTACGGCCATATCTTCTATTTCATGAATGGATACGCCATGTTCGGCTGCCGCTTCGTGCAGGTATTTTTCAATCAGGCCCTGCGTGGTGCTGTGCCTGATACGCAGGCGCAGGCGGGAAAGGTGCCCGATGCCGTCCAGTCCTTTGGTGTGCGCCAGCACGTACAGGCAGGCATTGCCGATAGCGGTCGCGGCCGGTCCTTTGCCGGGTATTTTCCGGAAGCAGCGCTCGGCCAGCACAGCGATGTGCGAGAGCGTACTCTTGTCGTGGAAATGCACGCACATCCAAACAAATCCCCTGATCATGTCGATGTTGGAAGCCGCCAGGAATTCCGTGGAGGTAAAAACATACTCCCGGCCGTCGTATTGCTGTACCAGTTGTTCGGTTCTTTCCTTCATCGCGGTCAGGAATACAAACCAGCCGTTGACCAGTTGCTTGAACCTGTCGGTGCCAAATTCCCGGAATAAGGTCTTGCTTTCGTCGAGAAATTTTTTAGAGGGCTTGCCTCCCGATGCTTTCCGCGCCTGCCGCATGATCCTGAACCAGCGCAGCCGGTCCGATTCGTCCATCCGGGCCACGGTTTCATTGGCATAGGTTCCGAAGTCGTCTTTGCCGGGAAAGAAAGTAGGTTTTATAGCATCAGGTCCTTTGTCGCAGTAAAAAAGCAGGGCTTCTATTTTTCGCAATATCTTTTGCTGGTCTTTTTCATAAGCAGCGTCGGCAGGGCGGCTTACGTTTTCTTTCAGCATTTCCAGGATATACCTGAACCGCTCGGCATCGTACCGGCCGGGCTGTTGTTTTTCAATCTGGGTCACCAGCAGGTTTACCGGCCAGCAGGTGATATGGCTGTTGCCATCATGACGGCTATAGGTTGAAAAGGCGGAGATGATGGCCTCAAGATCTGCTTCATCAAGCACCAGCCTGGTTTTGAGCAGGTGTTGCAGAAAATTGTCCCGTATATGCTGCAGTTGCCATTCCCGGTCGTGCGAATGCCAGCTGGTGCGCCCTTTGTTGTACCGGGCTATCTGGCAGACCGAATCGGTGATAAAAGCTACTTTTTGCTTGCCTGAAAGTTTTAATACCCGGTTGCTGAAAACTCCTTTGTCGTTCGGCCGGAAGGACCAGTAGCCCGATCCTTTTACCTTCCATTCCTCATACGCAGCCCTGATGATACGGCCGAAAATGTTTTCGCCGTTTGCTTTCTCCCCATTGGAGAAAGTATTTTTCAGGAAACTGAGAATTTTCATAGCAACAAAGGTTATGAACAGGCTTATCCGCCTCAGGAATATCAATGTTATGAACTGATTCTGGTGTTTTCATTTGGTGAGGCTACCCGCCCGGGTCGGGCAGCAGGCTGCCGTCAGCACAGGGCAATAATCCATCTCTTCATCAACCACCGGCGCTATCCCGTGTTGCAATGAGGTCGGCCTTCTTATTATTTGGGTCTGTAATCTCCGTCGTTGCAAGGTTGTTGGCTTACATCGGGTTCTTCATGCGGTCGCCCGTCGCGGGCTTCCCGTAAGCGTTACAGCATCCATGAAGTTTTAAAAATAGGGATTTCTGTGCAGCGATGCTTCATAATATTTCGCTATTTACAGGGAAACGGTGTTTCTTTTAAGTCAAATTCAGTATAAACACTTAGCTATAACAACGCTTCGTGCAATACTTCCACCGGATGTTTGGCTTTGCGTCCCGTACCGTCCTTGACCTGGTGACGGCAGCTGGTGCCGGGCGCCGCAATGATCGTTTCCTGCGCAGCCGCACGGACAGCAGGAAACAGGACGAGCTCGCCAACCTTCATCGACAGATCATAGTGCTCCTTTTCATAGCCGAAACTACCGGCCATGCCGCAGCAGCCGGATGGAATGATCTCTACCGTATAGTTTTCAGGAAGGGATAAAAGCCGGGCCGAAAAATCGGGCGATGACAGCGCTTTCTGCTGGCAATGCCCGTGCAGCTTTACATGGCGTTTTTCAGAAGTGAATACTTCTTTGCCGATATGGCCTTTGGCTATTTCTCCTGCGATGAACTCATCGATCAGGAATACGCGGGTGGCCAGCGCCTTTGCTTTTTCATAATTATCATCATCGGCCAGGTCGATGTACTCATCGCGGAAGGTCAGGATGGCGGACGGCTCGATGCCGATCAGTGGCGCATCGGCAGTGACGATGGGGTAAAGCAGCGAGATATTTTTGTTGGCGATCTTTTTTGCCTGCCGCAACAGCCCTTTGGAGAGCCAGGCCCTTCCGCTTTCCGTATGGTCGGGTATTATAACCTGGTATCCGAGCCGCTCCAGCAGTTCGATGGCTTTGATGCCGATAGCCGTATCATTATAGTTGGTAAACTCGTCGCAGAACAGGTATACGGTCCTGCCTGCGGCCGGGGCGGATCGCTTTGTTCTGCGTCTGTACCATTTCTTCAGCGTGGTGGCGTACAGCGACGGCATAGACCGGTCGGTGGCAAAGCCGGAAAGGCGCTTCACCCATTTGCTTACCCTGCCATTGGTCATGATGAAATTATACAGCCAGGGCCATACGGCGCCTGCTGCAGAGGTCGCGCTGAACCAGGCGATCAGCCGGGAGCGGAAGGGTACGCCATTGGCATCGTAATAATGCTGCAGGAACTCTGCCTTCAGCTTGGCCACATCCACATTGCTGGGGCACTCGGATTTGCAGCCTTTACAGCTCAGGCACAGGTCCATCACATCATAGATTTCTTTGTGATCGAACCGGTTCATTTTCTGCGAATGGGTGAGGAACTCCCGGAGTATATTGGCGCGTGCGCGGGTAGTATCCTTTTCATTGCGGGTAGCCATGTAGGAGGGGCACATGGTTCCGCCGCTGAGCTGGGTCTTGCGGCAGTCGCCGCTGCCGTTGCATTGCTCGGCATGCTGCAGCACATCCTGGTTGTAAAACCGGAAGATGGTTTGGAAGGGCAGGGTTTGCTGCCCCGGTTCATACCGCAGCATCGTGTTCATCGATGGCGTGTCTACGATCTTGTTGGGATTGAAGATCGCCTGCGGATCCCAGGACTGCTTCACTTCTTTGAGCAGGTGGTAGTTCTTTTCGCCTACCATTTGCCGGATAAACTCTCCGCGCAGGCGGCCGTCGCCGTGCTCGCCGCTCAGGGAGCCCTTGTATTTTTTTACCAGCGTGGCAATTTCTTCGGCAATCACCCGGAACAGCCGGTTGCCTTCGCCGGTCTTGAGGTTGATGATCGGTCGCAGGTGGATTTCGCCGGACCCGGCATGGGCATAATGCACCGAATACAGACCGTATTGCTTCAGTATTTCGTTGAACTCCCTGATATAAGCCGGCAGGTCGTGCACATCAACCGCCGTGTCTTCGATCACGGGTACTGCTTTTTCATCGCCCGGCAGGTTGCTCAGCAGGCCCAATCCTGCTTTGCGGAGTGTCCATATTTTTTTGGTATCGGCGCCAAACAGCAGGGGAAAATGGTAGCCCAGCCCGGCGGCCCGCATGTCTGCCTCGCATTGCTGCGCATCGGCGATGATCTCCTCCCGGGTATTGCGGGCAAACTCCACCACGAGGATGGCGCCCGGGTCGCCCTGTACAAAGAAGCGGTTCTTCTGCTGCTCGATGTTGTTTTTCGTACACTCCAGTATATAATGATCGATGAGCTCACTGGCGCTGATGCGGTAGTTAAGCGCAATGAGATTGGCCCGAAGCGATTCGTCGATGGTATGAAAATGCACACAGAGCAAACCCGTTTCTTTCGGTGGCAGCGGCACTACGTTCAGCGTGATCTCGGTGATAAAGGCCAGGGTGCCTTCCGAACCGGCGATGAGGGAGCAGAAATTAAAATCGGGGCCGCCGGCGGTAAACGGCGCCATTTCCACCAGCAGGTCCACGGCATATCCTGTGTTTCTCCGCTCTATGGATGGCTTGGGAAACTCTTTCCGGATCTCGTTCTGGTTCTCATAGTTGCCCAGCAGGCTTCTTATTTTTTTGTAGATAACCGCTTCGAGCGTGCTGCCTTCGCATTTCGCATGAAATTCTTCAAGGCTGGTGGCCTTGAATTCCGCTTCGCTGCCATCGCTGAGCAGGGCTTTTACGGCGAGCAGGTGCTCGCGGGTGCTGCGGTATACCACCGAGTTGGAGCCGCAGCTGTTATTGCCCACCATGCCGCCGATCATGGCGCGGTTGGCCGTGGAGGTTTCAGGTCCGAAGAACAGCCCGTAGGGTTTCAGGAACACGTTCAGTTCGTCGCGGATCACGCCGGGCTGCACACGCACCCAGTTTTCGGCGGTGTTCAGTTCCAGTATGCCGGTAAAATGTTTCGATACGTCCACGATGATGCCGCTGCCCACTACCTGCCCGGCCAGTGATGTGCCGGCGGTGCGCGGTATGAGCGAGGTAGAATGAGCGCCGGCAAAAGCAATCAGTTTTTTAATATCACCGGTGGTACGGGGGATAGCTACGGCCAGCGGCATTTCGCGGTAGGCCGAGGCATCGGTAGCGTACAGGGTACGCATGGTGGTATCCGTATACAGTTCTCCTTCCAGCGAGGCGGCCAGTTGCTGCAGCAGTTCATTCATGGTAGACACGGGTAGCAATACATCTTAAAACAGGTGCGCAAATTTAACCGAATGGTTTATTCAAAGCCGGGCGACCGTAAAATAGTTGGCAACCGGTTGATAACCGCTAACGACTGTTAGATATTTAGTGTAAAATATTTTTCAGAAAGTTTTGAAAATTCAATATTACGACTACCTTTGTGATGTCTTAACCGAAATCATTCATGAATACGCTCGCTTATATCATCTATCTTTTTATCACCTATATCATTACCGTGCATGTCGGGCTGATCTTTTTCCGCAACGGCCGGGTGTATATCCTCCGGCTGCTGCACGGAGATGAAAAGCTGACCGGGTTTATCAACCGGCTGCTGCTTACCGGCTATTACCTGGTCAACCTGGGTTATGCTGCGCTGATGATCAGCTTCTGGAAAACCGTTACCGGCTGGGTAGACCTGCTGGTGACCGTCGGCACGGTTACAGGCAAGATACTGCTCACCCTTGCCGTCATGCACTTTTTGAATATGTCCGTCATCCTGCTGCTCAACCACCACCATCAATCTGTTGTTAACAATAAAACATAGCATATGCAAACCTCTTTGAACTTCATCGCCTATCTCGTGTATCTGCCTGTCGTGATCGTGCTTACCTGGTATGTAGCCCGTGTTCTGTTCAGGAACGGCCGGATCTTTATGCTGGATATCTTTCACGGCAAGGCTGATATAGCCCTCTCTACCAACCGTCTTTTCGAAACCGGTTTTTACCTGCTCAATCTTGGGTTCGCCTTCCTGGTGATGGAGATTTCCGGCGATATCGAAAGCAACCGTACGCTGATGGAAATACTGAGCCATAAAATAGGCGGGTTCAGCATTTACCTGGGCATCATGCTCTTTTTCAATCTTTACCTGTTCTTTCGCGGCCGCCGTATTTCCCGTGCAAAAGCCCAGCCCGGCAAGCCGGCCGTACAGGGTTTGCAGGGAGAGGGGGCTGTCCGGTAAGAACCAGCTTCTCTTGCTCCTGTCATTTTTCAACTCCTGCTGCAACAGGAGTTTTTTTATGCTACCGGCAAGCTGGTCTGGCAATCTGGTGCTGCGAAGCTTTATTATACAGGGTATTTACGGCCACGGCCAGGCTGTGATTTTCTTATGTCCCGGGTCTGAATACCCGGTAATGGGGCATGTCAGCAATTGTTAGCATATCCGGATTTATTCGCGTTGCATCGGCCTTCTAATGGCACCTGTGGCTAAAGCCAGCTGGTTTTTCGTAGTCGTTCCGGTCCGGAGACCGGGCAATAAGACGTCTTGGTAGCCCTGCCTATTCCGCGCCATCCTTGTAAAAGCACTCTGGCATATTTTTCCGGGTTGGCTGGTATGTTCAGGAAGATCAGTTTCAGGAGTACGATGGGCTATGCCCTGGCCGCAGCGGTGCTGTTTTGCATCCCTGTAGCCGTTTATATCTCCAGGGCCGTGTACCGTGCATCCTGGCTGCTTTACGCAGGCAGCTTTTTATTTTTCGTAGTCATGTGGATGCATACCCTGCATGATTGCCGTCAAAGAGGATACAATGAAAGTACGGTGGCGATGGTTTTTGGAGCACATGTGGCGACGGTTCTGGGCGTGCTGCTGGCCACCTTTTTTTCATTCCTGCTGCTTGTGGCTTTTGTGCCGGGATTTCTTCACGCTGGCATGGCGCATAAAACGCTCGCAGGCGAACCGGTGAATGTCATCCATGACAAAACGAATGGCCTGAGTTTTCAGGTATTCTTTGCCGCAACGATTATCAATTTCAGCGCAGGATCCTTTTCCGGCATCATTCTTCCGTTCTATGCCAGTCGGGACCAGGTGCGTGATCCGGGCGATCCGGCTCCGCTGCACCAGCGTGGCGTGAAATAAATGTCTTGCATGCTCAACTACTATTGAATGGCTAACCCGGTTAACAATACAAAGTCTGCTTCGGGACCGGCGGTACCGGTACAGCGCAAAGGTGCGGGCTCGGATACGCGTTATAGCGTCCGCCTGCCCGATGGACAGGCTGCGCAACAATTATTTGAAAAGGCAAGACTCAATTTGCTCAACGTGAACAGCTGGCGGGCGCTGGCAGGATCCGGGGCTGTTTTCCGGATTGTCAACGAAAGCGGCGAAGAAGTAAACGGGCTGGTTCAGCAAGGACATTATTTACGGATCAGTATTCCTGCTATACCCGGCAACAAAGCAGGGCAGGGGAGCGAATGGGTACAGGTGGAAAAAATAGAAGAGGGCAAAATCAAATACCATGAATTCATTGCAATACGGGTCAGGCCTGCGTCGCCGCCTTTTGCCCCGGGTGCGGAAACAGCCCACTTTTTTTCCAGCGAATCAACCAGTAGTTTTTGCGTGGTACGCAACAATAACAGGATTACCGCCTCTGTATCGGGCCGTAACGAACTACCCAATACCCAAACCCGCAACTGGCTGACAGGGCTGCGAAACCTGATCGTCGCCGCCGGTGCTATGCTTGGCCTGAACAAGCCCCAGTGGAAAAGCCTGGTAAAAGGCATTATCCGGAACCGAAAGCCATCGCAGGAAAAGAAAGCATCCTGATTTGTGGAATTCTATCCTCACTCTAACCCGTTGATTTAGTGTGGCAGATTTTTTTTAAACAACATAACAGGAAATGATTACAATGCTGGTACGGTAGTTGAAATACATGCCGTGTAATAAGATCGTTCATTAAATCAACGTATATGAAAAAGTTTATTTTGGTAGTGGCTGTTGCAGCCAGTTTGGGTGCTTGTAAGAGCCGCGAAGAAAAAACGCTGGATGCACAGTCGCCTGCTGCGACTGAAACGGTAAAACAGCCAGTGGTGGTGCAACGTGAAGTCCACTATGTTACACAACCGGCGCAGCCTGCAGCACAAACGCAGAAAAAAGGCTGGAGTAAAGCGGCTACCGGTGCCGTGATCGGTGGTACCTCAGGTGCTGCGGTAGGAGCGCTGGTGAGCAAGAAAAAAGGTAAAGGCGCTGTGATCGGAGGTGTGGTAGGTGCAGGTGCCGGTTACCTGATCGGCCGGAGCAAGGATAAAAAAGATGGAAGAGTGCAATAATATTTTCGATCTGACTGATAAGAGGGCTTATACCTGTAAAAGGTATAGGCCCTTTCGTTTGCCTTTACCTTTGGTATATCAAATCCTATCGCTATGGGCTATTTATTTCTACTCCTGACCATCGTGTCCGAAAGCGCGGCCGTACTGTTTATGAAAGCATCGCAGGGATTTCATCATAAGGGACAGGCGGCCATAGCCGTGGTGGCCTATATCCTGAGTTTCGTGTTTCTTACCCTCGCATTGAAGCACCTGCCGGTAGGGCTGGCCAATGCTATATGGGCCGGCACCAGCACGGTGCTGGTAGCCCTGCTGGGAATTGCTTTTTTCGGGGAGCGCGTCACGGCACTGCAATTCGTTTTCCTGGCCCTTATTGTGATCGGCCTGGTAGGCCTGGGCATGGCAAGGCCGACTGAGTAGCCGGCAGCAGGTCAGGAGCGTTTTTTCCTTTTTTTATTCTCATCGATCACCACAAAGGTGACGGGTTGTTTGCGATACGCTTTTACCTTCCGCCCGCCTTGGGTGGCCGGTAGCCAGTTGGGTGATTTCTTCAGGATCCGGATCACTTCGCCTTCCATGCCATATCCGTGGTTGGTCAGCGCTTTGATATTGGAGATATTGCCTTCTTTATCCACTACAAACTGTATGTAAACCGTATAGCGTCCTTCCGGCGCTCCTTTCCTGACGGGAACCGAGGCATCGAGGGTGGTTTCCAGGAATTTTACCCAGCCATCAATCCCGCCCGGAAAAGTAGCTTCTACTTCTACCGCTTCGTAGATGCGGGGGAGGGTATCCTGTACAGGTTGTACAGGCAGGCAAATGGTGGAAGGAGCGGCAGTGCCCAACAGGAAAACCAGGCTGCAGGATAAAAGAAGTACGGCGGTGGCGAACCATTTTTTGGTAGACATGGTGATGATTTCAGGACGGCAAGATATAAAAAAGCCGGGAGCCGGTCTTCCAGGATCGTGATCGGTGCTGGTTAAGCAGACCGGGGCCGGGCAGCTCGTCTTTTTCTTTCGAAGCCATCCGAGGATATTTTGAAGGAAAGAGGTAGCCTGCGATAGGCTTTTACTTTCTGTCCGTCTTTTATCACAGGGTTCCAGTTAAGCGATAGTTTCAGAATACGGATCACTTCCTGCTCCATGCCAAATCCATGATTGGTCAACGCTTTGATATCTGACACATTGCCTTCTTCATCTATCATAAACCCGATA
>JBEVLT010000346.1:0-4274 GCA_040509055.1 Chitinophagaceae bacterium
CGTTTGAAGCCGGCAGTTACAACATCGACCTGCACGTAACCGGTTATTCAGAAAAATCGGGTACCCCTTTTTCCAGGAGTAAAAAAGTGAGCCTGATCGTAGAAGATTAATGCAGATGGTTCCCCCGCCATCACCCGGAGGGCCTTCAGGCCCTCCTTTTTCTTTACGGTGATATAAACCCATACAACATGTCAGAAACGCCTCATCAACCAGGCAACCGGCAGGCCCTACACCCGGAATAACATTTTTTTTACCGCGCTTCCTGTCTCTGGCATTTTCATTGTTGACTGTATGGACATGAACACAGCCTTCGAGATCATACTGAGCATTAAAACGGCCGGCGGATTTGAGAATTTCGGTAAATTCTTTGTTGGCCGCAATGAAGAAGCAGCCACCCATATCTTCAATAAATTAAAAGGCAGTGCGGAAGTAAGCGAAGAGAATATCCTCCATATCGGGCTGACCGAAACCCGCAACGAACTGCCCGTCAATATTCAAATGATCAGCTGCACGCTGGAAGACCTGGCAGAAAACTGCAGGATCATTACCAAGGAAGTATTCCGGCTTTTTATTACACAATAACTGCTACAGGCATTATGCCTTCGGCTTCATGACGCCGATCTGGCTGCCGGTCCAGTCCGGAAACAGTTTTGCCCTGTCGGTGATCTGCAGGTGGGTATTGGCCACTTCGCTGAATACGCTGCGAAAATCGGTCGTTACTTTCAGGTCGCGCCCATCCTCCAGGTTCTCGACCGCCAGCGATGGCAGATCGCCATGCACGATGCCTCCGTTCACATCATTGCCCAGGATAAAGTTGCACGAAGCACGGCCATGATCCGTCCCGCCTGTACCGTTTTGCTTCACGGTGCGGCCGAATTCGGTCATGGTCATCACGGTCAGATCGTCCTGGTAAGTACCCATATCGGTCCAGAAAGCCGTAATGCTGTTGCTCAGGTCTGCTACATTGCGGGCAAACGTACCGGTTTCTTTTCCCTGGTTGAAATGCGTATCCCATCCCCCGGATTCGGCAAACGCTACTTCCACGCCGATATCCATTTTGATGAGCTGGGCGATCTGCTTCAGCGAACTGCCAAGGTCGCTTTCCGGATACACGGCATTGTTTTCCGGGGTATATTTTTTCGGGTCGGCCTTCTGCAGCATTTTTACCGCATCAAAGCTTTCCTTACCGGTCTCTTTCAGCAGGGAGGAAGAAGTTTGCGCATAAAGGTCTTCAAAGCTTTTGGCAGCTACATTGGCCGACATGGGATTGCCTTTCAGCTGGATGCCGAAGTCGTTGAGGTTGTTGATCGCAACGGCCGGATTATCGCCGTAGAGCGACCGGGGCAGCGAGGAAGTAAGGCTTACCGCACGGAAAGGTGTGGCATCATGCCCCATCAATCCGGCAGCCCGGTTCAGCCAGCCGCTGGCTGTTCCCTTGTTGAAGGGTGTGCCTGATTCCATATAATCCTGCGCGTCGAAATGCGAGCGGGTATTGTTGGGCGAGCCGATACCATGCACGATGGCCAGCCGCTTGTCGCGGAAAAAAGGTTCGAAAGCTTTCATCGATGGATGCAGGCCGAAACGCCCATCCAGATCGAGCAGCGAACTGCTGCCGCCTGTTTTAGCGGCCGACATAAAAAGCGTGGGTCTTGCCGCTTTCAGGTATTCGTCGTTGAAGGGTGTTACCGCCATCAGCCCGTCCATAGCCCCGCGCTGGAAAATACACACGAGTATTTTTCTTTTTTTATAGGGCAGGATCAGCTTGCTGCTGCCGGCTGCTCTTGCCATGAAGGTAGGCACACCGCCGATGCCGATGCCGAACAGGGCGAGACCGCCGGCTTTGAGAAACGCTCTTCTTGATGTCATGTGTTCATCTTTTCCGGGTGAATAATTTTACCGGCGTTGAAACTCCGGCGAACCAATGATAATGCCCACTACCTGCGCCAGCATGTTCTTCGGATCGTTCATGGCCTGCTGATTGCGGGTATTCATTTTCTCCATGTCTTCTTTCAGCGGATCATCTCCTGCGGCATTTGACATCCTGTTCATTTCGGCAGCGGGAGCTGCTTTGCTGGCGGCAGCGCTGACCTTGGTCTCCAGGTTGGGGTCGTTCAGCATGGGTTTCAGCGGACCGATCGTGGTTTGAAGGTCACGTTCGGGCAACAGCAATTTGCTGTATGTCTCCAGTGCCTGCTCCGCACTCTCCGGCTCATGCCCCTTGTTCAGCGCCAGCAGGTTGACCTTTATACCGGGTATGCGCCCGGCAGCGATTGCGAGGCCGAAATTCATACGGTTGAGCAAAGAACCGGTATTGATCCAGTATTGCCCTCTGTCGGGGAAACCTGTCGGCGCCTGGTAATAATAAACCTTTTGCCCCATCCGGGTGAGCCAGGTGAACAGCTGGTAAGGCTGTGTTACGGTAGCATCCAGCCCCCGTACGGCACTGATCGTTAGTTCAAAAGGCGATTTGGTTTTTTGCCGCAGCGAGGCGCTGCTCCAGAACTCCGGCGCTGTGGCCATGGTGATCAATACCTGTTTGATGTCGCCATTGGTTTTGCTGAAGACAGCCGCCATTTTATCTACCAGGCTTTGCGGCGGGTTGTCGCTCACAAAACGGATAGCCAGCTTCTTTGAAATAAACCTGGCCGTAGCGGAATGACGCGCCAGCATGTCCAGCAGTTCCACACCCTCCCCGTAGCCGCGGCCGGCCGCGAAGGTTTTTCCCAGCACCGTCTTTTCACTGTTATCATGGCGATTGGCTGCAAAAAAGAAATCACCATCGCGTACAAACCCCTGCTGCTGCATCCGTTCCTCTCCCACCCGTTCAGCGATCTTTTTCAGTGCATTCTGTCCGTATCCCTGCATGGGGTACAGGGTCCAGCCGGTAAGCACGCGGGCCGCCTGCGTCACATCGGCCTGTGTATAACCACCATCTACTCCCAGCGTATGCAGTTCCATCACTTCCCGTGCATAATTCTCATTGAGGCCCTGTGCATTCCGGCCCTGTTGCAATGGCGCCATGGCTTTCGATCCCATCTGCGCATTTACCGTATCTGCTATTCGTTGCCGCACGCGGGAGTTTTGCGGCATCGAAGTATTGGTGCCGGCGCTGGAAAAATTGTCGAGGTACAAGAGCATGGCCGGAGATTTGGCCGTTGCCAGCAGCAGGTCGCCGAATTTGCCGGTTACATTCGGACGGATGACATCACGTTCATAACCGGGAATAAAATTGGCACAATCGTTCTTGGTAACAGAAACATTAAAATGGTTGAACCAGAAATCGGTCAGCAGTTCGTGCAGCTGGTTATCGGAGTATATCGCACGTATTACTTTTTGGTTGATGAACTGCCGGTACAATTCACGCTGCGGCTTTAAACCTTTTTGCTGCATGTATTGCTGCAACAAGTCTTTGTATTCTTTCCGGCCGGCCACATTTACCGAATCCTGTTTGATCACGCTGTCCCGCACTGCCATCCGCAATACCTGGCCGGGCCTGGGATAGGTCCGGGCGACCTCTTCATTGCTTAGCTGCAGCGCATCGTAGGAACTGAGCAGGGCGGCTACCGTGTCATCCGGCAGGTTACCCTCCAGTTGCTGCGCAAACCAGTTTTCCAGCCCCATATTTACCACCCTGTCGATATCGCCGGGACGGGCACCGTAGCTGAAACGGCTCAGCAAATGGGCCGCTGCCTGTTTTTCGGTAAGACCGGCTTTGCGATAGGGAAAATTATAGGGTTGCCTGTCACGCGATTCGTTGCCGAAGGACAACAAAAGGCAGGTAACACCCGTCAATGCTATAGCTGCCAGCCATTTGAACGGTTTCATCATAAACAAAAGGAATGAATATGGCTGAGACCGGCGAATTTGTAAGAAGTTTAACAAGCCCCTGATCTTTTTCCGGGACTAACCAGCCGATGCCTGTATCAACTGTCTTAGTGAAGAAGGCCTGCATACTGTATGAATTTTTCATGTGCGCGGATATTCACGACCGATGACCGATCGGCCCGCAAACACAGCCGGCCTGTAGCAAAGGGAACCGTATATTCAGCCTTCGGGCCGGGGCTATTGACATTACAGATTATTTTAATTAATTTTTCCCTGCCGAAATACCGGTCACCATTAAAACCATCCATCATGACAACGCCTTTGCTACCCGATCCCGATTCCAGGATCATTTCGTTTATGACGCTCCGCAAATCCGTGGGATTGCTGGGTATTTCATTACCGTTTGTGCTGGTATTCGGATCCTTTATTCTTGATCATACCGATAAGCT
>JBEVLT010000347.1:0-6292 GCA_040509055.1 Chitinophagaceae bacterium
GATCCGGTGCCTGGGGCACCGGATCGCCAACTTTAACCTTTAAACTTTTTTAATCTGCTGTTACCATTTGCCCCCGGCGCCGCCGCCACCGAAGCTGCCGCCGCCAAAGCCTCCGAAACCGCCTCCACCGCCACCGGACCAGCCTCCACCACCTCCGCCGCCCCGGCTGCCACCGCCGCCCAGCAGGCTGCCAATGATCCAGCCGGCGGCAAGATCGCCATAGCCCCTGCGCGACATCATGCCGCCGCGGCCACCGCCGCGCCCGCTGATAATGGAAAAAATGATGATGAAAATAATGATCGCTACCACGCCGATACCCTTGGCGGCGCTTTTCTTTTTGGCCGTACCCTGCGGGGCCTTGTATTCACCGGCTGCCGCTTTGATAATATCATCTACGGCTTTGTCGAGGCCCCGGTAATAATTGCCATCCCGGAAATTGGGAATAATCGCATTATCGACAATTTTTCGGGCCGTAATATCAGGAATCGCTCCTTCCAGGCCATACCCTGTGGCGATGAATGCATCACGGTTGCCGGCGCCTCCGCCGGTAGAGATCAGGATCACGATGCCGTTGTTGAACTCCTTGCCGCCGATGCCCCATTTACGGCCCAGGGCCACGGCATATTCCACCGCTTCATATCCCTGGAGATCATTTACGATCACAATCGCGATCTGCGATGACGTGCTGTCGTTATAAGCCACTACCTTTTTTTCCAGCCCCTGTACCTGGTCGGGCTGCAGCAACCCGGCCATATCATTGACCAGCCGCGGAGGGTTTGGTCTTGGCGGTATCTTACTCTCCACCTGTGCGCGGACCGTCACAGCAGCAATAACCAAACAAGCAAACAGTAATAGCTTCCTCATAGGATGAATTACCTGCCGAAGACGATATCGTCCGGCAGTTCGTTTTTATCTGTTTCCCGCTCGTAGGGAAAATGAGTATGCAGGGCTTCGCCGATATCCAGTACGCACTGGCGGATGCCCGCCGCAATATCCTGGTGATTGAATGCACTGATCATAGCCGCTACTTCCTTTTCCCAGTAATCATTCCCTACTTTGCGGTGAATGCCTTCGTCGCCCCAAACGGCCAGTTGCCGGTCTTTCACGGCAATGTATACCAGCACCGCATTGCGGTCCTGTGTCTGATCCATCTTCAGCTCCCGGAATATCTCTACAGCCCGGTCCAGCGCATTCATATAGCGGCAGCGCGGTTCTACGAATACACGCACTTCGCCACTGGTACGCTGTTCGGCCCATCGCACCGCGTCCACGATGCGCTCCTGCTCTTCGGGCGTGAAGAAGACCTTTTCTTTTTGCCAGGGAAAAATTTTCATAGCCTATTTCATAAAGTCGTCGGACACCTTGGGCGCAACTTCAGCCCCTGCCTGTGCCTGGAACAAACCTCTTTTACTAAAGCCGAACATGCCTGCGAAAATATTATTGGGAAAGGACTGCACACGGTTGTTATACGCTGTGGCAGCATTGTTGAAATCCATCCTTGCCGTGGCCACCCTGTTTTCCGTGCCCGACATCTCCGTACGCAGTTCGGTAAAGGCACCGGCCGATTTCAGGTCAGGATACTGTTCAGACACCACGTTGATAAACAACTGCGTCTGGCGCTGGTAATCATCGTAGCTGCGCTGGAACTGGTCGATCCGCTCCTGCGTCAGGCTGTCGCCGGATACGCGGGCCGCATTATTAAAGGAGCCGCGGGCCTGGTTCCTGGCGGCAATGACCTGTGTAAGCGTTTGATTTTCGGCCTTCACCTGCGCTTTCACGGTATTCACCAGGTTATCGATCAGGTCTGCACGTCGCTGGTATTGGTTCTGTACCTGGGCCCAGGAATTATCCACCGCATTCCTTTGCTTGACCATTCCATTGTAACTGCCGCATCCCAGGAATACGAGGATCAGCAATACGATACCTACGCCCAACAAACAACCTACATTACGGGTCATTTTCATGATGATTAAAATTTTGTAAGATTAAAATTAGCGTATTTCATCATCACCGGGTTGATTTTCAGCGAATCTATACCGGCAAAACAGGCCGGTTCACCGAATCGTTCGCCGGCAGCTGCCTGCTGTTTGCCACGTGCGGGCTCCCGGTGGTCAAGAGGTTTCGTTCCTGGTGTCTCCATTTCAATAATGTTGCGGCATGGTTTTCGTCCTGCTTCTGTTACAATTGTCATGTATGATCATCCCGAAAATAGCTGCATGGCTGTTGCTCAGCCTGCCGTTGTGCGCATCCCTGTATTGCACCAAATCCGATTCCGGCTCCCCGGACCCGGACCCACCTGCCAGTGTTGAAATAAAAGACAGCGTGATCGCCTCCGGCCTGAATTATCCCTGGGAAATCCTGTGGGGCCCCGACGATCATATCTGGATGACCGAAAGAGGCGGCCGCATCAGCCGGCTGAACCCCGCCACAGGCGCCCTGTCACCCCTGCTCACCATCGGAGAAGTAGTGTCCAATGGCGAGGGCGGCCTCCTGGGCATGGCGCTTCACCCTTCGTTTACCACCACGCCGCATGTATTCGTCGTGTATAATTATAACAATGGCAGCAATTACCGGGAGAAAGTAGTACGGTACATTTATACCGGCGGTTCGCTCACCAGTCCCGTCACCATCATTGATAATATTGCCGCGGCTTCTATCCACAACGGCAGCCGCCTGCTGATCGTTGGCGACAAGCTCTTTATCACCACCGGCGACGCCTCCAACCAGCCACTGGCGCAGAACCCGTCTTCGCCTAACGGGAAGATATTGCGGCTGAACCTGGACGGAACCATCCCCGCAGACAATCCTGTACCCAACAACCCCTATTGGTCGCTCGGACACCGCAACCCGCAGGGGCTGGTCTTTGCCAACAACCGGTTGTACAGTTCCGAACACGGCCCCAACAACGACGACGAGATCAATATCATTGAAAAAGGAAGGAATTACGGCTGGCCCGACGTACATGGATTTTGCAATACCACTGGTGAGCAAACCTTTTGCACTGCCAACAATATAAAGGAACCGGTAACAGCCTGGACGCCCACTATCGCTACCTGCGGGCTGGATTATTACAACAGCGACCTGATACCGCAATGGAAGAACTCCCTGTTGCTCGTGACCCTGAAAAATGAGCGGCTGTACCAGCTGAAACTTGACAACAGCTTCTCCGCCATCAGCGCTGCCTCCGAATACTTTACCAACAGCTACAGACGCTTGCGCGACCTGTGCATCTCGCCGGCCGGCAAAGTGTATCTCTGCACCAGCAACGGCGGCAATGACGATAAGATCATCGAGGTCAGGAAGAAATAGCCTGGATTTCTTTTAAGCTTTGTAAACGTAATGGCTGAAATAAACAGCAATGCCCTGCGTATTCCATCGTAAGGAACACAACAGGGCATATCGCTTTAATACTATCTTTTACTCCTGTACGGCTGCTATACCCGGCAGGGTTTTCCCCTCGAAATACTCGAGCATGGCGCCGCCGCCCGTGGATACATAGCTTACCTTGTCGGCGCAGCCAAACTGGTTGACCGCGGCTACCGAGTCGCCGCCGCCGACCAGAGAAAAAGCCCCCTCGCCGGTAGCTTCGGCCACCGCAGCAGCAATGGCTTTGGTACCGTGCTGGAACTTTTCCATTTCAAACACGCCCATCGGGCCGTTCCACAGGATGGTTTTGGACCGGTGAATGATATTCGTAAACTGCTCGATGGCTTTGGGACCAATGTCCAGCCCCATCCAGCCTTCCGGCACATGGTTGCTGGGCGAAGCCGAGGTTTCCGCATCGGCAGCAAACTTATCGGCCACTACCGAATCGGAAGGCAGGTGAATGCAAACGCCTTTCTCCTCTGCCTTCTTCAGCAGATCTTTGGCCGTGTCCAGCCGGTCGTCTTCGCAGAGCGATTTACCGATCTGGCCGCCTTCCGCTTTCAGGAAAGTATAGGCCATGCCGCCGCCGATGATGATATCGGTCGCTTTTTCCAGCAGGTTTTCGATGATCAGTATCTTGTCGGATACCTTGGCGCCACCGATGATGGCGACGAAAGGCTTTTGCGTATCGCGCAGCACTTTGTCGGCGCTGGCTACCTCGCTTTCCATCAGCAGGCCGAACATGCGTTTGCCGGGGTCAAAGAATTCCGCGATCACGGCCGTGGAGGCATGGGCCCGGTGAGCGGTGCCAAACGCATCGTTTACCCACACATCGCCCAGCTTGGCAAGCTTTTCAGCAAAGGCCTTATCGCCCTTTTCCTCTTCCTTGTAAAACCGCAGGTTCTCCAGCAGCAGCACTTCGCCCGGCTTCAGCGCAGCGGCCATTTCAACCGCCTGCTGTCCAATGCAATCATCGGCAAATTGTACCGGCGTGCCGCCCAGCAGCTCGCTTACATGCGCGGTAAGATGCTTAAGGGAATATTTTTCTGCGGGACCATCTTTGGGACGGCCCAGGTGCGACATCAGGATGACCGAGCCGCCGTCGTCGAGGATCTTTTTGATGGTGGGAACAGCCGCCCGGATGCGGGTATCGTCTGTTATTTCGTGTTGCTCATTCAGCGGTACATTGAAATCCACCCGTATCAGGGCTTTTTCATCCCTGAAATTGTGGCTCGAGAATTTTGACATGACCAGTATAGTTTTTAGAAAGATAGCTCTGCCTTTCGCTTACCCTCGGTCTCCTCGTACAGCACATGCCCTGCTACTACCGCCATCACGTCGTCCGTCACGTTTTTGCCGCCACGCAGGTTGTTCTGGATAGCGTCCAGGGTACATTTCGGACCCCAGGGCACCCCCCACCAGCCAAACAGGAACGAGATCAGCGTGTACGGAAAGCTCCGGGACACTGCATTTTCATGGGATCGGATCAGGTATACTCCGGAGGTACGCTTCAGCGTAACCACCAGCAAAGAAAGCGTGTATTGGAAATAAACGAACCTGGCACCTGTCGCTACCTCTTTCTGCAGCGCTGCTGCCGAAAGCCCATCAATGTTTTTGATTTCCATAATTTACGGGGGAATAATTCAAAACTTAAATTGCTGCAAAGGGCGAGCCAGATTATAGGCCCCTCCTATACCCTTAGTCCCTGTTTTTACCCCCGTTAGTATTTTCACTTATTTAGTAATCAACCCGGCAAAATAATGCACGGTGCGCACCAGCTGGCTTACATAGCTCATCTCGTTGTCGTACCAGCTTACCGTACGGACCAGCTGCGTATCCCCTACTGTTTGCACACGGGTCTGCGTGGCATCGAAGAGAGAGCCGTAGCGGATACCGATAATATCGCTGCTTACGATCTCGTCTTCGGTATAGCCAAAACTTTCGTTGCTGGCGGCCTTCATGGCGGCATTTACTTCCTCCACGGTTACTTTTTTGCCCAGTACGGCGGTCACTTCAGTGAGCGATCCGGTGAGGGTAGGTACCCGCTGTGCGCTGCCATCCAGCTTGCCTTTCAGGTTGGGCAATACCAGCCCGATAGCTTTGGCGGCGCCGGTGCTGTTGGGCACGATGTTCTGGGCGGCAGCCCGGGCCCTGCGCAGGTCGCCTTTGGGATGCGGGGCATCCTGGGTATTCTGGTCGTTGGTATAGGCATGGATGGTGGTCATCAGGCCGTTTACGATCCCGTATTGCTCATCCAGCACCTGGGCCATGGGGGCCAGGCAGTTGGTGGTGCAGGAGGCGCAGCTGATCACCGTTTCGCTGCCATCCAGTATAGCATGGTTCACATTGAACACGATCGTTTTCAGGTCGCCGGTAGCGGGAGCGGAGATCACCACCCTTTTGGCGCCGGCAGCCAGGTGTGCTTCGGCCTTGGCCTTGTCGGTAAAGAAACCGGTGCATTCCAGCACCACGTCTACATCGTGGTCCTTCCAGGGAATCTCGGCCGGGTTTTTCTGGGCATATATTTTCACCTCATCGCCGTTGACGACGATGGAGCTGTCGGTAAATGTTACGTCTTCGTCGAAGCGGCCCTGGGCACTATCGTATTTGAGCAGGTGGGCGAGTACTTTGGGGCTGGTGAGGTCGTTGATGGCAACCACGTCGATGCCTTCCATGTTATAGATCTGGCGGTATACCAGGCGGCCGATACGTCCGAAACCATTGATAGCAACTTTTACGGTACTCATTGCAGAAAAGAATTTAAAGTTTTTAAAATGCGTGGCGAAGTTACAGGATTGCAAGGAATTACAATCCATATGGCAGGGGCAAACCGGGGCGCCAAGTTAGTGAAAAACAATGAAAAACTTTTGGAGGGAAATTCACCGGCCCCTATCTTTGCCGTCCCTTAACCGGCCCGTTCGTCTAA
>JBEVLT010000348.1:0-3960 GCA_040509055.1 Chitinophagaceae bacterium
TGGTAAGTGAATTCGGTAAAGCTCATGCCGGTCTCTCCATCCAGCCGTTTTTTTACGCTGTCCTTGCTCATCATGTAGTTCACCGTAATGTGCTTGCCCACGTCGCGGATAAAGTGCAGGAAGCTGAAGTCTTTGAACCAATCGTAGTTGTTCACCATTTCAGCAGCGTTCGGCTTCGCCGGGTCGAAGTCGAGGTATTGCATCAGCTGTTTCTTCACCCCTTCCTGGTTGTGGCGCAACACTTCTTCACTCAGCAGGTTGCGTTCCTCGCTTTTGCCGCTGGGGTCGCCGACCATGCCGGTGGCGCCGCCTACCAGGGCCATTGGCTTATGCCCGGCTTTCTGCAAATGCACCAGCAGCAGGATAGGGACCAGGCTGCCGATATGCAGGCTGTCGGCCGTCGGGTCGAAACCGATATAGGCATGGGTCATTTCCTTTTGCAGTTGTTCTTCCGTTCCCGGCATGATGTCCTGGATCATACCCCGCCAGCGCAGTTCTTCGATCAGATTCATTTTTCAGTCGCCATTTTGCGCAAATGTAAGGCAGATCAGGGAGTGGTATTTTGAAAAGATGCCGGCCTTTCCTTTCGTTCAGGTTGGTTTCGCTAATTTCACAGCCTGTGCAAGGGGCATCGCGCCCGCTCCCTGCTTCACCCGAAAACCAAGCGATGAGACTGACCGGACTATACCTGTGCCTGCTGCTGATGACGATGACGGCGGGTGCACAATTCCGTAAATACTCCAACGAGTTCCTCAATATCGGCGCCGGCGCCCGGGGGCTGGCCATGGGCAGCTCGCAGGTGGCATCCGTGCAGGATGGTACGGCCGGGTATTGGAATCCTGCGGGCCTGGTCGCCATCCGGGATCACCCCCAGGTAAGCCTCATGCATGCCGAGTACTTTGCGGGCATCGGCAAGTACGACTTTGCTTCCGTGGCCCTGCCTGCTACCAACAACAAGCGTACGCTGGCCATCACGGGATTGCGGTTTGCCGTAGACGATATCATGAATACGCTGTACCTGGTAGAACCGGACGGCACGATCAACTACAATAATATCCAGACCTTTTCTTCGGCCGATTATGCCTTCCTGCTGTCGTATGCCCAGCTGTTGAAGGAAACGGAAAAGCGGAAGATCAGCTTTGGTGTCAATGCCAAGATCATTCACCGCAGCGTGGGCAAATTTGCCAAAGCCTGGGGCTTCGGGCTGGATGCCGGGCTGCAGGTGGAGCAGGGCAAATGGCGGTTCGGGGTGGTGGGCCGTGATATAACCACCACATTCAATACCTGGGCATTCAACTTCACAGAGCGGGAAAAGGAAGTGCTGTACCTGACCAATAACGACATACCGGTTAAGGCTACCGAGATGACGGCCCCGCGCCTGGTAGTGGGTGTGGCGCGTGAGTTCCGGATCAGCAAAAAGGCAACACTGCTGGCCGAGGCCAATATCGACCTCACCTTTGACGGGCAGCGCAATACCCTGCTCAGTGCCGACCCGGTCAGCGCCGACCCAAAGCTTGGGCTGGAATGCAATTTTAACAAGGTGTTTTATGTAAGGGCAGGTATCAACAACTTTCAGCGGGCGCTTGCAGACGGCGACCTCGTGGATAAAAAAATTGTCTGGATCTACCAGCCTTCAGCCGGAGCCGGCTTTACCATCAAAAGCGTCACCATCGACTATGCATTCACCAGCCTGGCCAACCAATCGAATGCGCTGTACAGCCATGTGTTTTCGCTGAGACTTGATCTTGCGGGAAAGAAGAAGTGAGACCGGGAGAAGGAGGTATGAGCTATGAGGACGGACAGGCAGCGGCGGGGCTATGATTTTCTTGTTGATTATGGGGTCGGAGGGATGCTGGTGCTCCTGCTACCGGTTGAAAAGAGCTTAAGCGGTTTCCAGCGCGATTCTCCGCTGGATGTATTTCCCGATCATGTCAAACTCCAGGTTTACGGTACTGCCGCGGCGGATGTCTCTGATATTGGTGTGATCGAAGGTATAGGGAATGATAGCCACGGTAAAACTATCCCGGGTCACGTTGAAAGCGGTGAGGCTGGTCCCGTTCATGCAAATGGAACCTTTTTCGATGAGCAGCCCGGCAAATGATTCCGGGAAGCTGAACACAAACTCCCAGCTGCCCTGTTTTTCGGTAAGGCCGGTGCAGGTGCCGGTGGTGTCTACATGGCCCTGTACAAAATGGCCGTCCAGCCGCCCGTTCAGCTGCAGGCAGCGCTCGATATTGACCAGCGTGCCGGCTTCCCAGGCTTCCAGGTTGGTCTTTTGGAGCGTTTCAGATATGGCTGTCACCCGGTGCCGGCCGTTTTCCACGGCTTCCACGGTCAGGCATACGCCGCTGTGGCTCACGCTCTGGTCCACCCGAAATTCCGGTGACAGGGAAGATTCGATCCAGAAGGTCCGGTTCGACCCGCTGACGATCACTTCTTTTACAGTGCCGATGGTTTCGATGATGCCGGTAAACATGGGTGCAAATTAGCGGTTCTCTGCCGTTTGAAAATACCGGTTGCCGGTATGGTTCTGTAAAAACTTTCCTGGTTTGAACTTTTGTCCTATCTTTGCCGTCCTTAAAAACACGACCGAAGGAGGTATATACCATGCTTATCATTGATTCAAAAGATTGCGAAAACATCGACAAAGCGCTGAAGAAGTACAAGAAAAAGTTCGAAAAATCGAAAGTTTTGTTGCAACTGCGTGAGCGCCAGAGCTTCACCAAGCCGTCCGTAAAACGTCGCGGAGAAGTACTGAAGGCGATCTACAAACAGCAGATCGCAAGCGGTAAGATCGAAGCTTAATCCAGCAGAAATGCTGTTAGTTGGCCTGCCCCAAAGGGCCGGGCCGATGCCAACATACCGGATAGCTGCAAAGTATATAGCTTTGCAGCTATCTTTGTTTACAGCCGGCTGAGCATTATGACAGAACCTGTAGCCACCGACATACAGTCCTTTTTCGACTATCTCAAATACGAGAAGCGGTATTCCCGGCATACCCTTATTTCTTACGAAACAGACCTGCGGGCTTTCTTTGCCTACCTGCACCGGCAGTTTGGCCCCATGCCGCTGGCGGCCATCACCCATACTTTTGTCCGGAGCTGGCTGGCCGTGCTCAAAGGCGAGCAGCAGCTTACCGCAAAATCCATCAACCGGAAAATATCCACACTCCGGTCTTTTTTCAAATACCACCTGAAGCGGGGCGCCATCGTCGCTACGCCCATGGGCAAAGTAATTGCCCCGAAAATCAGCCGTCGCCTGCCGGTATTCGTCAAAGAGACTGAAACGAAGCAGTTGCTGGACATGCTGAACCAGTCGGCCGAAGACTGGAAAAGCCTGAACGCCAGGATGCTGATCACCCTGTTTTATGCTACCGGCATGCGCCTCAGCGAGTTGATCGGGCTGAAGGAGCGGCAGCTGGATTTTTCCCGGTCGCAGGTCAGGGTGCTGGGAAAGGGCAATAAAGAGCGGATCATCCCTGTAAGCGGCGAGCTGGTGGCCTCCATCCGCGAATACCAGCGCCTGAAGCGAAAAGAATTTGCCGGCCCGGCTACCCCGGAAGAAAAAAAGGAGGAAGTGCTGCTGGTGACCGAAAAGGGGAAAAAGCTGTACCCCAAATATGCCTGGCTGCTGGTAAACAAATATTTAGGCGAGGTCAGCACACTGGACAAAAAAAGCCCCCATGTGCTGCGCCACACGTTTGCCACCCACCTGCTGAACCAGGGGGCCGATCTGAATGCGGTAAAGGAACTGCTGGGCCACGCCAGCCTGGCCGCCACGCAGGTGTATACCCACAATACCATCGGGAAGCTGAAAGAAGTGCATAAAAAAGCACATCCTTCGGCATGATTTTCCATTTCCGGCACTATTTTTTTATAGAAAATTTAGTTGCCGGGAGCTTATTAATCCCGTAACTTCAAACAACAAAACCAGTTGCCCTATGTAATGATTTTTACGCAT